>UQOT01000004.1 GCA_900542675.1 uncultured Eubacteriales bacterium | reverse complement strand
CTTTTAAGGGGACTTATGGTAAGCGTTGTGCAAAAATAGTCGTATCCGTTTTCCTTAGCAATTTCTGCGGCTTTTTCAAGTCTCAATCGATAGCATTTTAGGCATCTTTCGCTGCATTCGGGGCAGTTTTCAAGTCCCTTTGCAATTTTGTAAAATTCGCTTTTATCGTGCTCTGTATCAAGTATGTTTATATTATGAACTTTCGGCATTTCATTAATTAACCTGATTTGCTCGCTCTTTCTTTTTTCATATTCATCGCTGTCTGTGATATTTGGATTATAATAGAGAACCGTTATATCAAAATATTCGGTAAGATACTTTAAAACATAGCTGCTGCACGGTGCGCAGCAGCTATGAAGTAAAAGCTTTTTTGTATTATTGCCGATATTATTTAAAATCTTATCAAGCACACGCTGATAGTTGATGTTGTTCATAATTTTCTCCGATATATGTTAAATTCCTATTTTTATTATACATCATAGGATTTTGTCTGTCAATAATTTAATAATCGCTGATTTTATTATACATTTCATTGGCGTCACTCACGGAAATTTCATTATTGTTAATCAACACCTGAAGATGCATTGCATAATTGCTTTTTACTATTGTTTTAAACTCATCGTATTTTCCATAACGTGACGCAACGACCCAAGGTGTAAGACCGGTTAACAATAAGGCTTCAATTTCCTTTTCATCAGCGCCGGTAAGGCTTGAGAGAAGTGCTGTCACATTTCCGCTTTTGACATTGCATAGCATAATGTTCGCTCCTTTCCCGGCAGTATTTAAACCGCCGCTTTTTACAATACCATAATAACACGTTATTGTTAATAATTAATGAACTCAAGGTTAATATTGGATAAATAATTGTGAAAAATATATTGAAAAAAGTTTACAAAAATGACTTGCAAAAAAAACGTTAAGGTGGTATAATAAAAAAGTTCGGAATAGAAATGCGCCAGTAGCTCAGCTGGATAGAGTGAACGGCTACGAACCGTTAGGTCGGGGGTTCGAATCCCTCCTGGCGCACCAATTCGTCGGAACAGACTGCGCTCTGTTCCGATTTTTGTTTGCACAAAAATCAGTCACCCGCTGCGTTGTTCCTCCTCTTCCCAAAAACGTAAGCGTTTTCGGGAGCCCTAAAAAACACAGACTGCGCTCTGTTCCAAATATGTTTTATCTTTCAAAATCTATCTGTACTAATTTTTTTCCGTTAGGCAGCATATGTTCTAAAGTTTTTATTGGATGATAGTTGATTTTAAGCATTGCTTTTTCCAATGCTTGTTCTTCCATTTGATGATGCACTTGTTCCAATCCGTCAAAAACGTGCAAATACGGCGAATTTGACACCCAATTATCCTCGACGTTAATTTGAATAATACACGATATATATTTAGGATTTACATGCTTAACTACATACTTAAAACATTCATATCCTATATATTCAATAAGCAGATTTGCAATGACCATATCAGATTTTGGCAGTTTGTCAGCTTCATTTATCAAATCAATACATAGACATTCCAAAATACCATTTAAATTTTGGTATCTGCGAATAACTTCTTCTAAATAAGAAGAATTAATATCTACTCCATATACTTTTTTAAATTTGTCTTTTGAGATATGTTCAAGACCGTTGCCGCCTGCAATACCCAATATCATTACATTGGTAATGGGATAAGCGTCAAATTGACCTTTCATCATTTCATTCATAGCTTGTAACTGCATAACCGAATCAAGCTTCATATGATTTTCATAATCGGTTAATGAAATTTCTTCCCATGGATTTTTCATTTGTTAATTCCTTTCAAATTTCGGCTTATACCCGTCAAAATATTGTTGGGCTAAAGTTCCTTTCGATTATTCTTTTTTATTAAATAAATTTTATCATATAACAGTGCAAAAATCAATCATATGTTCCTCTCCTCGAAAACTTACGAATAAAGTACTTGAATTAAAAATCTTAATATGATAAAATAGCAATATTGGGGATTATTTAATTTTGGAGTGTTTGAAATGACTAAAGTTATAGATATCGGCGGGGTGAAAATCGGCGGTGGCAACGCGGTGGCGGTGCAGTCGATGACTAATGTGCCGACAAGTGATATAGACCGCGTAATTGCTCAGATTAAGGCGCTTGAGAGTGCAGGTTGTGATATCGTAAGGTTTTCAGTGCCCGATGAGGAGAGCGCAAAGGCGATTGAAAAAATTAAAGAAAATACGACTATTCCTTTGGTTGCGGATATTCATTTTGACTATAAACTTGCGCTTATGGCGATTGAGCGTGGAATAGATAAGGTGAGAATAAATCCCGGAAATATCGGCGGCGAAGATAGGGCAAAGGCTGTGGCTGATGCGGCAAAACGCAAAAATATTCCGATACGAATTGGTGTAAACGGCGGGTCGCTTGAAAAGGGACTGCTTGAAAAATGCGGCGGAGACCTTGCGGCGGCAATGGTAGAGAGCGCGAAGGGGCATATTGAAATTTTAAATAAATTCGGGTTCGATAATATTGTTTTATCTATGAAGTCATCAAGCGTTAAGACAACTGTTCGGGTATACCGCGCAGCAAGCGAGCAGTTTAACTATCCGCTTCATCTCGGTGTGACCGAGGCGGGTACCACCGAGCAGGGGATTATTAAATCAGCTGTCGGAATAGGTGCGCTTTTGATTGACGGAATAGGCGATACAATTCGTGTTTCGCTGACCGACGACCCGCTGCGTGAGGTTGAGGCGGCAAAGCGTATCCTCCGATCGGTTGATATGGGCGGCGACTATGTTGATGTGGTATCCTGTCCGACCTGTGCGAGGACTAAAATTGAATTAATACCGATTGCAGAAAAAATAAACGCGGCGGTCAAAGATATAAAAAAACCGCTTAAAGTCGCGGTTATGGGCTGTATCGTAAACGGACCGGGAGAAGCGAAGGACGCTGATATCGGCATTGCGGGCGGCGACGGCTGTGCGGTTTTGTTTAAAAACGGCGAGATTATAAAAAAAGTCGCAGAAAGCGAAATAACGGACGTTTTAATTAGTGAAATACATAAAATGACGGATTAGGTTTATTCGGAAGGGGGAAAATTCGTATGACGCCCAGAATACTTGACATATTTGACAAGGTGAGCGTTATGGAGAATTACGCTGAAAAGCTTGACGAATATAAAATTTTATCGTGCAATGTTGATGCGGGTGCGCAGGCGATAGATTTATACATAGAAGGCGATGATTTTCTGCCAGTCGGCGATACGCGGAATTTTGTCACTATGACTAAGCAGAAATACGGTCTTAAACGTTTTGATATATTTGTAAAGTATCCAAAAAAAAGCTTAACTGAGGATTATTTAAACTATTTAGTCAGCGTTTTTGAAGCGTTTCACGATTCGGCGAGGGCTTTTTTATCGTGCGCAAAGTGCTTTATCAAAGAAAATATTTTGAAGGTTACCGACATCACGGGTAGTACGAAAATTCTTGAAAATATGGGTTTTCCCGTTTTTATGCAAAAGAGGCTGGATTTCGGATTTAATATGAAGGTCGGAGTGGAGCTTGAAGCTAAAAAGACCAATAAAGAAGAATATTTGAAGCGTCAGGCAGAGATAGAAAGCGAGCTTGTGCAAAAAGTTATATTTGAGCCGCCTAAAAAGCCGCAGGAAAGTCACAAGGCAGCGAAGTCGTTCGGTAAGCGGATTGACGGCGAGCCAATGCCTATCATCAGTTTAAGCGAAGAAATAAAAAACTGTATTATTGAAGGCGAGATTTTCGATTGCGACAGCCGTGATTTTGTAAAAGGAAATCGCTCAAATACAACAGTCAGTTTTTCAATCGGAGACGATGAATGGGCAACAAACTGCCGTGCATTCGGAGCAACGGACAAACTTAAATCGCTTGTAGATATAGCAAAGGACGGAAACAGACTGCGTGTTTCGGGTTCGTATGAATATGATGATTATGTTAAAAAGTTTGTGGTTAAAGTAAACGCCGCGACGCTTATGCCAAAGCCCGTGGTGCGCCAAGATACATATCCGAGAAAGCGCGTTGAGCTGCATATGCATACCAAGATGAGCGCAATGGACGCGGTTACTTCAATAGGCGACCTTGTAAAGCGCGCCGAGTATTGGGGGCATCCCGCAATGGCGATTACAGATCACGGCGTGGCACAGGGCTTCCCTGACGCGCGTAAGGCGGCGCAGGGCGTAAAGAATTTCAAAATGATTTACGGTATGGAAGGGTATCTGATTGACGATATCAGCTCAAAGACCTTAAATCATATCCGTGAGCTTAAGGGCGGAGAGTATGTAGTATTTGACCTTGAGACAACGGGTCTCAGTCCCGAGACCGAGAGAATAACCGAGTTCGGCGCGGTTAAAGTCCGCGGCGGATTGGTTGTCGATAAATTTTCACAGCTTGTCAATCCCGAAAAGGAGATAAGTGCGGAAATTACCGATATCACCGGAATAACGAACGAAATGGTCGAAAATATGCCTAAGATTGACGAGGTTTTGCCGAGATTTAAGAAATTCTGCGGCGGCGCGGTTCTTGTGGCGCATAACGCAAAATTTGATATAAGCTTTATATATGCCGCGGCACGAAGAGTCGGGTTATATTTTGATAACGACGTGATGGATACGCTTGAGATGTCAAGAAAATTGTTTCCGAACGAAAGCAAGCATAAGTTGGATATTATGTGTGAGCGTTTGGGTGTTAGTCTTGAAAATCATCATAGGGCATCGGACGATGCGGAGGCAACAGCGAGATGCTTTATAAAAATGATGGAGATGACCGACTGGAAAGAGGCGGTGGAGCTTGATAAAAAAATTGAGATACCGTCAAAAGATGATCCGGTTATCAAAAACAGAAAATATCATATAATTCTTCTTGCACAGAACTATGAGGGACTTAAAAACTTATATAAGCTGATTTCAAAGTCGAACCTTGACTATTTTTACCGCAGACCGGGTATACCGAAAAGCTTGCTGCATAAATACCGCGAGGGCATTATTGTCGGTTCGGCGTGTGAGGCGGGCGAGCTGTACCGCGCGATTGTGGCAAAAAAGCCTGAGGAAGAGCTGCGCGAAATTGCAAAGTTCTACGACTACTTAGAGATACAGCCGCTTGGCAATAACGCCTTTATGAAGCGTACGGGCGAAGTCAGCGGCGATGATGAACTGATTGAGATAAACAAAAGAATTGTCGCTTTGGGCGACAATGTCGGCAGAAAAACAGTGGCAACCTGCGACGTTCACTTTATGGACCCACAGGATGAGGTTTACCGTCGTGTTCTTCTCGGCGGTCAGGGCTTTGAGGACGCTGACAATCAGGCGCCGCTCTATTTGAGAACAACACAGGAGATGCTTGACGAGTTCAGCTATTTGGGTGACAGAGCCGAGGAAATAGTAATCGATAATACGCTTGAAATCGCGGATATGGTTGAAAATATTCAGCCGGTTAAGGATGGTTCATACCCGCCGACAATTGAAAACTGCGAACAGGATTTGGTCGATATGTGTCACAAAAAGGCACACGAAATTTACGGCGACGAACTTCCGAAAATAGTTGAGGAGCGTATGGACAGAGAGCTTGACTGTATCGTAAAGTACGGCTATTCGGTTATGTATATGATAGCGCATAAGCTGGTTAAGAAATCCAATGAAGCCGGATACTTGGTCGGAAGCCGAGGCAGTGTAGGCTCATCGTTTGTCGCGTTTTTGTCAGATATAACCGAGGTTAACGCGCTGTGTCCTCACTATGTATGCCCGGAGTGCAAGTACAGTGAGTTCTATGAAAACGGCGAGTATCCAACGGGTATTGACATGCCGGACAAGGTTTGCCCGAGGTGCGGCGCGTCGCTGCATAAAGATGGTCTTACCATACCGTTTGAAACATTCTTAGGCTTTAAGGGCGATAAGGTGCCCGATATAGACCTTAACTTTTCGGGTGAATATCAGGCGACTGCGCATAAGTACGTAGGTGAGCTGTTCGGTGAGGAATACGTATTCAAGGCGGGTACAATCGGTACAATAGCCGATAAGACTGCAATTATGTTTGCGCGTAAGTATTATGAGGCGAAGGAAATTGAAGCGCCGGAAGCGGAGCTAAAGCGTGTATCAAAGGGTATCGTCGATGTAAAGCGTACCACGGGACAGCATCCGGGCGGTATTATCGTCTGCCCAAAGACTATGGATATCCACGACTTTACGCCAATTCAGCATCCGGCGGATAAGAAGGACAGCGACATAATCACGACGCACTTTGATTTCCATTCTATACACGACAATCTGTTAAAGCTTGATATACTCGGTCACGATGACCCATCAACAATCAGAATGCTTGAGGATTTGACCGGGATTGACGCGCTTAAAATACCGCTTGACGATAAGGAGACAATGAGTCTGTTTCGCGGAACCGAAGCTTTGGGAGTAAAGCCTGAGCAGATTGGCAGCGAAGTCGGAACTTTCGGAGTGCCGGAGTTCGGAACAAATTTTGTACGCGGAATGCTGGTTGAAACCAAGCCGACGACTTTTGTTGAGCTTTTGATTATTTCGGGTCTGTCGCACGGTACCGATGTTTGGCTTAATAACGCACAGGATTTGATTAAGGCAAAGACCTGTACGCTTTCGGAAGTTATCGGTCTGCGTGACGATATTATGGTATATCTTATTCAGCACGGACTTGACCCGAGTACGGCGTTTAAGATAATGGAGTTTGTCAGAAAGGGCAGAGCCGCCAAAGAGGGTATGCCTGAGGAATTTGAAAATGCGATGCGTGAGAATAACATTCCGGACTGGTATTTAGGGTCGTGTAAAAAGATTAAATATATGTTCCCGAAGGCGCACGCTGCGGCATATGTAATGATGGCGCTCAGAATAGCATACTTTAAAGTACACTATCCGACTGAGTTTTATATGGCGTACTTCACTGTAAGAGCCGACTTGTTCGATGTGACACTTATGGCACAGGGAAAAGACAAAGTTGTGTCGGAAATGAAGAAGATTAAGCTCAAGGGTAATAGTGCGACGGCTAATGAGAAGGGTCTGCTTACAATTCTTGAAATATGCCTTGAGATGTATGAACGCGGCATTGAGTTTGCACCCGTGGACTTATATGAAAGTCACGCGTATAAATTCAGAAAGAAGAACGGCAAAATAATACCGCCGCTTAATTCTTTCCCGGGCGTCGGAACAGGAGCTGCAGAGTCAATCGAAGAAGCCAAAAAAGACGGCGAGTTCCTCTCAAAAGAAGATTTAAAGAACCGCGCGGGCATAACCAAAACAACGGTGGATATTCTTGCCGATAACGGAATTCTTGATATGCTGCCCGACAGCTCGCAGATGTCGTTTTAAAGAGAAAACAGAATTATGAATACTGAATTATTTAAAAACGGACTAAACAAACTAAATATTGAAATAACACCGCAGCAAATCAAGCAGTTTGAAGCATATTCACGGCTGCTTAAGGAGTGGAACGAGAAAATTAATTTAACCGCGATAACCGATGATGACGGTATCGCGGTAAAGCATTTTCTCGACTCCGTGCTGCCGCTTTCTGCGGTTGATTTCGGAGTGGGTGCAAAAATTGCGGATGTGGGTACCGGAGCCGGTTTTCCCGGAATTCCGCTTAAAATTCTGCGCCCGGATCTTGAACTGACGCTGATTGACTCGTTAAACAAGCGAATTAATTTTTTAAATACCGTTACAGAAGAGCTTGGGTTAAGCGGTAATCAGTGTATACACGCAAGAGCCGAAGAGCTTTCGCGTGATAAGGCGTACAGAGAAAGCTTTGATATAGTCGCATCAAGGGCGGTAGCAAATATGACGGTTTTGTGCGAATACTGTCTGCCGTATGTAAAGGTCGGCGGTATGTTTGCTGCGCTTAAAGCGCGGGATGCAGATGAGGAAATTTCCGCCGCTAAGGCGATGATAGGAAACCTTGGCGGAAAGATAGAAAATATTTATTCAGTCGCTCTGCCCGAAACAGATATAGTGCGGACAATTGCGGTTATAAGAAAGACAAAACCTACGCCGAACGCTTTTCCGAGGACGGCTAAGAAAATAAAAGCGTCTGCCGAAGCAAAAAAATAATAAAAATCCCTAAAAAGTATTGACAATTTGGTCAAGCATATGATATTATAATATAGCTGTTTATGCGGTCCGGTAGTTCAGTTGGTTAGAATGCCAGCCTGTCACGCTGGAGGTCGTGGGTTCGAACCCCATCCGGATCGCCAATGCTGCCTTAGCTCAGTAGGTAGAGCGCATCCTTGGTAAGGACGAGGTCGGCGGTTCAACTCCGCTAGGTAGCTCCAAAAAGAGGCTGATACGAGAGTATTAGTCTCTTTTTAAATATATGCATAAAATAAGGAGGAGTTAAATTGCCAAAAGGCCGCCCCTACGGGGAGTTGGCACGCGGAGTGTGACTGAGAGGGTTCAGAAAGCGCAAAATAAAATCATATAGAGTAAACGCAAATCTTAACGTGTTTTATATAAAACAGACCATACTACCGTAGAAATGCTGCACGGCAAGCTGATACGCCGTCATACTGTCGCGGAAGGTTATGACACATGCGATTATTGGATTATCGGAGACAGAGATGAAAAATAAAATTATTTTTGTGAAAATTGCCTGTTGAATATGTTATATAGTTTTGCTATAATATTATTAATCGAGTAGCGAATGCGTAAATCCGGATTTTGGATTTACGCATTTTTTCGTTTAGGTTATGACAGCTTTCCTGAAAAGACTTCAATAATTGTATTTTTAGGAGGAAAATATGGAAAAACAAAAATCAGTAGACAGAATGAGAACGCAGCCGATAGGAAAACTTATGCCGGCTATGGGAGTTCCTATGATTTGTTCAATGGTATTACAGGCTTTTTACAATATTGTGGACAGTGCGTTTGTTTCAAATATGGCAGAAAACGGCGAGTTGGCGCTTAACGCACTTACTCTTGCCTTTCCGGTTCAGGTGCTTATGATTGCAGTAGGTATAGGAACGGGCGTCGGTGCTAACGCATTGCTTTCAAAAAGTCTCGGTATGAAAGACTATAAAAAAGCATCGTATGTCTGCGGAAATTCGATTTTTCTCGGAATAGTTATATTTGCGGTATTTTTTCTGTTTGGTTTGATCGGGGTTAAGGCGTATATTTCTACACAGACTAATAATCCCGTAATATTTGATATGTCGGTAAGCTATCTGAGAATATGCTGTATAATATCAGTGGGCAATGTTTACTTTGCTGTATTTGAAAAGCTGCTTCAGGCAACCGGTCTTTCAATGTATTCGACTATTGCAATGATTACCGGAGCGGCACTTAATATAATACTTGATCCGATTCTAATTTATGGATTTTTCGGGCTTCCGGAATTAGGTGTAAACGGTGCAGCATACGCTACAGTTATTGGTCAGATTGCATCCGCAATATTTGCCTTTATATTCCATATAAAATTCAATACTTCTGTAAAGAACGGAGTAAAATATTTAAAGCCGTCCGGCGGAATAATTAAACAAATATATACAATAGGCTTGCCGGCAATTATCGCACAGGCGGTAATGTCGTTTATGACCTACGGGTTTAATATTATTCTTATAAGGGTCAACGAGGCTATGGTTACGGCTTACGGTCTGTATTATAAAATACAACAGTTTATTTTGTTTGCGGCGTTCGGACTGCGCGACGCGATAACACCTATCGTTTCATTTAATCACGGAATGAGAAATAAAAAGCGCGTCAAAGACGGAGTAAAATACGGCATTATTTATACACTCGTTATAATGCTTATAGGAATTGCAGTTATTGAAGGCTTTGCTTATCCTCTCGCAAAAATATTCGATTTGTCCGGAATAACACAGTCGCTTTGTATAAGCGCTATGAGGATTATTTCTTTGAGTTTCATTTTTGCCGGACTTAATATTGCGTTTCAAGGGATTTTTCAGGCTTTAAACGCCGGTATGGAGTCGCTTATAATATCAATATGCAGACAGCTTGTATTTGTATTGCCTGTTGCTTTTGGATTTTCTTTACTGGCCGTAAAATCAATTGATTATGCGTGGACGATTTGGCTTACATTTCCAATAGCTGAATTTGTTTCAGCCGTGATTGCGTGTATTTTTATGAAGCGTATTTATAAAACAAAAATTAATGTATTGGAATAATAAATTTTTATGGAGGTTTATAAATAATGAAGCAAAAAATTATAACGATAAGCCGTGAGTTCGGAAGCGGCGGAAGGTATATAGGCGAAGCCGTTGCAAAAAAACTAAATTATGAATATTACGATAAAAATATTATCGAAAGAATATCAGAAGAAAGTGGTTTGTCTAAGGATTTTATTAAAGAAGCCGGAGAATATGCGCCAAGTAAAAGCAAATTTGCGTATTCATTTTTAAGCAGAACTCCTAACGGTATGGCGCTTGAAGATTATATTTTTAATATTCAGACCGGAATTATCAAAGAGTGTGCATTAAAAAAATCCTGTGTTATTATAGGACGGTGCGCCGATTTTATTCTTAAAGATTATGATTGCTTCAATGTATTCATATATGGAGATACAGAAATCAAAAAGAGAAGAATAATGGAGATATATAATGTGTCTGATGAGAAAGCGTTAAAGCTTATGAAAGAAACTGACGAACGCCGTAAAGTTAACTATAATTATTGCACAGGTCACAAATGGGGACAAGTACATAATTATACATTATCACTTAACAGCAGTCAGATAGGTATAGAAAAGTGTATTGATATAATTACAAATTTATAAGAAATAATTATAAATAAAGCGGCTATGAGAAACGATGAAATCTCTCATAGCCGTATTTATTAGGCATTATCTGCGTCAAATCTTCTGAATACCAGTTTAAATACTGTTCGTATAAGCGGCTGAATGAAAAATAGCTGTGTGAAAAATGCAAACGGGAAGTTAAAGCATACAAGCTTAATCCAATTTGCAATCAGTGTTACAGCATTAAAGCCCATATAATACGGATAGTATAAAAACGCTGCAATAAGGCTCATCGCAGGACACATCAGCCCGACAGTCGCACAGATTATCGCAGACTCAAAAATGACAGGGTGCGTCTTTTGAGGGTCAAAAATTTTTGACGCGAGCCTGAATGAGCAAGGACTGCCCATAATGATTTCAAGTAAGTATGCAAAACAAAATTCCACCAATACTACCGCCCATATGGGTAGAAACTGTCCGAACATATACACGCCGCCCTGAGTATTTATCGCACCCAGGACACTTTGCGAACCTGTAACTGTCATAAGTGTGTTTCCGTTTACGACATATAGGCTGTAGAATACATAGCTATGTACAGTAACAAGCACCGTAAGAAAGGCAAACACCATTCTTTCAAATTGATTTTTTGGCATAAATATACACTCCCTTTTTACACAAAACGACACACGTATTACCAAATAAAAAAATCCGATTACGTTCCGTAATCAGATTTACATACCTATAGGTAATACGTGTGTCGTTTGCGTTTCATATTAAATTGTACAAGTATTATAACATTTTTTTAGATTTTTGTCAAATTTAAAAATACATATTGACAAATTGAGTTAGTTGTGTTAAACTACAAATGTAGTTAGCTATAACTAACCAAGGCGGTATATGTATTGATTTAAGATTGTACTGCAATACGGAGGTAAGAATAATGAGTGTTGTAATAGTGGGCGGACACGACAGAATGCACTGTAAGTATAAGGAAATATGTAAAAAGCACGGATGTAAGTGCAAGGTATTTACGCAATGTCCCGCTGATTTTAAAAATAAGATTGGAAATCCCGATATGGTAATTGTATTTACGCAAACAGTGGCGCATAAGATGGTGCGTGTGGCGTCACAGCAGGCACAAAAGGTCGGCGCGGAGATTAAGCGCTGTCATTCTTCAAGCGCCTGTGCCTTGAACAGAGCATTGACAGACTATTTTCAGACAGTTTAAATTTTTAAGCATAAGTTAGTTACATCTAACACAAAAATAATAGGAGGATAATATGCTTGAAGAAATAATCGCATATCATTGTGCGCCCGCTTTAGCAGGAATAAAACCCGCCAACATAGTTGCGTGTTATAGGAAAAAGGACCCTGATATGTTATCAAAGATAAATTGTCTGAACAAAGAAATGAATGCAAAAGATATTTATTTTGAGGTTTTGTGTGAATGTGAGAAACGCGCGCTTGTAATGGTGTTCAGAAAGGAAAAGCTAAAACAGTATCTTAAAAAAAATGAAATTTTGATGTTTTTAAAGTCTTGCGGTTATCCGCAGGAGTTTACGCTTAAATCATATTTGGATTTTCTGAAGCAGAGGCTTAAATCCGAGGATTTTCCGCACGAAATAGGTGCTTTTTTAGGCTATCCTTTGTATGATATTTATGGGTTTATAAATAAAGAGCCCTGTTTGTTTACCGGGGAATGGAAGGTCTATCACAATGAGCAAAAGACAAAAGAATTATTCGGCAGATACAGAATTTGCAGAAAAACATTAGTAAGACGGCTGTCCGAAGGCAGGACCTTGACACAGCTTTTTTGCGCGGCACAGTAAATTATCAGGCTATTGTCTGTTAATATAATTTTAGGAGGTTTTTACATAATGGGTAAAACAGCAATTATTTATTGGAGTGGTACGGGTAATACCGAAGCTATGGCACAAGCGGTATTGGACGGAGCAAAGGAAGTGAACGCCGAAACAGAAATTTTCAATGTTTCGGAAACATCGGCAGACGCGGCTGCGGGATACGATACACTGATTTTGGGCTGCCCCGCTATGGGCGCTGAGGTTTTGGAGGAAAGCGAATTTGAACCGTTTTTTACAGAACTCGAAGGTAAATTATCGGGTAAAAACGTCGCACTTTTCGGCTCATACGGATGGGGTGACGGAGAATGGATGCGCTCTTGGGAGGAGCGTGTAAGCGCCGCTGGTGCAAATTTAGTGTATGAAAGCGTTATGGCAAATGAAGCGCCCGACGACGAAGCGGTTATTAATTGCAATGCACTCGGAAAGACCGCGGCAGGCGTATAAAATTATGTAGTTTGGCGCCTCTCGCACCAACTATCGCTTTTCTCCCTTTTTATGTATATAGTATTAGACGGCAGAACACCCGAAAAAGTTCAAAAAATGTAGGACGGAATAATTATTCCGTCCTCGGACTGTAAGGCTTGACAGATTAAATATTAAAGTATAAAATATAAATGTCTGCGCCCGATACTTAAGGGAAAAAACTAAATATACGCCCCGAAATTTCTGTTTCGGGGCGTTTCTTATTATCTATTTACTGAGGGGTTTTAAATTCTCAGTGTTTTCCCAGACAAATACTTTTGAGGTCTGTGTGGAATTAATGTGAATATTTAATTGTCCAATTGTTAATATACCGTTTTCTATATTTGTCTTATTGCCGTCTAAAGGTACTACATTGCTTACTGTTCCGTCTTCATTGTATACAGCAATAATAACTTTATAATGTTCCGGTATGTTATCGCCGAGGTATCCTGATACGCCTGTAATCACATCGTTTTCTATAATCGGTTCAACCGATTTATATATGTTGAAAATTACTCTTTTTCCGTTTTCGCTCATCGCTGTAATTTCCCCGCCGAGACCTGTGATATGAATGTTTGTCTTAGCAATTCCGTTTGCGTCTGGTGCGGCAGATATAGCTTCTGTGATTACGCCGGCGCTGTTTTTAGATACAAACATAATTTTCTCCGTCGTGTCTTTTGGCTCTGCTTTAACCGATATTTCCACGGTCTCATTACTTCTTGCGCAAACTTCGGTTTCACAGTTGGGAACAAGGTCTGTAACCGGATTAACATTTGGTTTTACCTCTTCCTTAAAGTGTACACCGCTGAGCGTAAATGTGATTTCAATTTTCTTTGATGTAGGAGTTGTAAGGCTAACAACGTGATTTGTTTTGTCTGTGTTGACTTCTTTTACGTTTCCGTTGTTCCACGCGTTTATAGGGCCGCCGGTGTCAAATACCTGACCGTTGAATATGTCGCCTGCCGGGTCGGGTGTGGTTATAGTCAGTTCCTGTCCGTCCACAACAACACGGTCGTATTTTATTGTGCACGCGTCAACGGGCGATGCAGCGGCGTTGCCATCAGTCACATCTCTGTCTTTTAGGTATATCGCGGTCAGGTTTACAAGACCTGTGATACCCGCTTTTTTGCCGTTTGCGGACATTTCGGTGTCTAAGTCAAGTGTTGCAGTGTACTGACCATCGCCTGTAATTCTAATGGGCGCGCCCAGCTCGGTGCCGTAGTACTTTTTCGCATCGTCCTGATACAGTGCGTGAACTGAAACATTCATGGCGTCAGTAGTCTCTGTTGCCGATACGTTTAACTTAACCGTCTTTACAAGACCTGTTTCGGCTGTTATAGTCACATATGCCGTACCCTCGTTTATGCCGGAGAGTCTGCCAAACTTATTAACTGTCACAACATCGGGGTTCGACGAGGTGTAATAAAGCTGCTCGCCATTACCGGCTGAAGCTGTTATACTTCCATACTTTCCGGTTACAACGGTGTATTCGTCTTTATCGGTTGTTATCGCTTGTGCGGGAGCGGCACTCTGCTTCGCTTTTGAGATCACGTGGATTTCCTTATCAACACTGCCGCTTTGTGAGAAGGCGTGTATTGTGGCGCAGCCTATGCCCGATGCGACAATTGTACCGTTTGATACTGTCGCTACGCTGTCGTTGTCAGTCTTCCAGAGAACAACGTCATTAGTATCGCCGGGCTGAACCGAAAAGTCAACTTTTTTGGTCTCACCGACTGTCATTTCAATGCTGTCGGGAACAGTAATGTCGGTGATTTGGGTTATACTTGGTGTTTTTTTGATATCGCTCATATCATAGTTCTTGTTTTTAGAGGTAGGACTAAGATACATTCCGCGCGCAAGTCCATCAGTAATTTCTCTGTCCATAGGCTCAAGCTTTGCGCGGTCGAATATTACATAAAGGCCCTTTACGGTATTCATACTCTCAAATTCACCCTGCCAGCCCTGATCCCAGAAGCAGGGGACAACATTTGCAACTTGGCACGCGCGTGTTACTATCTCGCAGTACCATGCGCGCTCTGTTTCGTTCCAGCCCGAATCAGAACTGCTTAGAGGGTAATAGCGGTTTCCGTACTCACCGAGTATAAGCGGGTAGTTTTTGGTTGCACTTGCTGTGCGCATACTCTTTATACCGTCAACCATTGACTTTACGCCGTCTTTTTCAACGTTTTTATCGTTTATAAATTTGTTATATTCCCATCTCGGCTCGGTCGTGCTCTTATAGATGTGAGCCGAGTACATCAGGCGGTTCTTTGTATTGTATGAATCTGTCGGCATTTTAAAATAATTATCCTTAGCGTTTGCAAAGTGTGAGAGCACGGCCAGCCAGCGGTGTTCGTTGTTAGAGCCCGTCGAGCGGACAACGTTTACGAAAATCTGATTTAGGTTCATGATAATCGGCACATCATATTTTTTAGCAGCATCCGAGTTCTTGTTGCTGTCATCTGTATCCATACAGCTGATTTCGTTTATTGACTCAAAGATCAGATGTTCGTCATAATCTCTGAAACGGTTAGCAATATTTCTCCATACGCAAGTGTATTTTTCGTAGACCGCATCAATATCATCGGACGCAACATTAAGCCATCCGCCCGAGTTGATAACGCCGTCGTGGTGAATGTTGATTATCGCGTACATACCGAGATCCATACAGTAATCCACAATTTCCTGCACTCTGCCAATCCATGCTTCGTCAATAGCATAGCCGTTTTCATCGTCTATCATATCGCCCCAAGTGACAGGAATTCTGACGGTGTTAACGCCTGTGTCGTGTACCGCCTTGATAAGCGCTTTTGAGGTTCTTACACTCTGCCATGATGTTTCACCCGGATGCATACCTCCATGACCGTCCATTGTGTTACCGAGGTTCCAGCCTATTCCCATATCTTTGACAATTCCTGTATTGTCAAAATCTCTCATAGGCAGAGGATTTCCGGGGTCGGTTGATTGAACGAACATGAGCGCCGCCTTTTTCTTTTCGAGGTCATCTCGCGCCGAAGTGAGCTCGCTGCTCGCTGCCGAAGCGTCATATTTACTCTGAGCACTTGCCAAAGATGTTTTGTACTCAGTCATTGCGCTGTCGTCAATATACTGTGATAAATCCATATTATTACAGTAATCCAACGAAAGCTTAAGAAGCTCCTTTGCGCTGAGTGACGACGGGTAGTCGGCAAAAACAGGTATTGCCGTAAGACTTGAAACACACATAAGTATTGCAAGCAAAACGGATATAAATTGTTTTTTCATAATGATACTCCTCATATAAAAGATGTCTCGATTATACCAAATTTTTAATAAATTTTCAATTATGTTTAATAAAATCAGTAAAAGATATCAAAAATAATGAGAAAAATAGCAAATTATCAGTAAATAGTATTTGGAGTTGAAAATAAAATTGTATTGGTGATTTTTATGTTTATATCCGTGAAGTTTTTATATAAGGGACGGGGCAGACTGGATGTTTTTCACCGCTGCGGGAGAGGGTATGTCCGTCTGTTTTCTGCGCCTTGTGCAATGGGCCGCGGAGTAACGCAAAATAAGCGGGAGGGTGATTTAAATACGCCTTTGGGTGTTTTTAGGTTTTTATGTGCATTCGGAACCGATAAAAATCCCGGCGCAAAAATAAAGTATTTTAAATTAAGCGATACTATGTATTGGGTTGACGATACAGAGTCGAAGTATTATAATCGGCTTGTTGACCTGTCGGCAGCGGAGCGGGATTTTAAAAGCGCCGAGCATATGACGGCATATCCCGGTTTATATGATTACGGCTTAGCGACAAGCTTTAACAAGGATTGTATTCCCGGCAGAGGGTCGGCGATATTTATGCACTGCATTGAGGATTTAAGACGTCCTACTCACGGTTGTATAGCAGTTAAGAAACCAATTATGCGCGAAATAATAAAGGCGGTTACCGCAAATTCGGTAATCGCCGTATTTAAATAGCCTTATTTAGTAATCATTGTACCGATACCCGTATCGGTGAATATCTCCAGCAATAAACAGTGCGGTATGCGTCCGTCAATAATATGTACGTTCTCTACGCCGCTCTTTAAAGCCTCAAGTCCGCCCTTGACCTTCGGTATCATTCCGCCGACTATTGTGCCCTCATCAATCATTTTGTAGATTTCTTCACGGTTTATTTCGTAGATAATATCATCGGCGTCGGGTGACGACTTTATTCCCGGTGTATCGGTCAAAAGAATTAATTTTTCGGCTTTAAGAGCTGCCGCAACCGCGCCCGCAACCGTGTCGGCGTTTACGTTATAGCTTTGACCGGTTTCATCTACGCCTATCGGAGCAATTACAGGTATATAGTCGTCGTTTGCCAAAAACTCAATCATCTTTTCATCGATACTTTTAATTTTACCGACATATCCGAGATCAACCGCTTTGCCGTTTACCTCGGTCGTTTGTTTTTCGCATTTCATAAACCTGCCGTCTATGCCGGATATACCGATTGCCTTGCCGCCCTTGTTGGTAATAAGCGAGACAATTTCTTTATTTGTCTTTCCGATAAGTACCATCTGCGCGACGCGCATAGTATCATCGTCAGTCACGCGAAGCCCGTTTATAAACTCGCTCTGAATACCGAACTGCGTTAGGGCTTCCGAAATATCAGGGCCGCCGCCGTGAACCAGCACAGGGTGCAGACCGATAAATTTAAGGAGTGTTATGTCCTCCATAACCTTGTTTTTAAGGTCCTCGCTGACCATTGCGTTGCCGCCGTATTTAATTACAACGGTTTTACCGTAAAATTTTTGCATATACGGCAGCGCCTCAATAAGTATATTTGCTTTTTTGATAAGTTCCTGCATAAGTTTATGCTCCTCTGTTTAGTTATAAATACATCGGTACGGCGCGCAGACCTGCGCCTTCATCAAGCCCGAAAATTATATTCATATTCTGTATGGCCTGTCCCGCCGCGCCCTTGATTAAGTTATCAATACAAGAGATAACAACCGCACGGTTTAAACGCTCATCAACGACAACGCCGAGACCAACGTAATTTGAACCTGCAATATGCTTTATCTCGGGCAGCTCGTCCGCATCGTATACGCGAACAAATTCTTCACCGTAATAAAAGTCCTTAAAAATTTGCACAGCGTCTTTAGTAGTAAGCTTTTCGGTAAGGTTTGCGTAACAGGTTGCAAGGATACCGCGCTGCATCGGTACAAGGTGCGGTGTAAATGATAATATAATATCTTCATCGGCAAGGAGTGAAAGCTCCTGTTCAATTTCCGAAGTGTGACGGTGTGTCGCAACCTTATAAGCCTTCAGCGACTCGTTAACTTCGGAATATATATTTGGCAGAGATGCGCTTCTGCCCGCACCGGTAACTCCGGATTTTGCATCGATTATCAAATTCCTTGTATCGACAACTTTTTTGGCAACAAGCGGCGCAAGACCCATAATCGAGCAGGTCGTGTAGCAGCCGGGGTTTCCGATAAGAGTATGTGTTTTAATTTCATCTCTGTGAAGCTCACACAGACCGTAAACCGACTGCGCAAGTACGTCGGGCGCAGAATGCGGCTCGCCGTACCATTTTTCGTAGGTTTCGGGGTCGTTATATCTGAAGTCTCCGCTTAAATCTATTATTTTAAGCCCTTTTTTAAAGAGCGAAGGAATTACAACTTTTGACGCGCCGTGCGGCAGAGCGGTGAAAACAACGTCGCAGTTTGCTGCAATATCATTTTCGTTAAGTGCGGTACACTCTATGTCGCAAATTCCGCGCAGGTTCGGGTATACGTCCGATATTTTTTTGCCCACAAAGTTCTGTGATACAACGCGGACAATTTCAGCGTCGGGGTGTGACGCAAGCATCCTGACCGTCTCAATTCCCGCGTATCCCGTAGCGCCCAATATTCCAACTTTAATCATATGTAATCGCTTCTTTCTGCTTACTAATCTTTAAGCTTTATTATACTATCTATTTTGTAATTTATCAAGGTCAACGTCAAAATATATCAAGGGCGGCATTAATTTTTGTTAATATTTACCCAAGATTTTTACGCATAAAATTTTTGCTATGCAATTTAACTAAAATCTTAAAATCAATTTTGGTAAATTAAGCCCTTTTTTTCTTGAAATAATTATGTTAAAATATATTCGTGGTTAAATTTTAAACATTTTTGACTATAAAATCAGTACAAAACACATATAGGAGGTCATGGAAATGGCAAGTTTAAGTCTTAGAGGAATTTATAAGACATACACAGGCGGATTTACGGCTGTAAAGGATTTTAATCTGGAGATTGAAGATAAGGAATTTATAATTTTCGTCGGTCCTTCAGGCTGCGGTAAGTCCACGACACTCAGAATGATTGCCGGTCTTGAGGAAATAACGGAAGGCGAGCTTTACATAGGCGATAAGCTGATGAACGACGTTGTTCCGAAGGACAGAGATATAGCTATGGTTTTCCAGAACTATGCTCTTTATCCGCATATGACGGTATTTGAAAATATGGCATTCGGTCTTAAGCTCAGAAAGGTTCCGAAGGAAGAAATAAAGAAAAAGGTTATTGAAGCAGCTCAGATACTCGGTATTGAGCATTTGCTCGACAGAAAGCCGAAGGCTTTGTCGGGTGGTCAGAGACAGCGTGTTGCACTCGGTCGTGCTATCGTTCGTAATCCTAAGGTATTCCTTATGGATGAGCCTCTTTCAAACCTTGATGCTAAGCTCAGAGTTCAGATGAGAACTGAAATTGGTAAGCTCCATAAAAAGCTTCAGACAACGTTTATTTACGTAACACATGACCAGACAGAAGCTATGACAATGGGTACCAGAATTGTTGTTATGAAGGATGGTATCATTCAGCAGGTTGACTCGCCGACGAACCTCTATCAGTATCCCTGCAATATGTTCGTTGCCGGCTTTATCGGTTCACCGCAGATGAACTTCTTAAATGTTACGGTTGACTGCTCAAGCGATGGTACATACTTAAAGAACGGCAGCTTTAAGATTAAGCTTCCGGATGGTAAGGGTAACAAAGCTGAGATTAAGCAGTACAACGGCAAGGAAGTTATTATGGGTATCAGACCTGAGGATCTCTATGATGATCCGGCGTTTGTATCGGCTGCAGCGGGCTGCACAACAGATGTTGAAATCAGTCTCGTTGAAATGATGGGCGCAGAGACATATCTCTACTTCCAGGTTGCAGGTACAGACTTTACTGCAAGAGTTAACCCGCGTTCTACAACGAAGCACGGTGATAAGATTACAATCGGTCTCGATGCTAACAAAATTCACCTCTTTGACAAGGACACAGAGAATATTATTTGCCATTAATCAATATAAAAATAAAGGACGCCGCATTTTGCTGCGTCCTTTTAATATTGCCCAAAAAGTAACTTTTGCAATTAAAATTATAGATAATGATGCCAGCCCCTGTTGCGCCCGGATTTGGCGGGCGCAACAGGGGCTGGCGATGATTTTTAAATTTTTTGTCGCAAAAATATATCTTTTTCGACAGTCAAAACTGCCGCAGGTTTTCTGCGGCAGTTTCTGTTCAATAGAGTAGTTATTGTTTAATCGCATTTATCATATGCTGAATATCAGAAAGTCCTGTAAACAGCTTGTCATCAATGTCATCTTTGAAAATTATTGACGGCGCTTGTCTTATTCCGTATTTACGTGCAAGCTCGGGCTGTTCTTCGGCTAATATAGGCGTGTATTCAACGCCTGCTTTACCGAGCATATCTTTTGCTATACGGCACTTTGGACAGGTCTTTGTTGTAAACAGAAGAACCTCATTTGCTCCGCTTGTGCAGTTAGCGGTAAGACGCTCCTCGTCAGACTTTTCCGGTTTTTCTATCTTTACCGCTGTATTATTAAGAGCAGCCGCCCCAACTACATAATTCTTACGTTGTTTGAATTCCTGAGACTTACCGTCATTCCAGTTCTGAACCGGACGGTAGTAGCCGGTAATTCGGCTATATACCTCTGTCTTGCTGTGGCAGACAGGGCATTCATATTGCTCGCCGCTTAGATATCCGTGGTCTTTGCATATTGAGTATGTCGGCGAAAGCGTATAGTATGGAAGTTCGTAGTTTTCGGCTATTTTTCTGACAAGCTTTGCGGCTGAGTGCCAGTCAGGCATACGCTCGCCTAAGAAGGCGTGAAACACCGTACCGGATGTGTACAGAGTCTGAAGGCTGTCCTGAATGTCAAGAGCCGAGAACATATCATCGGTATATCCGACCGGCAGATGTGAGCTGTTGGTGTAGTACGGTGTACCGCCGGGTTCTGCTGCCGTGATTATATCGGGATATTGCTCTATATCGTGCTTTGCAAGGCGGTATGAAGTCGATTCCGCCGGAGTAGCTTCCAGATTATATAAATCGCCGTATTCCTCCTGATAGTCCGAGAGACGCTCGCGCATATGATTTAATACCTCGCGTGAGAACTGCTGTGTCTCGGGGTGCGTCATATCCTTGCCTATCCACTTCGCGTTAAGACCTGCCTCGTTCATACCGACAAGACCTATTGTAGAGAAGTGATTATCAAACGAGCCGAGATAACGCTTTGTGTAAGGATAAAGCCCTTCGTCAAGCAGTTTTGTTATTACCGTTCTCTTAACCTTAAGCGAACGCGCCGCTATATCCATAAGCTTATCAAGTCTGCGGTAGAAGTCACGTTCATCTGCTGCGAGATACGCAATTCTCGGCATATCTATCGTAACAACGCCGACCGAACCGGTGCTTTCACCGCTACCGAAAAATCCGCCGGTCTTTTTGCGCAGTTCACGCAGGTCAAGGCGCAGACGGCAGCACATACTGCGTACATCGCTCGGCTGCATATCGCTGTTTATGTAGTTTGAAAAATATGGCGTACCGTACTTTGCTGTCATCTCAAACAAGAGCTTGTTGTTTTCGCTGTCAGACCAGTCAAAGTCTTTTGTGATTGAGTATGTCGGTATCGGATACTGAAATCCTCTGCCGTTGGCGTCGCCTTCTATCATAGTTTCGATAAACGCCTTGTTTACCATATCCATTTCTTTTTTGCAGTCTTTGTACTTAAACGGCATTTCTTTGCCGCCGACTATTGCGGGCAGCTCCGCGAGGTCTGCCGGAACCGTCCAGTCAAGAGTAATGTTTGAAAACGGCGCTTGTGTACCCCAGCGTGACGGTGTATTAACGCCGTAGATAAACGATTCTATACACTTTTTAACCTCGTCATAGCTCAAATTATCCGCCTTTACAAACGGAGCAAGATATGTATCGAATGACGAAAACGCCTGTGCGCCCGCCCATTCGTTCTGCATAATTCCGAGGAAGTTAACCATTTGATTGCAAAGTGTAACAAGATGCTTTGCAGGGGCAGATGTTATTTTGCCCGGAATACCGCCGAGACCTTCTTGAATAAGCTGCTTGAGCGACCAGCCCGCGCAGTATCCGGTAAGCATCGAGAGGTCGTGTATATGTATGTCCGCGTTTTTGTGCGCGTTTGCAATTTCATCATCGTAAATTTCTGAAAGCCAGTAGTTGGCTGTAATTGCGCCCGAGTTCGACAGAATAAGACCGCCGACTGAATATGTGACGGTTGAATTTTCCTTAACGCGCCAGTCGCTTACCTTAAGATAGTTATCCACAACTTTTTTATAGTCAAGCGCCGTTGCTTCAACGCTTCTGAGCTTTTCGCGCTGACGGCGGTAGAGTATGTAAGCTTTTGCAACGTCTGAATATCCTGCACGGCTGAGAACGTCCTCGACACTGTCCTGAATATCCTCAACTGCGATTAAGTCGTCCTTAATTTTCGGTTCAAAGTCAGCCGTAACCTTAAGCGCCAAAAAGTCGATAACCGAATTATCATAGCGGCGGTCACGAGCATCGAACGCTTTGGTTATTGCATCTGAAATCTTTTTTATACTGAATCCGGCAATTTTGCCGTCTCTTTTAACTACGCGATACATCTTTTTCTTTCCCCTTTTCTAATTATTTCTTTTTGCGACAATAGCAATTATACCACCATATATATTGTGTGTCAATAAAAATAACCACAATATATTGTTAAATTTATGTTACGCCTCTAAGCGCCGCATTGGGGCAGAACTCTTTGGCGTCGCGCAGCATACGGCTGAGTTCATCTTCCGTAAAGGCGGTAAGACCGTTTGGTGAAATGACGTCGCCCGAATTGGTGTATGACTGCAAATAGTAAGGCAGGCTTGTCGAAAGCTCCTTTGCAATTTTACCTGCATCGCTTTCTGTGTGAATACCTTTAACCAAGGTTGTGCGAAATTCAGCCGGAATATCTGCGTTTTTGAGCAAGAAAATGCTTTCCTCGATTTTCGGTAGTATCAGTTCGGCGTTCACATCCGCCGCAAGCGAATAACCCGTACGTGTGTGCTTTATATCCATAGCAACATAATCAAGCAAATTTTCGCTCAGCAGTTCCTTGAGCTTTTTCGGAAAACTGCCGTTCGTGTCAAGCTTTATTTTAAGCCCGAGTGAGCGTATTTTTATAATAAAATCCTTAATATCACTGTGAATAAGCGGTTCGCCGCCGGTTATAACCACTCCGTCAAGCACTCCGCTGCGTTTTTCAAGGTAAGCAAAAATATCAGACTCGTCCGTATGCGGCATATCATCCGATGTGACAAGCGAAGCATTATGACAAAAAGGACAGCGAAAATCGCAGCCCGAGGTAAATACAATACAAGCCACCTCACCCGGAAAATCAAGCAAAGAAAGCTTCTGAAACCCGCCGATATTCATAAATGCCTCCCGAAAAACAAAAGAATAAAATAATTATACTATAACAAAAATCCAAATTCAATACAAAAAAGAAAAATCAAACAGGAATAAAATACCGATTATTCATCGGCATTTGTTTTAAGATGCTCCAGCGCAAATTCACAGCACTGAATAACAAGCTGATTAATGGATATCCCCTGCTCAGCCGCAATTTTATTCATCTTCTCCAGCATATCATCAGACATAATACCGTTATAAAAGAGGGCAGCTATCTCAAGGGTTGGTCGCAGACAAAAGGTGCATCGCATAACCCGATTGAAACATCAATGCCGCCGGTCATACCGTCTCCAAGTCCAAAATCGCCGTTTACGGTTATTAATAACGGTGCGTCTGCCGATGTTATAAATAACGGGGCTGAGCAGACGGTTACTGTGATTATTGCAGGGTATGAGGGGGATATGCTAAGAAGTATTTCTACTGAGGATATTACTTTTGAGGAAAATGAAAAGCGTACGTTTACGCTCGGCAGCGGAACGTATAAGGTATTTGTGTGGAACAGTCTTTCAGGTATGGTTCCGATGGCTGAATAGGTGAATTTAAAATATGCGAGCCGCCCCGTCGGGGCGCCTCAGACTGTCGAAAAAGATATATTTTTCGACAAAATATATACAAATCATTGCCGGACCCTGTTCCGCCCGCCGAACCCGGGCGGCGTTCTTGACTCCTTTCAGGAGTCGCGAATTAGGGGACTGTCTCGGCTCCCGCCTCGGTCAGCGCTAAACGATTGCCACAGGCAATCAGCGCCCCCTAAAACCCCTTTAAATGGGGTTTGGGGCGACGCCCCAATCGGCTTCCCCGGAGGGGAAGATGACTGCGCTCGGGTTTGGCGAGCGCAACAGGAGCTGGCAACGCTATCTGCAATTCCAATTGCAAAAGTTACTTTTTCGACACACTGTGACGCCCCGTCGGGGCGTGTTTTTTATTAAAGGCTCTTTAAATATTCCGCGATTTCGGGAACCTGGCAGTTCGGGTAGAACAGGTCGGCGAATTTCTCGCCTGCGATTGCACCTTTTAGGAGGTCTCTGTCGATGTTTTTGAGGACGTACATAATATCCTGGTGTGTAACCTTCTTGACCTCGTCTAAAATTTTCTTGTTTCTCTGCTCGGGAACGGCGCGCTCCTTCGGATAACCGCCGCCCATCTCGTCCGAGAACAGCTTTTCAAAGGTGTAGTCGAGATTGAGCTCCGCGCCCCAGCCGAAGCCCTGAGCAAACGGCATTGCGATAGCGTTTCCGTTGTTAACCTGACCAAAGAGGTATGCATCGAGCGGGCTTGTAACGTGACCGCAGAGCACGCCCGGGAACGAGTTGAGCGCAAGACACGCGCCCTCGCCCGTGCCGCAGCCGGTTACAACAAAGTCAACTGCCTTTGAATTGAGCAGTATCGCCGCCAAAATTCCGTTCATAACATATGTAAGCTGAGCGTCATCGTCCGCGCTGTACATACCGAAGTTAAGAACCTCATGACCGAGCGGCTCAGCCGCTTTTTTCAGAGAATTGTAAATAATTTCATTCTTTGCTGCCTGAGAGTTCTCGTTTATCAAAGCTATTTTCATTTTTCTTTACTCCTTTTCAAAAAAATTGTTTATTTTTTTCTGTATTTATAGTATAATAGTTGTCAGAGTTTTTGTCAACCTAATTTAAAGGGGAAATAAGAATGAGGCCTATTTGCAATCTGGTGTATCTGGCGGCGGACGCTCTGTCGGATACGGAGCGGATAAAAGCCGAGATATCCAAAATAAAGGACTTTGGCTTTGACGGCGCGGTGCTCTATACGGGCGGGCGCACGGATGAAATTGAATATCTGAGCACGGACTATATGAAGGCGGTTTCGGAAATTGCCCTTTATATGAAGTCGGTTGATTTGGCGCTGTGGATTTGCGACGAGGCGGGCGATGTGCCGTGTTCGTGCTGCGGCGAGGTGGAGTATGAGCTGCCCGCATTGCAGGGCTGCTGGCTTGAGGCGGGAGCACTGGGCGTAGTTGAAAAGCATTACCGTACGGGCGTAAATATGTTTGACCCTATTGGTACTGACAAATTTATCAGTCTTACGTATGAGCGGTATAAGGCAGGGCTTTCAAAAGACGCTTTTGCGTATATAAGCGGTTTTTTCTGCGACGGCGCAGGCTTTTTGTGGGGCAGGGGCGCCGCAGAGCTTGGCGGAGTGCCGTGGTATGACGGTATCGCTGAGGACTACGCGGAACAATACAAAGAGGATATAAATGAATTTGAAAAGTGTCTGCCTATGCTCTTTGACGGAGATGATGAGGATGCGCGTGTATTTCGCGCGAGATATTATAATCTGCTGACTGAAAGGCTGAAAAGCTGCTGCATTGATAAGCTCGGCGAGTGGTGCCGTGAAAACGGTAAGCGTTTTATGGCAGGAGTCGGCGATGTGCGGACGCTTCTTAAACAGGCAGAGTGCTGCGGCAGCGCATTGCTTACACTAAAGACTGCGGACGTGCCGCTTATTGACTCGATAGGCAGACAGCCGTCCGATTGCCTGACGCCGAGGATTGCGTCGTCGCTTGCCCGGCAGTTCGGCAGCGGCGAAAGTGCGTGTATGGTGTTTGAGGGCGCGGGCTGGGGGATTTCTCCCGCGGATGTATACTTAAAGCTTGAGCGGCTTATCGAGTGCGGAATAAATACATTTATATTTCACGCGTGCCGTGAAACGCTCAACTATGCGGGAATTACAGACAGACCGCCGTCGATTTTAAATCTTCCTTGGAAGCCGGTGCTTCCAGAGGTTTTGGGCAGGCTTTCGCATCTTGCAGAGATTGAGTTTAAGCGGCCGCGCAAAATTTTACTGATGGTGCCGACTCAGGCGGTCTGGGAGAGTTATATCCCGGGCGGCGAATGTGGCTGTGCAGATGTGCTCAGTGAAAAGTCTGCGGAAATTGCCGCACGCCTCCACGAAATAGGGCGCAGGTTTGACATAACAAACGAAGTAATATTTGAAAATGAAGCCGAGTTTACAGAACGCGGCATAACTATAGGGAATGTGACATACAGCACGATTTTAGTTACACCGGGATGCTCGCTTTCAAAAAAAGGAATGATGTATATAGAGCGTGCCAAGGCGAACGGCGTGCGAATACTGAGCGACATTCCGACGAGCGATACCGAGGTTATCCCACTGGAGCTTATAAAAAGCAAGACCGCGGAAATTGTTCGGGAAAAAATAATACAAAGCGACTGGTCGGTTACCTTCCCGAAGAGCAACAGGTTTGTGTTAAAGCCGGAATTTGAGGATGGAAACGCGGTACTGACATTTACAACCGACAGTAATTTTGCTCCTCCGCCCATCAGGCTGTTAATCAGTGATGAGTGCGGCGAGGTCAGCATAAATAATATAATTGTATCGCCCGAGAGCCGCGGCGGAAACGGAGTAATATACGACATAACCGACAATATTCTGGGCGGGAAAAATACAATTTTGCTTAAGGATTGCAGCGCGGTATATGCCTGCATTATCGGCGAGTTTCGCGTTATTGCGAAGAACGGTTACTTGATTTTTGACGAGCGTCAGGTTCAGACCGCATATGATTTTATTATTATGAATTCTGCGGCCGAGAGTAACCACAATCTGACGGAGAGCGGTTATCCGCAGTGTACTGATTTTGCTGCGGCAAAAAAGATTTTTATCGCGCGGCAGAATATATTACATCCGTATTTGAAAATTGACTGCCGCAATTTTTCAGCGGCGGAGGTGATTTTCGACGGTGAGTATATCGGATGTGTTTACGGCGAGAACGAAATGCTTCAAATTCCGTCAATGGAGTCAGGGCAGCAGCACCTTATAGAGGTTAAGGTATATTCATCGGCATACAATTCATACGGACCGAATTTTTATTATAAGGGCGACAGCGGGCTTATCACGTCATCACAGTATTTAGGTATTAAAAATTTTGCGGATGACATTGATGCGCCTGAGGTGACCCGGAACAGACGTATGAAGCTTACGCTCTGGAGTCTGCCTGCGAACATAGAGATTGTACAGAAGTTTTAGAGTTTTAGAGGAGGTGCAGAAAAATGGTTGATTTTGGTAATGAAAATAAAGATATTTTATTAGACCGGCAGAAAAGTGAACATTCACAAATTCAAACTCTTGAGCACAGAAATGAGAAACACGAAAGGGAAAAATTTATGCGCAAGCTTTTGTTGGGCAGTGTAAAATTTAATCCCAAAATATGTGCCGAACTCGGTATAAGATTTTCCGCGCGCAATTTTTCCGTTGTTCTTGTCAGGATAAACAGAAAAAAGGATATATCTCTTGCTGATTTTCCGAGCGTTGTTTATGCAATGCGTAATATAGGAGAGGAGCTTTATGGAGACGGAGCCGAATGCTACGGTGTTGAGGCGGAGTCCGCCACTATGGCGTTTGTGGTGAACCACAGCGGCAGCAATGAATTTATATATTCTCAGTCGGCGGATTTAAAAAGGCATATTGTCGAATTGTTCGGCGTGCATACCACGCTGTCGCTATGCACTGCAGAGGATTGTACGCCCGATGACTGCAGCAGACTGTATAATAATGCGCGCTATGCAATGCTGTACAGACTGTCCTTTGAGCCATATTCGATTATAGATTATGATAAAACGCTGCCGGTGTCACATATGACGTGTGAGTATCCTGTGCTGCTTGAGCGCGAAATTTTTGAGTGTATTCACTCGAAGAAAGAAAAGCTGCTGGATAAAGCTATATCCTCGTTTATAAAACAAATAGAGAAAATGTCGTACGATACAATATTGCTCCATACTGCCAGACTGATTATTTCAGTTGATGGTTTGAGTTTGGGCGCGGTGGAGAGCAATAAATATATACATAACAGCGTAATTGAGGATTTAAGCGCTCTTGAATCAATAGATGACCTTGCAGAATTTGTAAGGATGCGCTGCGCTGAAGCTATGAATATTATTTCCTCATCAAAACCCGATACGAAAAAGGAATTAATTGTAAGCAATATACTGAATTATATTAACGAAAACTATTCTGATCCGTCATTGTCGGTCGAGGTCATAGCCGCAAACGTCAGCCGAAGCTCAAACTATATACGCAGTATATTTAAGCAGAGTCAAGGAATTTCAATTTCCGAATATATCACAAGAAAGCGGTTTGACCAAGTATGCAAAATGCTTATAGAGACCAATCTGACCGCAAGAGATATAGGCAGAGAAGTCGGTCTTAACTCAGGCAGCTATTTTTATACCTCATTCAAAAAATACACCGGTCTCACCCCCGACAATTACCGCAAAGCACACAGAACATAGAAAAAGGGACTTTTTTAAGTGTCCTTCTTTTTAATCTGCGTTTGCATTGTTTTATTAAGCCCAGACCATTCTTTATTCATAATCAATTACCTCGCAAAATCCCAATTATAAATAGACGTATACCGAACGGATAATTCCGTCCGGTATACGCTCTTAACTTTACTTTGATATCTTGCCGTCGCCGCCCATAAGAGTAGTCATTTCCTCAATGCGCTCCAAAGGGAACGGCGGCTCACACAATGGCTTCATAGCAATGCTCATCAGCTTCATCGGATTATCGTCCGCCGCAACACGGTTTGACGAAAGAGCACTGCATCGCTTGCAGCGGTGAATAATTGCCCATTCTCCGCCTTTTCTCACCCACACGGCGACAGGCTCCATAATTCCTCCGCAATCGGACGCTCTGTCACCCGGCTCAATATCTACATGCAGACTTGACAGGCAGTTGGGGCAGTGGTTTCTGTGACCGCTTCCTGCACCATCCGGGATAACCTCGCGTCCACATACCTTGCAAGTGAAAATGTCATTGCATTTATGTGTTTTGTAATAGCCTTTTTCGTATTGTTTCCGTTTATTTTCACGGTTCATTTTAATTTCCTCCAAAAGATTATTTTAAAATCCTATGGGAGGAATACGATTTAGGTTCGCAGACCTCCCGGTCAGTGAACCGACTCCTTTAATAATTTTTTGTTTTTCATAAAGTACTTCTCCTTCTATTGTTTATTTATGTTTGATATTTACAATATTATTATATCATAGTAAATAGCCCTTTTCAAGCCATAATACCTAAAATTCTTAGAGTTAATCATCACAAACATTTAACTTCTAACAGTTTTCTTATATCCTCATAATGTTCTTGGCATATAACTCAATAATGTATCCAGCCGCCAGAGCCACAAGAATATTTATTATCAATATATTCTTGAGTATATTTGTTCAAATCCTTATAAATCGTTTCGTGTTGCGAATTTGTTAATCTTATCATAACTGTAAAAGCACCGGCTTCAGCAAATATATTACACATAAGCTTTTTCTTTTTATAATGTCCTATTCCCCAACCGTATTTATTTCCATAAGGGAAAACCATTTTCTGTTCTGTACTAAAAGCAGTTGTCAACCAATCATTTATCATAGCAAAGCGTTCTGCATTTTCTGCACAGTACTTCGTCATTTCTTCTATTGTTGGTATAACTTGTTTATTCAGCATTCTTTCAAACATAATACCCTCCAAGTTCAAATTCCGATTTGTCTTTCACTTGTTATTATAATTTTATCATATCTCGTTTGTATAATCAACACAAAAAATACCCTCCATAAAACATTACTGTCTTATGGAAGGTACACTTAACAGCCCCTTTTTGTAAAATTTGCTTTAACAGCCTGTTTAAAGCAAATTTTTTATTTTCCTAAGTAGGTAAAGTGCATATAGTCTTTGGTGCCGCTGACCCATGCGTTTCCGCCCCAGAGCCAGCCGTATTTTGCGAAGGTTTGAACGACTGCGCCTGTCGGTGAGAATGAAAATATTGATGAATCGGGGTCATAGAATGTTCCGATTTGCTGACCGCTCTTGTATACGCAGTAGTTTTCGTTATAATTTAGGTCTATTACCGTGCCGTAGTTGTGCTCCGACATACTGCCGCCCGCCATCGGACTTCTCCACGCGTATCCGCTCGCGTCTTTAATGGGTGGTCTTTCGGGTGAATTGTATATCTCGCCAAATATCGCTTTAACGTCCTCGGCAAGTACGGAATTTATCTTAAACTTGCGCCAGCCGGTCTGAAGCTCGTTATTTTCATTTACCTCCCAAACGGGAACTATGACCTCAGTCATATGCGCGTCGGCTTCCTCAATGGAATTATATCTCACGCCCACGTCGCCGAATACTCTGACCTCTTTATCGGTTGCTTCACCGGTAGCCAATGTTTCGGAGTATGTTTTAAGTGCGTAAAGTCCGTCCGCGTCCGGAACCTGAAGAGGTGTTCCGCTCGCCGCATATCCGCCGTGTCCGTCGGGAATCGGCTCCGGGTCGGGCTCTGTAACCGGATCTCCGCCGATGATTTCACCGCCCGGCGTAACCAATTGTTTATCCGGTGCGTTGCGCAGGGCAATTTCCGAGCCGTTGCTCTGCATAACCGTCTTTTTAAGCGTATATACTTCGCGTCCGTTTGAGTCACTGACTGCTTTAAGCGCGGACTGAATTTTGCCTTCAACCTCTCTGCCGTACTTTACATAGCAGCGGTAGGCGATTATAGCCGCTTCTTCGCGCGATACGTATTCTTTCGGCTTGAAGTAACCGTCATAGCCGGCCATAAGGTCGTTGTCGAGCATAAATGCCACGTAGTCGCTTGCCCACGTGTCTATGTCCCACGCATCCTGAATATCATCAAACACGCCCTCGGACGGGAAGTACGGACCCAAAACGCCCGCCGCCGACAGCATACTTGTTATAACCTTGCACATTTCCTGACGCGTTATATAGTTGGTCGGGAAGAAGTGTCCTTCGCCGTCACCGCTGATTATTCCAGCATAGTATGCCATATTAGGGAATACATTATCCGTATCCAAAAACGGAGAAATTGCATTTGATGTTATATCCTCAGCCGTTATTGTCGTATATATATTGACCGCAACATTTATAAAGTCAATTCTTGTAATTGGGTCGGTGTATGGTTTGTTGTCGAACTCGTTTGATATAAGACTGTATTCTTTTGCGCCGTTTACGGTATCAACCGCCCACCAGTTCGGTTCGTATGCAAACGCCGCAATGCACGATATGCTCATACAAAGCGTGAGCAGCGCTGAAATTATTCGTTTCTTCATATATTTCACCTCTTAGTCCTTTTTGTATTCTTCAATTATGTATCTCGGTCTTGCCTTTGTCTCACGGTATACCTTGCCTATATATTCTCCTATAACTCCGATTGATATAAGCTGAACTCCGCCCAAAAACCATATTGAGCACATAAGTGATGCCCAGCCGTCCGATGTGTAGCCGAAAAATTTGCTTACAAGCGTATAGATTGCCGCAATAACTGCAGCCAAACACACAACGATACCGATGGACCACAAAAGCTTTATCGGTTTTACACTGAATGATGTGATGCCGTCAAATGCAAACGACAGCATCTTTTTAAGCGGATACTTACTCTCACCTGCGAAACGTTCCGCGCGCTCATAGTACACGCAGTCGCTCTTATATCCGATAAGCGGAACTATACCTCTTAAAAACAGGTTAACCTCCTTAAAATCGCCGAGGTCATTAAGAGCGCGGCGGCTCATTAAACGGTAATCGGCGTGATTGTAAACAACGTCAACACCCATAGCCGACATAAACTTATAAAATCCCTGCGCCGTGGTGCGCTTAAAGAACGAATCGGTCTTTCTGTCGCTACGTACGCCGTAAACTACATCACAGCCGCTGTCGAACCTTTTAACCATATCGGGAATTACGTTAATATCATCCTGCAAATCCGCATCAATTGATACGGCGCAGTCACATTCATTTTTAACAGTCATAAGTCCCGCAAGCAAAGCATTCTGATGTCCCGCATTATGGGCGAGTTTTACGCCGCGGCAGATATCGTGATTTTCACAAAGACTGCTTATTATATCCCACGTTTTATCGCGGCTTCCGTCATCGACAAACACTATGCGGCTGCCGCTGCCGATAATTCCGTCGTCCGTCATATTCTTATAAAGCTCTAAAAGCCTCTTTGAGGTTTCGCCGAGGACCTCTTCCTCATTATAGCACGGCAAAACTACGAATAACTTTGTATCTTTCATAATATCCTCCAAGTCACCGTCACGTAGGACAAAAATCCGTACGCGTCGGTTTTTGTAAAGCAAAAGGGCAGACAAACGCCTGCCCCCAAACCTCATAATTTAAACAAATCAGTTTAATCAGCTTACTCAGCCGCCGGTTCTTCGCCTTCTGCTGCGGGTGCCTCACCCTCAGCAGCGGGCGCTTCGCCCTCAACTGCTGCTTCACCTTCGGCCGCTGCAGCATCGCCTTCCGTGCCTTCTGCGGTCTGGAGCTGGTTAATATTTATCGGGTTACCCTGTTCATCTGTCATAACACTTCCGTCAGCATTGAGAATGTTTCCGTTCTCATCGGTGTTGATTGTCTGACCGGCATTCTCGCCTTCAGTGCTTTCGTCCTCTGCCGGAGTATTATCGGCTTTATACTTGTTAATGGATACGGTCGTTAAAGCAACCGATGAAACAATAAACAATATAGCAACCACGGCTGTAAACTTTTTAAGCATAGCGTCAACGGTTCTGCCTTTGTTCTTGCCGAAAAAGGTTTCCGCGCCGCCTGCAATAGCGCCTGATAAGCCCTGCTGCTTACCGTGCTGCATAAGTACAATTGCAGTCAGAATAACCGCTATTACTACGTGGATGATTACTAAAGCTGTTTGCATCTTAAAACTTCCTCCTCATACGCCGCGTCAGCGTATTGTGTTTTCTTAGATTTTGCGATTTTGCTTGTGTAACAAAGCATCAGTATTTTGTATTATAACACATACAAATTCAAAATGCAATAGTTTTTTTAAATTTACTTATTTACTTGGCATACTCTATTGCCCTGAGCTCACGAATGACGTTAACTTTAATCTGACCCGGATATTCCATAGTTTCCTCAATTTTCTTAACAATATCCTTAGCCATCAAAACGGTATCGTCATCGCTGACCATATCTGCCTTAACCATAATACGTACTTCACGTCCGGCCTGGATTGCAAACGAGCGGTCAACGCCTTCAAATGAGTTCGAGATTTCCTCAAGCTGCTCAAGACGCTTGATGTAGTTTTCCAAATTCTCGCGTCTCGCACCCGGTCTTGCCGCCGAAATACTGTCTGCGGCTTGAATTAGGCACGCCTCAATAGAATTCGGTTCGATATCGCCGTGATGCGCAAGGATACAGTGAATAACCTTATCATTTTCCTTGTACTTTCTTGCAACGTCTGCGCCGATTGTAACGTGCGAGCCCTCGACCTCGTGGTCGATTGCCTTACCTATATCGTGCAAAAGTCCGGCGCGCTTTGCTAAAGTCACGTCAGCACCGAGCTCAGCTGCCATAAGACCGGCAAGCTGTGATACTTCTATGGAATGCTGGAGTACGTTCTGACCGTAGCTTGTTCTGAACTTCAGTCTGCCTATGAGCTTTATAAGTTCATTGTTCATATTGTGAACATTTGTGTCAAATACGGCTCTTTCGCCGGCCTGCTTGATTATGCTGTCAACCTCTTTCTGAGATTTTTCAACCATTTCCTCAATGCGTCCCGGGTGAATTCTGCCGTCCGAAATAAGCTTTTCGAGTGAACGTCTTGCAACCTCGCGTCTTACGGGGTCAAAGCCGGAAAGGATAACCGCTTCGGGCGTATCATCAATAATTAAGTCGATACCTGTAAGCGTTTCAATAGTTCTGATGTTTCTGCCTTCGCGACCGATAATTCTGCCCTTCATTTCGTCAGCGGGCAGAGGAACGACCGAAACGGTGCTCTCTGCGACATAGTCTGCGGCAAAACGCTGTATAGCGCCGGTTACGATATGCTTTGCCTTTTCTTCGGCATCTTCTTTTGCCTGCTCCGTCACTGTTTTTATCAGCAGTGCGGACTCGTGCTTAACATCGTCCTCAACTTCTTTAAGAAGGAGATCCTTCGCCTGTGAGGCGGTCATAGCTGAAATCTTCTCAAGCTGCGCAATCTGCAGCTTTTTAACGCGTTCCGTCTCCGCCTGGAGCTCTTCAATTTCGTTATATTTCTTTTGAATTTGCTCCTCCTTCTTCTCAATCATTTGATTTTTCTTATCTATTGTATCTTCTTTTTGCTGTACACGTCTTTCTTGTCGCTGAATTTCATTTCTTCTTTCTTTTATCTCGCGCTCGAGTTCTGTACGCGATTTATGTATTTCCTCTTTTGCTTCAAGCAATTTTTCCTTTTTAATGTTATCCGCATCTCTTTCGGCGGCTTCTGCCGCTTCGCTTAAAATGCGCTCCGCTTCCTGCTCGGCGCTGCCTATTTTAAGCTCCGCGAATTTTTTTCTATATGAATAGCCGTACTTAAACGCGATAAATGAGCCCAAAAGCCCCAAAATCACAACGGCTGCCAATATTAAAATCCATATTAAAGTCAAAGTCTTAAAGCACCTCCTTATCGTAAATTTTCTGTGTCAGCATAGAATTCACCTATTTATTATACACGTGATTTTTAAAAAAGTCAAGCAGTGCGCCTTGTGTTTATACGGTCTAATGTTAAATTTTTCTAACAAATATGATACAATGAAGTAAAGCGGCAAAACAAAAAAGCCCCGATTGGGGCTTTAGTGCAGCAAAGGTGCGTCTTTGCTGCAAGCAAAAACCGTTGCGGAGACACTTAAACAATGTCCTCCATACCAACAACCGCATCATCATTTTCAGCCTTTTCGGCGAAAAACGGTTCGGTACCTTCCTCGGGAGTATAGATAACGAGCTCGACAGACTTTGTAAGAACATCTGTATAGCTGTAAGATACTCTGCGCTCAGACGTGAAGAACTCACTTTGGTTATCCAGCTTTACAGTAAAGATACTGGGATAAGTGCTTTCGATAACACCTTCGCGCGTGATTATTTGCTTTCTGCCTTTCTTTGCCGTCAATCTGACCTTATGACCAACATTGTCGGTTAGACTGGACTTGATCTTTGATAAATCATTCTGACCGTACAAGTATCCAACCCCTTTTCACAGCATTTTTTATATTATATCACATTATTACAATTTTGTAAAGAGAAATTACAAAATTCCAACAAAATAATAACAAAAGCGTTAATATATAGTGGGTTGTTTTCAATATATATTCCTGCACATTTTGATGTAATCCCTAAAGTTCGTGCCCATAATATAATTGGTAATTAAGAAATCGTTTATCGGTATCGAATTTAATATATCGGTTATCGTTCGGTCGTACGTTCTTGCGTCGATTACTATAATTTTGTTGTACGAGCAGGCAAGCCACGGAATGAGTGCATTTGAGTATGAGTCCTTAAGCATTACAAGGGTTTTTGCCGTCGGACACGCGGTGTCAATTTCGATATACGGCTGGTCACCGCCCAAAAACATCGTATAAGATTGTCCCTTGCTTAAATCAAACATCTTGCCCTTGTAGTCAAATTCCTGTCCGGGAATATAGCTGTATGTCACTGCCTTAAATTCAATATCGTTGACTGCGTTTTTGTAATACTCAATTGTGTCCTTATGCTCCGCAAGGTACGGCGCCTGTGCCTGACCAAAGAGATATCCCGTGAAGTCCTTGACTTCTCCCTTGGTAAAACCTTCGATAGGCTGCGGCTCAAAGCCCATATCATTACCCATTTGGCGGTAGGCATAATATGCCCCGAGCTGAGTCCAGTGGTGGTCGGTTCTGAAGTATACGTATTCGTTATTATTAAAATGCTCTTTAAGCGTGTCATACACATTTATGTTCTTAACCCGCTGATTAAAACTTCCGTAAAAATAGTCGATGCTGTCCTTTTGGCTGTCCCCGACAGTGTTATAAAACGGAATAAAGTCGATTTGCGTCGGTATAATCATCGAATAGAGTTTGACGCTTGCCGGGAGCTTTTCAGCATAAAAGTTAACCATATCCGAATACTCGCGTCTCGCATCATTATCAACGCGGTAAACCTCCATAACCCTATCGTCTGTGACCAAAAGCTGACTTTTTGTGGTCGAGCCTGTTCCAAGGTCACCTTTGGTATCAACCACCTTGCCGTAGCTGTTAATGCCCTTTTTGCTCTTATACTCCGATGAAATGTTTGTAAACACGCTTCTGTACCCGACATTGTCCGACAAAAACGTTTCAAACTCACTCATAAACTGACCCGACACAAGCCGCTCAAAGCTAAACTGCGGGAATTCCGCCAAATTTCTGTTTTCCTGTTTTGCGCTGCTTTCATCCTTAGGGAGGATTACAACCGCAGCAAATCCCGCAGCCAGAAAAGCTATAAAAACAATTAATGTAATAAATCTTCTTGCAGTTTTCATTTAAAATCCCCTTTAAAATCTGAAATACAAAAACGGGTTATACGACTCGCCCACGAGCAATACAAAGCATGCCGCAAGCAGAACAAGTACAAGAACAGGAGTGATTACGACATTAATGGCTCTGCACTTGTTTGAAAACCAACTGTAGCCGCGCCTTAGAATTGGCGTTGATACAACTGCGCAGCCGATAAACAGCCACAGATTTGACATCAGCGCAGTAAAGCCGGTATAGTCGTAAAGTCTGCCCGAGCCGCCGAATGCACAAATGAACCATTGTTTGAGCTGCCCGAAATCGGTGAAGTAGAAAAGCGCCCAGCCGAGCACGACTAAAATCATCGTATAAAGATGTGCAAAGAACGACGGAAGCCGCATAAGCGCACCATTAAACGCCTTTTTCTCTATAATCAGCAAAAGTCCGTAGAATAATCCCCACAGCACAAAATTCCAGCTCGCACCGTGCCACAGGCCGGTGAGCATCCAAACAACGAGTATGTTAAATACCTGATGCTTTCGGTTACCGCCGAGCGGGATATACACGTAATCTCTGAAAAACGTACTCAGCGATATATGCCATCTGCGCCAGAATTCCGTAATATTCTTGGAAACATACGGATAGTTGAAGTTTTCCAGAAAGTTAAAGCCGAACATACGCCCCATACCTATTGCCATATCGGAGTATCCAGAAAAGTCAAAATAAATCTGGAATGTGTATGCGATTATGCCGACCCATGCCGATAAAACCGAGGTTGACGCACCGAAATTGGTATCAAGCAGCGACGTCGCCACAGCGCCGATACCGTTTGCGAATACGACCTTTTTAATCATTCCCTGAACAAAGCGTAGAATACCGTATTCAAAGCCCTTGAGAGAGACTTTTCTGTAATTAATCTGATTTTCTATATCAATATATCTTACGATGGGACCTGCAACAAGCTGCGGAAACATCGAAACATAGCACAAGAAGTTAAGCGGGTTTTTCTGAACCTCAATCTCGCCGCGGTACATATCAATAGTATATGACAGCGTCTGGAAGGTGTAGAACGAAATACCGAGCGGCAGCGCAAAATCATAGTACGGAATATGAATGTCGAAGGCTGAATTAATGCTGCCTATAATCCAGCTTGAATACTTGAATGTAGCAAGTATGCCGAGATTTAACACAAGCGACGCAATAAGCGCAGCCTTTGCCTGCCACTTTCCGAAATATTTGTGAATGACAAGACCGTTTACATAGTCTATGCCCGCGCTGAAAAGCAGTGCAATAACCCACACCGGCTCGCCCCACGCATAAAAAATAAGCGATGCAATAACCATCACCGTATTTCTGTAAGTCATATTACCGTTCCAAAAATAGAGCAACAATACGACCGGCAGGAATATACATAAAAAAAGCAAGCTCGAAAAAACCATTTACTTTCCCCCATACGTCAAAAGCTCAGTTTCCTATAATAAACCATACTATTATACCACATTTTAACTATTATGTCAACAAACACAAAAAGGGGCTTTTGAGCCCACGGTTGAAAGGCGCCCCAACGGGGAGCTGTCACGGCTTGCCCGTGACTGAGGGGGTTCAGTATGCGCAAAAGAAAACATATTGTCGACAATCTCTATGATATTCACTATAAATTATTTCGTACGGAGCGCCGATTCGGCGCTTCGTGCAAATTTATGATTTGCGCCATATAATGCGAGACCCACGTCTCATATTTGTTTGGCACGCAACGTCGAGAGTGGCAGTACACATTGTGTGCGATGGCAAGCATTAATGAATTTATGCTATAGTATGCAATGCTTTTCGTATGAATACGCTTATCGACGCTCACTACGAATGGCTCTGCGAATATTTTATGGAAAGTCTCCAAATTGTATTCTTTGGACGCATTCTGAACCCCTTCAGAAGCCCAAACGGGCTCCATTTCCATGTTGTGGTGCCTTTTAATTGCATATGCTTTAGCACTCCAACAACAATACACACTATATCGTGTGTAGCAATCGCCGAGTTGATGTTCTTTACAAGTTTTTTAAGCTTAAATTACTTGCATAATTGACTTCTTCGACAATCTTAATCTACCTCATGTCGATTAAAATAAATTGCTTTTGTACCTTTCAACAAAGTTATAATATTTTTCCTGCTGATAAAATCTTGGTGGTTCTTTTTGTCTCTGCCATTATGACGAAAAATGTTCTTTTCTCTTGTTTTAATTATATATTGATTTATTGGAGCATATTTAAAAATATTTCTCTCTAAACTTTTTAAATTTATCTATTTCCCGTGTAAAATATTATTCATCATACACTACTTTGATTTATTTGATTCAGTAACTAACATAAAATCAAGGTTTGTACATTTTGGAAGTGTTTTTTCCAATGATTATTTTCTGTGTTTTTGAATTGATTTTATTATATCAATTATAAGTTCAATTTCTTTTAAGTCACAATCTTTTAGCAATATCTCTGCGGTGTGCAGTTCGGCTGATATAGAAATATTGTTAAATAACAGATTGTCTAAAGATATATGCAAAACTTTTGTAAGTTTAAACAAGACATCAATAGAAGGCTTGCGATGCTCGCTTTCTATATGTTTTAAATGTGTAGGCATAATTCCTACTAGCTCAGCTAGATTTTCCTGTGATAAACCGTTTTTAATGCGTGCAGCTTTTATCGCATTTCCTAAAATTTTCGATTCAAGCATAATCTCTTTTAGCTCCTTTTTAAATAGCTTATCGTTAATATTTAGTATTGACAATTAGCTAACAGAGATTTATAATGGAGCTTACAGATAATATAAGATTTTGTGATAAATTTTGGAGGTGAAAAAATGTCATAATTTTTTCAACAAATCTGTAGAAAATTATTTAAAATTTGGAGGATAAAACTATGGGAAATTCTATGAGTACAAAAGATTATAATTTATATCTTGCTGCAATAAAAGCGGCAAATGATACGGCTGATAAGGAATCTTTACGTCAAATTCAGAAAAGATTGCTTGCGGATTACGGTCTGAACGATAACAATGTACGTTATCTAATTTCACTTTTTAGATATAACGTATAGAAAGGAAAAAGAAAAATGGATTTTATGGATTTTATGGCTGTGATCTTTTTCTTTGCAATAATTGGTTTTATAGGTTTATTGCTTTCACCTATAATTATACCACTTGTGTTGCTTATAAAAAAAGTTATAAAAAAAATAATAGAAAATATTGTAAGAAAAAATATAGACAGTAACCGTCTCGAGTTCGATGCTGTTGCAAAATATCTTTGTGAGCATTTTATAGAGCTCGCAAATTGGCTAGCCTCTGCCAAAAGTAATTATAACAGAGAGGAACCAATAGAAAAACAAATACCATACTTTGATTTGGAAATATTCTTCGGCGGTTTTGGTGTTACTTGTCATATCGTTTGTCAGCACGAAATTGTCAGAGTTTCTGAAGTTTCTGATTTTAATAAGAATTATTACGATATATGTGGCAGTGTTATAAATAGACTTAATAAAATAGAAGCAAAAATTTTAAGAGATAAAGTTGTCAATAAAATGCAAGAAAAGCTTTCGCAAGTTAGATCAGTTGATAATAATTTGATATGTATAGGAATATTATAGTATAAACGAAAGAGTGTCGCATTTTATGTCATCAGTTACAATTTCCGGCATTGGTTCGCAAACAAAACGATAAATAAGATATTTGAATGAATATTGGATTTACCGAAGGCGGAATTTAAATTGGAAGTGATGTTCATATTTAATAAACATTAGTCTTATATTCAAAAATCTTTGCTTCGCTTAACACAAAGCAGGGATTTTTACATTTTGAAACCGCCGCGGAAACGCAGCGGTTTCTTGATTATGTAATGACTTATTTGTAATTATCCTTAACGACAACGTCGTGTGCGCCGCCCTCGATGATTGAAACGCTGCTGACTAAGGTCAGACGCGCCTTTTGCTGGAACTCGGGAATACTTGTCGCGCCGCAGTTGCACATAGTGGAGCGCACCTTGCTGAGCGTGGTTGACATATTATCATGAAGCGAGCCCGCATACGGAACATAGCAGTCAACGCCTTCGACAAACGAGAGTTTTGCCGCGCCGCCCATATCGTAACGCTGCCAGTTTCTCGCCCTTGCGCTGCCTTCGCCCCAGTATTCCTTCATATAGCTGCCGTTGACCATAACCTTATTTGTCGGGCTTTCGTCAAATCTTGCAAAATATCTGCCGAGCATACAGAAGTCGCAGCCCATAGCGAGTGCGAGTGTAATATGGTAATCGAGCACGATGCCGCCGTCCGAGCATATCGGAACGTATACACCGGTCTCCTCGAAGTATTCGTCTCTTGCCTTTGCGACGTCGATTACAGCAGTCGCCTGGCCGCGGCCTATACCTTTTGTCTCACGTGTGATACAGATACTGCCGCCGCCGATACCTATTTTTATAAAGTCAGCGCCCGCATCTGCTAAAAATCTGAAGCCGTCGCTGTCGACAACATTGCCTGCGCCGACCTTTACGCTGTCGCCGTACTTCTCGCGGATAAATTTAATTGTGCGTGCCTGCCACTCTGTATAGCCCTCGCTTGAGTCGATACAGAGCACGTCAACGCCCGCGTCAACCAGAGCGGGAACGCGTTCTTCATAGTCGCGCGTATTTATGCCCGCACCGACAATATAACGCTTGTCCGCATCAAGAAGCTCGTGCGGATTTTCCTTGTGCTGCTCATAGTCTTTTCTGAAAACAAATGAGCTGAGTCTGCCCTCATTGTCTATTATAGGCAGTGAGTTTAGCTTATGCTCCCATATGATATCGTTCGCTTCTTTAAGCGATGTACCCTCGGGAGCGGTGATTAACTTTTCAAAAGGAGTCATAAAGGCGCTGACCTTTTCGTCCTTCGACATACGGCTTATTCTGTAATCACGGCCGGTAACAATTCCGACTAGCTTGCCGGTCTTTGTGCCGTCCTCGGTAACTGCGATTGTCGAGTGTCCGCGCTCTTCCTTGAGCTTTAGAACGTCTCCGAGAGTTGCGTCCGGCGAAATGTTTGAGTCGGACTCAACAAAACCCGACTTGTACGCCTTGACTTTTCTTACCATTTCCGCTTGTTTTTCTATCGGCTGTGAGCCGAAGATGAACGACACACCGCCTTCTTTTGCAAGTGCGATTGCCATATCAACGCCGGAAACAGACTGCATAATAGCCGATACGAGAGGGGTGTTCATAGTGAGAGCCGGTTCTTCACCCTTTTTGTATTTTACAAGCGGAGTTTTGAGCGAAACGTTTGCCGGAATACAGTTCGCGTCCGAATATCCCGGAACAAGAAGGTATTCGCTGAATGTATGAGAAGGTTCTTTGTAGTAATAAGCCATATCTTTTCCTCCAGTATAATTTTATAGTATTACATTATAGCATATCAAATGGCCTTTGTCAAAGCTAACGGGTATCAATTTTTAGTTTATTTTTACCATATTTTTGCGATATAATTATTGAAATATCCCAAAATTTTGTTAATTTATACAAATATTTAGTTTTGAACAAAAAATCTATGGAAATTTGTCAGCGTTTGTAGTAGAATAATGTGTATGAATATAAGTGTTTATGCGGTTTTTAGCAAAATCGGTTCATAATCGCTTATAAAATAATAAAGTTTTTTTATTCAGGAGGAGAAAAAATGAATAAGCAAGAATTACTTTCGGCAATGGCTGAAAAAACAGGTCTTACAAAGAAGGACACAGAGGCAGCTCTCGCAGCTTTCATTTCGACTGTACAGGATGCTCTCAAGAGCGGCGATAAGGTTCAGCTTATCGGCTTCGGCAGCTTTGAAGTAAGAGACAGAGCTGAGAGAATGGGTAAGAACCCGCTCACAGGCGAAGCTATAAAAATTCCGGCAGCTAAAGTTCCCGCTTTCAAGGCAGGTCGTGCGCTTAAGGATTTAGTTAACAACAAGTAATTTAACATAAATATTAAAGGGCTGCCGCATCGCGGCAGCCCTTTTGTTATTCAACAAGCGAATAGCCAAGCTCGCATATATTTCCCGCACCCATTGTTATAATCAAATCGTCGGACGATGCGTTTTCTGTAAGATATCTTTTAATTGCGCCGAAATCGTTCATATACACACTGCCGGGAATAAGCGCCGCGAGGTCGCAGGAGTGTATTGTTCCGTCATATTTTTCTCTTGCGGGATAAACGTCTGCAATTATCACTCTGTCGGCAACGCTGAGCGAGGCTGCAAAGTCGTTTAAAAATGCTTTTGTTCTTGAGTATGTGTGCGGCTGAAAGCAGACCCAAACCTTGCTGTAGCCCATATTCTTTGCGGTTTCAAGCGTGGTGCGTATTTCGGTCGGATGATGAGCATAATCATCAACCACGTCCACTTTGTTTTGTGTTTTGCCCAGTCGGTCAAACCTGCGCTTTGCGCCGCCAAACGCCTCAAGACCTTCTTTGATATATTTCGCATCCAGTCCTAAAAAGTCGCACGCCGCGGTAACACCGACTGCGTTGCAGATGTTATGTCTGCCCGCAACGTTTAAGCTGAGGCTTACGAATTTTTCACCGCCTTTGTATACGTCAAAGCTCGGTTTTCCGTCAGGCGCCAAAACTATATTTTCGGCAGTATAGTCAGCATTTTTATTAGTCAATCCGTAGGTTATAAAACGTTTTTCTACATTTTGCACAATGGAGGCGGTAGTATTTTCGTCAATACATACAATATTGCACCCCTTATCACTTGTTTGGCTTGCAAATTTGACAAAAGATGATATAATATCATTGAGGTCTTTAAAATAATCCAAATGGTCCTCTTCGATATTTGTGATTATTGAAGCATACGGCTCAAAATGCAGAAAGCTGTCGACATATTCGCAGGCTTCAAACGGCAGATATTCATTTCCGCCGATGCGGTAGTTTCCGCCGATTTGTTTAAGCTCGCCTCCGATTAGTATTGTCGGGTCTGTGCCTGCTGCGAGCAGGACAAGCGACAGCATAGACGAGGTTGTGGTCTTACCGTGTGTACCGGCAACAGCGACCGGATATTTATACTTTTTAAGCAGTGCGCCGAGAAGCACAGCCCTTTCAACAGTTGGAATGCCTTTGTCTTTCGCCGCTTTGAGTTCGGGATTATCCTCGGATATCGCCGCGGTATAACATACCAAATCGGGATTTTTTATATTGTCGGCAGACTGGCCTATGGTAATGCGGGCGCCGCCTTTTTTGAGCCTGTCGGTCAGGGCGGACTCCTTCATATCGCTGCCCGAGACCTTACATCCGAAGCTTAAAAGCATTTCGGCAATTCCGCTCATACTTATGCCGCCGATACCTATCATGTGTATATATGAGTCCCCGCCGAGCTTAGGTAGAGGAACCGCTGAAAAATCACTCATGATTTTTACCCTCTTTCATTTATATTGATAATGGGTTTAGTATACTATATTTTTCCGTATTTTTCAAGTATACGGTTAAAATATTTTTAATAGTATAAAAATAAAATTTTTTAAATATTCAGAAAGGAGGGGGTAGCAATGAAAATCTCTGATATTAGGATAAGGAAAGTGAGTGCAGACTCGAAAATGAAGGCAATCGTATCGGTTACGTTTGACGATGAGTTTGTTGTGCATGACATCAAGATTATCGAGAGCGGCGATGGGCGGTTGTTTATCGCAATGCCGAGCCGCAGGACTCCCGACGGTGAGTTTAAAGACATTGCTCATCCGATTAAGTCGGAGACCCGCACGGAGCTGAACGATAAAATACTCGAAAAATATAATGAGTTTTTAAACTCCGCAGAGACATTGGAGTAATTTGACATAAAAAACAAGGGAACGGTTTTTCCGTTCCCTTTATTAATGACTAAATTTGTGAGCTTTAATCCCAATACAGTACGGCATACTGCTTTCTGCCGTCCGAGCTAAAGCGTACTCCGTTGCTGAGACCGAGTGCTGCGCTTCCGCCGCCGTCAAGCGCAAGACCTTGCGCGCAGCCTAAATTTGAAAGAACCTGCCCCGCGCGGCTCAGTGTTGTAGACGAGCTGACACACAGCACTATTTTATCACTTGTCGGATTATAGCCTATATACGTCCTGTTTGTGTAGCGGTCGATATCAAACGCGCCGACAAATCCTTCCTCAGAGGACATAACGCTCGGCAGAACACCGCAGCCGCTGACTGCGAACATAACATTCGGCTCAGCTGCAATATCATAGACACGCTTTATCTCTACCGTGCCGTCGTAGTGTACGATAAGCGTTGTGACCGGACTGCCGTGCGTCGCGTAGTTTGAAATTATATTCCCCTCGCTGACTATATGGCCGACTGAGTATGTGTTTCCGTTTGATTCCCAACCGAAGAAGGTCGAATTGCTATAATTCGCCTTGCCGCTGCTCTCGGCGGATTTGTTTATTATCGGCTGCGCCTTGATGCTTAGCGGGTCGATGTATACGACGTGTACGCCGCCGGTGTAGGTGTATATATACGGCTCGGGCGTGCGGCGTGAAATTCTGACGCCGTTTGTAAGGTCGGCGCTGAACCAGAGCGTTTGCATCAGTGATTCAAGCGGAACGTACAGCACGCCGCCGAGATTTAAAAGCTTCGCGTCCCAGTATTCGGTGTATATATTGTTGATTATAGCGATGTTGCTGCCAAGTGCAACACGCACCGAATATTCGTGATTTATGATGTAGGCGGTATAATGCTCCGCATCATAGTACACATTGCATTGCATAAAATCGGGAAGCGAGTCTATAGGCGCCATAAGAATACCGTCCACATAGACCATAGGTTGAGAAAGCGAGCGCTCAAACCCATTTATAAAGAGGTTATTTCCATACTCTGTAATCTCAGCTCCCGCGGCGCCGTCTGCACCTGCCGAGATATTGCCGACCTCTGTGTTTGAGAATGCCGAAACGTCAATTTCAAAGTCATAGTCGTATTCCGACTCAACCGCAAAGCCGCAAACAGGTGCGGACAAAAGCGCTGTAGCGGAAAAAACTGCCGAAGCTGCGCGGCAGAATTTCTTAAGTTTGTTATTGTATTTCATAAATAATTATAAAATTCCCTTCTGTATGTATCGGCAACAATTATAGCACGTTTAGCTTAAAATTGCAAGCGTCGAACCGGCTCTTATTTAATATATTCCGGTGAAAAGCTGAGCAGGGTGCGCAGGCTTTTTATAAGCTCATCCTCAGTCATTTTTATGTCGTCCGTTATCCATTTAATCATTACGTTCATACACGCGCCGACGTAAAAACTTGCAAGAATTTCGGGCTTAACCGGAAGGATGCTTTCAGGCAGCTTTTCTTTTATTCTCTTTGAAAAACGAATTTCCAAAAATTCCTGAGTTCTGTCAACGATTGAATATTCCTTGTTCTTTTTAAGAATTGACGCGTAAATTTGCTTGCCGTTGCACACGCTTTTGATAGTTTTCTCAATCATTGCCGAAAAATACGCATCGTTTAGCTCCTCATCGCTGAGTGACTCCTCTATATGGCTGAGCGGCAGATGTTCGTTCATTGAATAGTTTAAAAGCTCATACTTATCGCTAAAGTGCGAGTAAAACGTCGCACGGTGAACCATTGCAGCATCACATATGTCACATACGGTAATTTTTTCAAACGCATTCTTTTTAATAAGCTCAAAAAGCGCATCAGACAGCAGCTTTTTGGTTCTGCGCACTCTTAAATCTTCTTTTTTAGGTAATGTGTCACTTATAAAATATCACTCCAATTACTATATTTTCGGTGTAAATATCGTAATTATAGAACATTAAACGACATATGTCAAGTAAATATATTGTGTATATTAACAGTACTTTTGTAGATTTTAAACAAAAATGTTGTTTTGCGACAAATCCGGGTTTTTGTCGGTTGAATAATGGCGGTAAAGATATTATACTATATCATAAGCATAAAATTCAGGAGTGATATACAGTGCAGAAATCGGATGACAATTTTATGACAAAAGTCGCGCTTTTTATTGTTGATAAACGAAAGGCGTTTTATTTGGTATTCGCGATTGCGTTTATATTCTGCGCCATATCGATACCTAAGGTTGAGGTTAATAATGATATCGCCTCGTATCTGCCGGGTTATACCGAGACGAAAAAGGGTCTTGATATAATGGATAATCAGTTCGTGACGTGCGATACATTTACGCTTATGATTAAGAACATCGCATACGACAATGCGTCTAAGATGCCGGATAGGATAAAGGAAGTTGACGGCGTTAAAGACGTAGAGTTCGACGACTCGGAGGATCACTTTAGGAATTCATCTGCGTTGTTTAACGTGACTTTAAATGCAGGACTTCAAAACGATGAGGAAATACGGATAGAAAACGAGGTGCGCGATAAGTTTGAGCAGTATGACAGCTATGCATATTCAAGCACAATAGACAATTCGTCAAATACGCTGCAAAAAGAGATGAGTCAGATTTTGCTGCTCGCGGCGATTGTTATTATCGGAATACTGTTGTTTACATCAAAATCGTACGTTGACGTTATTGTATACATAATCGTGTTCGTCGTTGCGGCGGTACTCAATATGGGCTCAAACTATCTGCTGGGCGAGATTTCGTATATCTCAAACTCAGTGGCGATTGTGCTTCAGCTTGCACTTGCTATTGACTACGCGATAATTATGTCGAACCGCTTCGCCGAGGAAAAGCAGTTTTTAAACGACCACGACGCGTGTGTCGCCGCGCTCAGCAAGGGTATTGTTGAGATAAGCTCAAGCAGCCTTACGACAATAGCGGGGCTTGCTGCGCTTATGACGATGCAGCTCGGCATAGGTATGGACCTCGGTCTTGTGCTCTGCAAGGGTATAATTTGCAGCCTGCTTACCGTTTTCCTCCTGATGCCGGGAATTCTTCTGATGTTCTCGAAGCATATTGATAAAACCGAGCATAAAAATCTTGTGCCGGATATTTCGTCTTGGGGCAGGATTGTAATAAAGACGAGGCGGGTTGTGCCGCTAATCTTTGCTGTTATTATGGTTGCCGGAATTGTACTTTCAAATCTCTGTAACTATGCGTTTGACCAGAACACTACGACCTCGTCGCGTCTGAGCCAAGACCTTAAAGAGAAGAACGAAATTAAAGACACGTTCGAGATAACGGAGCAGCTTGCGGTAATACTTCCAAAGGGCGAGTATGAGAAGGAAAAGAAAATCCTTCAGGACGTCAAGAAATTTGACGGTGTAGACTCGGTGCTCGGGCTTGCAGATGTTGAGGTAAACGACGACTTCAATCTGACCGACAAGGTGACGCCGCGGCAATTTGCCGAGATTATGGACCTTGATATCTCGACCGCACGGACGCTGTTTCAGGCATACGGCGCGTCGGTATCGCAGTACAGCGCGATATTTCAGGACGTTGACTCGTACTCCGTGCCGATTATAGATATACTTATGTTTGTTCATGAGCAAATGGATTTAGGTGTTATTGACCTCGGTGACGAGATGAACGCTGATTTAAATGATTTGTATGATCAGGTAACCGACGCGCGCAGTCAGCTTGAGGGCGATACATATTCAAGGCTTGTTATCAACTACCGCGGCGGCAACGAAAGCCCTGAGGTTGTGGAACTGCATAACAAGGTGAGGGAGGACGCGGAAAAGTATTATGCAGAGCCGATTTTGGTCAGCAATGCAATCTCCGCAATCGACCTCGGCAACACCTTCAGCACGGATAATCTAAAGATTTCCTGCCTTACGCTGCTTGCCGTATTGCTCATTCTGGTGTTTACGTTCAAGTCGGCAAGCCTGCCGGTTTTGCTCGTACTCACTATACAGGGCAGTATATGGATTAACTTCTCGTTCCCGTATCTTGAGAGCAAGCCGCTGTACTTTTTGGGCTATCTCGTTGTAAGCTCGATACAGATGGGCGCAACGATTGACTACGCCATAGTGTTTACAAACAGGTATATGCAGCTCAAAGGCGAAATCGGGCACAAGCAGGCGGCGATTGATTCGCTCAACGCTGCATTTCCGACTATCGTATCATCGGGGCTTATACTGACAATCGCGGGATTTTTGGTTGGATTTATTTCGACAAATCCGGTTATAAGCTCGCTCGGTATCTGTCTCGGCAGAGGAACACTCATATCAATTATTCTTGTTATGACGGTTTTGCCGCAGATATTAATTATATTCGACAAGCTTATCGACAAGGGCGCATTTACGATAAAGGTACGCGAAAAGAGCGAAAGCTCGGGACTTGTATTTGTTGACGGCCGCGTTAAGGGCTATATAAACGGCTATGTAAGCGGTACAATTCACGGGGTAATAAAGGGCGACGTCAAGGCGGTTATCGAGAATATGAGCGATAAACCCATTCCGGAGGTGGATGAGAAATGATATCATACGGGCAATACAAAAATATAATAAAAAGAGCATCGGCGCTTATACTTGCGGCATTTGTGCTTGCTGCGGGGATTATATATCCCTGTGCCGCCGAGGGCGATGGAGGCGCGGTTATACTTATAGAGACGCCGCAGGATTTTGCGTCGCTCAGCAAAAACTGCGTATACGACAGCTATTCGCGCGGTATGAAGGTCACGCTTTTAAACGATATTGATATGGAGGGCGTCGACTTTGAGCCGATGAAGATATTCTGCGGCACATTTGAAGGCGGAGGCCATCAAATAAAGAATATAAAGCTCAGCTTTGACGGTTCAACCAAGGGTTTGTGCTTTGAGCTTGGGCGCGGCGGCGAAATACGAGATTTAAACGTCTCGGGCACGGTCAAGGCGAAAAAGAGCGCCGAGGCGGCGACGTCAATTAACGAAATAATAGGCAGTGTTGCGAAAAACGCCGGGCTTAACTCAGAGGAGTTCACCCAAAAAACGTCGGTATCGGTGCTCGGCGGCATAGTCGGCACGAACAGCGGAAGGATTATAAACTGCACATTTGACGGTGAAATCGAAGGCGACATTGCAGTCGGCGGTATTGCGGGCGAGAACCGCGAGGACGGATATATAGAAGTGTGCCGTAACTTTTCTTCAATTATCGGCAACAGTGATACGGGCGGTGTTGCGGGCAGAAATTACGGCTGGATAAAAGCCGGACGCAACGATGGAAAAATAAACTCCGAGCCCATAGAGGACAGCCGCAATACGGGCGGTGTTGCGGGTATGAACGACGGCGTGCTCGAGGCGTGTATGAACAGCGCGGAAATAGGGTACAAAAATGTCGGCTATAACATCGGCGGTATCGCAGGCAGGCAGAGCGGCTGTATACTTGAATGCGAAAACAGCGGAGCGGTACTGGGCGCAAAAAGCGTCGGCGGTATTTTCGGCAGGTTTGAGCCGTTTACGGACATCAGCATAACCGACCTTGACGAGCTGCGCGAAAATGTTAAAAACGACGTTGACGACACGCGGAAAAATATCAAGAACGATATAGACGGCTATCAGGAAAGAATAAACAACGATGTAAACGACATTCTGGACAGACTCGGTTTCGGCGGCAGAGGCGGTCTGCTCTCAACGCTTTTGGGTTTGTCGGACGCACGCGACACATTTGCAGACACCTTAAACAGTATAGGCGAGAGCCAAAGCGGGCTTATAGACGCGATACGCGGCGATGTTGAAAACAGCGGTTTTTTGGGCAGTCTTTCGGACACGATGAACAGCCTGCAGGTGCTCAACGAATCGGGCGCTGCTCTGCTTGACACGATTAACGGTGAGACAAGCGGCGATCTTGGCAATGCAATTGACTCTATAAACAACACAATAGAAAATGCCGAAACTATGTCGGACACCGCAAATACGCTGCTTAGCGATATAGACAGTATAGTAAACGACATAAACGAAGCATACGACAGCGGCGACCTTGAGACGGTCGCGGACAGACTGGATGATTTAAGCGGCAGGCTTGACTATGTACAGGATACAATGCTAAGACCTATGAGCAGCAGTATAACCTCGGCTATGAATTCGCTTTCAAGGACGCTGAACGCGCTGCGCTCTGATGCAAACGACATAACCGGCGCAGTCGAAAGACCGCTTAATCAGCTAAACAATGTGCTTAAAGACGCCCAGACCAAGCTTGACGCTGCCAATACCGAGATAAACGAGATGCAGCAGGAGATTAAGCAGACGGTAGAAAAAATCAGGGGATATTTGGACAGCATAAATCTGCCGAAGTTCAGTCCCGGAATAATAGGAAGTGCGGTTTCGGATATATTCTTCACAAGAGTATACGCTGACGATATGATAAATCTTTCCGATGATGAGCTCAGAAGGGAAACCCGCGATATTATGAGCGTCGATGTAAGCACTCCGCGCGACGTGGCGGGAATGCCGACGGACAACGCGGTTGTAATATACTGCGTAAGCAGCGGCAAAATAAGCGGCGAAAACGACGTGGGCGGCATAGGCGGAACGATAGGAATTGAGTCCGCAGTCAAAAACGGTCAGAACATCACCTTGCCGAGCGGAAAGATAATAACGACGACATCAGTTGTGAAGGCTGTAGTAAACGGCTGCGTGAGCGAAAACAACGTAGAGAGCAAGAATGGATACGCCGGCGGTATAGTCGGCGACGCAAACTTCGGCGTTATAAAAAACAGTCTGTCGCGCGGCGAAATAAACGGCGGCGAGAACGGCAGCTATGTCGGCGGCACAGCCGGATATTCAAACGGCAAAATCAGCGGCTGCGCAGCGATAAATGATTTAAGCGGTAAGGATACGATAGGCGGTATAGCGGGTGAAGCGGACAATATTACAACCTGCTATTCGCTGCCGAGAATAAACGGAACACCCGAGAAAAGCGGAGCCATTGCAGGCACGTCCGACGGCACGGTGCTTAATAACTATTTTATCAAAGAGGGGCTCAGCGGTGTAAACGGTGCGGATTTTGACGGTAAGGCGGTAGCGCTTGAGTGGTATGAGATAACCGGCACGGACACTGTGCCCGAGATGATGAAGGGGTTTTTATCTGACGAGTGGTATGTCGGCAGCGGTGATATTTTTTTGCCGCAGAACAGAGTTTTGTCGGATAACACTGCCGCATCAATCGGCGCTCTGATTAAGGCAAAATCCGCCGATATGGCAAGGTTTCATTTTAAGGTCGAGTTCGTGGCGGATGACAACACGGTTAAGAATATGACTGTCGATTACGGTACGGTAATAGACGAAAGCGAAGTGCCCGAGCTTGAAACGCGCGACGGCTACTGCCCGCAGTGGAGCAGGGATACGACAGAGCCGATACGCCGAGACACAAAGTTCATTGCGGAATACATAGATGCGGTCAGAACAATAGGCACGGACGAGGAGCCGCCGCTATTGCTGGTTGAAGGAAATTTTAAGGACGGAGCAAAGGTCAGAGCGTGGGAGACCGACCCGGCAGGCGACTATGCTTCGGCATATACTTTCGTTGCAGCGTATGACTTTGAGATTGAGCCTGAGTATAACGGAATGATTAAAGTGCATATCCGCGACAAAGAGAAAAAGGGCAATTATATCGGCATTGTACGCGACGGAAAAACGCGGATTTTGGAAGCGGAACGTGACGGCAGCTACCTGATATTTGAACTTGACGGTGAGAGCGAATTTACGGTACTGCATAAGCGCAGCAATATATGGTTACTCGGCGGTATAGTTCTTGTAGCTGCAGGTGTGCTTTTGGCGATTGCTTTGTTTATCCGCAGACAAATTCGCTCTTGACGGGTTTACAAAAAATAGGTATAATTATCTAAAATAATAAGAAACTATTATAAATAAGAAATGGAGGCATAAAGAATGAAATTTATATGTGACGTATGCGGCTACATCTATGACGAGGTTGCGGGCGACCCGGATAACGGCATCGCTCCCGGCACAAAGTGGGAAGATGTTCCTGAGGATTTCCTATGCCCGCTCTGCGGAGTCGGCAAAGACCAGTTCAGCCAAGTAGATTAAAAGACGCCCCGCGGGGCGCCTTTTTATTTTAGGGTATTTTCGATTGTTTCTCTTACTGCTCCGTGATGCGTGAGCATTTGGTTTAAATATTCAATTACTTTTTCGGCAAGAGAGAATTCATACAAATCCACACCAAAAATTTCTTTGTCCGAAAGCAGCGGTTTTAGTTTTTCGGCATCTGCTTCTTTCCCGATTTCGGTATCCGCAACATATTTTTTGAGCCGCTCAAGCAGCGGGTCGGGGCTTATTTTAAACGGTTTTCCGCTGTCATCAATTCCTGTCAGATACCTAATCCAGCCCGCAAGAACCAAAGGAATATATTTTAATTTTTTTGCGTCCTCTCCGTATGCCTTTATAGTTTCGCCGAAGCGTACGGCAAGCTTTTGAGATGTGTCGGTTGCAATCCTCTGCGGCGAATCGGGTATAAACGGATTGCTAAGGCGGTTTTCAATGACAGACTTTAAAAATTCTTCCGGATTGATTATCTTAGGGTCAGTCACCACGGGCAGGCCTTCGTCATAGCCGATACGGCTTATTAATTCGGTGAGGCATTTATCGCGCATTTCATCGGAAATCAGCGTATAGCCGAGCAGACAGCCGAACACCGCAAGTGTGGTGTGCAGCGGATTTAAACAGGTGCATACCTTCATTCGCTCCGCCTTTTCGACCGTTTCGCGATCTGCAAAAAATATTCCGCTGCTCTCAAGCTTCGGTTTGCCGTTCGGGAAGCTGTCTTCAATCACAAGCCATCTGCATTCCTCAGCGTTCACAAACGGCGCGGCATATGTGTTTTTGGCGGTGACAAACGGAGCGTTAAGCTTAATTCCGTCATCCTCAAGCATACGCGCAATTCTTTCATCCGGGCGCGGCGTTATTTTGTCTATCATTGTGCAGGGAAAGGACACGCGGCTCGGATTCGAAACGTAATCCAAAAAACCGCTGTCTGAGAACCCGTTTTCCTCCCACGTTCGGGCAAATGCGGTCAGTGCCGCTTTAAGACGGTCACCGTTATGCGCGCAGTTGTCCATAC
>UQOT01000003.1 GCA_900542675.1 uncultured Eubacteriales bacterium | reverse complement strand
CAGCGGGAAGTGAGCTTGTCTCCTGTATTTTGAGGTATGCTTCCTCAAACTTTTTCTCGGCAACGAGAGCGATAAACTCCGGTATCTTAACCATAACCGGGCAGCCCTGCATACACGGTCTGTGCTTGCAGTTTAAGCATCTTGTCGCTTCCTCTACCGCCATTTCCTCTGTATAGCCTGTCGTAACCTCTTTAAAATTCTTGTTTCTAACGTTTGGTTCCTGCTCAGGCATAGGTACTTTATTGAGTGACATATTAGGCATTCTGCATTCCCTCCAATCTACAGTTGTGATGACGCTCGCGCGACTCGCCCTCCTGCTTTTTAAACATCCGAGAGCGTGCAATCGCACTGTCAAAGTCAACCAAATGACCGTCAAAGTCAGGTCCGTCAACGCACGCAAACTTCGTCTCGCCGCCGACAGTTACGCGGCAGCCGCCGCACATACCCGTACCGTCAATCATTATTGGATTCATACTTACTATTGTCTTTATGCCATACTTCTTTGTAAGGTCACATACCGCTTTCATCATAACAAGCGGACCAATTGCGACAACCAAATCATAGTCTGTGCCGCCTTTAATCAGCTCCTCAAGCTTAGCGGTGACAAAGCCCTGATTTCCGTTTGAACCATCGTCCGTCATTGTATAAAGGTTAGTGCAGGCGTCTTTGCACAAATCCTCAATAATTATAAGGTCCTTATTACGGAAGCCGTTAATCATATCAACACTAACGCCCATACCGTGGAGCTTTTTAGCCTGCGGATATGCGATTGCCGTACCGAGACCGCCTCCGATTACCGCAACCTTATTTACGCCGTCAAACTTTGAGGCAACGCCCAAAGGACCGACAAAGTCTCTAAGGCAGTCACCCTCATTTAACTCATTCAAACTCTCGGTTGATTTACCGACAATCTGAAAAATAACCGTAATCGTACCCTTCTCCCTGTCAAAATCGGCAATTGTGAACGGAATACGCTCACCCTTATCGTCAACTCTTAAAATAATGAACTGACCGGGCTCAGCCTTCTTAGCTATGTACGGAGCCTCGACCTCAATAAGCGAAACTGAAGAATTAAGTACTTCTTTTCTTACTATCTTATACAATTACCACACCTCCAAATGTGCTGTGACGTAGCAAAAAGGGCGCAGCCAATAAAGCCACACCCCATTGTGCGTCAATAATAATATCTTTACAAAACAATCGGTATGATTACCAAATACTGTACCACACCAATACCGATACAGTCTAAAAATAATTATATCTTAACTGTTTTATTTTGTCAATAAGAAATTTCAATATAGCAAAATATCTTTAAAAATTCGACATATCAAAAATATATTGCCAAAACTATCTGTCCGCTCTAAAGCGCGACAAAATCTCGTTTCTGAAAAAGAAGGTTATATCCCACAGAGCGCAAAGACCTATTATCGTATATATAATTCTGCTGATGATTGAAGCGTTGCCGCCGAATAAAAATGCCACCAAGTCAAAATGAAATATACCCATAAGCCCCCAATTGAGCCCACCAATAATTAATAGTATTAAAGTAATTATATCCATTTCGTTTCCTCCGAAAGTTTTTTGATTTTTAATACTATTATGCCAATCCAAACAATTTATATACAAAAAATATTTTTTCATTTTTATATATAAAACCGATTTAAAAACATCCGTAGCAACGGGCTGCCTCACCGAAGTGAGACAGCCCGTATTAATTATTCATCAAAATGCTTACAGCTTCCGGAGCACCCCGAGCAGCCGCATCCGCAGCCGCCTTTCCCCTTCTTCCTTCGGCTGTACATATTATAAATAATAAGCGCAACAATAAAAATCAGCACGGCCGAAATAATAATTGTAGCAATCATAGTCAGTCTCCTTAACAAATTCAAAAATTAAACGTTCAAGACTCCGGGGTTGACCTTAAGCTTTCCGCTGTCCTTGTTCGGTCTAAACAAAAGGTATACAAACAGCGCTATTACCACAACGGCTGCAACAGTTCCGACGCCAAATCCGCCGCCCGTAAACAGCTTACCTATCTGGTATATGCAAAGTGAAACTGCATAAGCAAATACACACTGATAGCCGATTGCAAACCACGTCCATTTTGCACTGTTCATCTCACGCTTTATAGCTCCGATAGCTGCAAAACACGGAGCGCACAGCAGGTTGAATACCAAGAACGAGTACGCCGCAATCTGGGTAAAGCTTGCCGCAAGTGTGCCCCAAATTTCAGCACCGTCCTCGGCAACCTCAGCAAATCCGTAGAGAATGCCGAAGGTTCCGACAACGTTTTCCTTCGCAATAAGGCCGGTAATCGCAGCAACCGCCGCCTTCCAGTCACCCCATCCGAGCGGAGCGAAAATAGGAGCAATAATACCGCCGAGCTTTGCAAGCAGAGAATTGTTCATATCCTCAACCATACCAAAGCCGTCCTCGAAGCCGAAGCCCTGCAAGAACCATACGAGAATTGTCGAAAGCAGAATAATTGTTCCCGCCTTCTTAATAAACGACCAGCCGCGCTCCCACATACTTCTGAGCACATTTGTAACCGTCGGCATATGGTATGCGGGAAGCTCCATAACAAACGGAGCCGGATCGCCCGCAAACATCTTTGTCTTTTTAAGGATTATTCCCGATACAACAATAGCGGCAACTCCGACAAAGTACGCACTCGGCGCAATCCACCACGCGCCGCCGAACAACGCACCGGCAATAAGCGCAATAATCGGCATCTTAGCGCCGCATGGGATAAACGTCGTTGTCATTATTGTCATCTTTCTGTCACGGTCATTCTCTATAGTTCGAGACGCCATTATTCCCGGAACGCCGCAGCCCGTACCAATCAGCATAGGTATAAACGACTTACCCGAAAGACCGAACTTTCTGAAAATTCTGTCCATAATAAACGCAACTCTTGCCATATATCCGCACGCTTCGAGGAACGCAAGGAATATGAACAAAACAAGCATCTGCGGAACAAAACCGAGAACCGCGCCGACACCGGCAACAATACCGTCTAAAATTAAGCCGCTGAGCCAATCCGCAGTTCCGATCGCATCAAGAAGATTTCCGAGCAGAACCGGTATACCCGGTACCCAAATTCCAAAGTCCGCAGGGTCGGGTTCCTCAGCCTCAAGCGCCGCCGCAAAGTCATCAACCGTAACGGCATAAGACGCTTCAACCTCGCCGTCTTCATTCTCAATCTCGGCAACCGCATCAATGCCTGCTGCCGCAGTCATAAATTCGCTCATTATTGTCTCATCGTCTTTTTGAGCATCGTCGACAGCCTCTAAGGCAACCAATCCGTCATCAAGCTGAGACTCTGTATCCGCTATGGCATCAGCCTCGCTGTCCTCTGCAAGACCCTCTGTTTCTTCATCAGAAATTTCCTCTTCGTCATCACCGCTTATAATTGCAGCAACATCCTCAGTGTCAATTCCTTCTTCTTCAGCCGCTTCAATAAAAGCATCAATCTTTGCCTGCTCAATTTCCCACTCTGCTGTCGCTTCTTCGTATGCCGAACCGCCTATCCCGAACAGATGCCAGCCGTCACCGAACAGTCCGTCATTTGCCCAGTCTGTAGCCCAAGTTCCGACAGTTGTAACCGAAACATAATAGACAATAACCATAACAACGGCAAAAATCGGAAGCGCCGCCCAGCGGTTTGTAACCACTCTGTCTATTTTATCGGAAGTGCTGAGCTTATGCCCGCTCTTTTTCTTGTGGCACCCCTTTATTATCGATGATATGTAGTTATATCTCTCATTGGTAATAATACTCTCGGTATCATCATCAAATTCCTTCTCCGCGCTTTTGATTATATCAGAAATGCGCGCCGTGTCAATCGGAATATTTAAAGCCGCCTGAATTTTATCGTCACGCTCAAACAGCTTTATCGCATAAAAACGCTTTTGCTCCTCCGGAACAGAATTTCCGAGCAGCTCTGCGATTTCGCCGATGCACTCTTCAACCTTTGAGTCAAATCTATGTATCGGCGCAGCTTTCTTCTTTTTCTTTGCTGCGTCAACCGCCTTTGCCGCAGCCTCCTTCACACCGTGCCCTTTAAGTGCGGAAATCGGTACAACCTCACAACCGGTCGCCTTTGACAGCTTTGCAAAATCAATGCTGTCTCCGTTCTTTTTAACAACATCCATCATATTTACAGCCATTACAACCGGAATACCGAGTTCGGTGAGCTGCGTTGTGAGATACAGGTTTCTCTCAATATTGCTGCCGTCCACTATGTTAAGTATAGCATCGGGACGTTCGTTTATGAGATAATTTCTCGCCACAACCTCTTCAAGCGTATATGGCGAAAGTGAATAAATTCCCGGCAAGTCCATAATTGTTACGTTCTTGCTGCCCTTTAGTCTGCCTTCCTTCTTTTCAACCGTTACGCCCGGCCAGTTTCCCACAAACTGATTTGAACCTGTCAGAGCGTTAAACAGCGTTGTTTTACCGGAATTCGGGTTTCCGGCAAGTGCAATTTTTATCGACATCTTCATACCTCCTGCGGTTAGTTATAATAGACTAACCATACCCTAAAAATTTTAATTAATCTACTAAAATCATCTGCGCGTCGGCTTTTCTGAGCGACAGCTCATAATCTCTTACCGTAACCTCAATAGGGTCGCCGAGCGGCGCAACCTTACGGACATAAACACTTATCCCCTTGGTAATGCCCATATCCATTATACGGCGTTTAACGGCGCCTTCTCCCGTGAGCTTTACAACACTTACGGTCTCGCCAACCTTAACATCTCTCATTGTACGCATCATATTACCCTCCTTTTACTGTGTCACACGATAATTCTGTTTGCCATAGCCTTGTCAAGTGCTACTCTTGTGTCCTTAACATTTACTATAATATTTCCGGAAATTTCAGATACGACCGTTACTTCACTGCCTTCAACAAAACCGAGATTTTCCAAAAACTGCCGCGTCTGATCCTTTCCGTTTATCTTTATCACTCTCTGCTTTTCACCGATGTCGGCCATAGATAACGGCATCATAATTTCCTCCTATCAATTAGTATCGACTAACTAGCCATTTGTTAGTTTACCATAACTAACCTTTGTTGTCAATAGTTTTTTCAAATATTTTTGACATAATAAAAATATTGTGATATACTGATAAAAATAAATCGTACGAGGTAATTATTATGAAGATAAAAGAGTCTGCAGAAAACTATCTTGAAAGAATATTAATGATAAAAAAGAAAAAGGGCTATGTGCGCAGCATTGACATAGCACACGAGCTGTCTTTCACAAAGGCGAGCGTATCGGTCGCTATGAAATCACTGCGTGAGGACGGGTACGCCACTGTTGACAGCGACGGAAACATTTCGCTCACCGAAAAAGGGCTTGTAATTGCCGAACGGATGTTTGAGCGGCATCAGCTTATTGCAAAAGCGTTAATCGCTCTCGGAGTCGATGAAGAAACCGCCTATCACGACAGCTGTCTGATTGAGCATGACATAAGCGATATCAGCTTCCAAAAAATAAAGGAGTATTTAAATAAGAATAATATTGTTTTGTAAAACGTGCTGTGGCTAAAAGCCAATCACAAAAGGCGGCTGTCAATAAAGATATATTTTAGCGACAAAATATTTACAAATCATCGCCGGACCCTGTTCCGCCCGCCGAACCCGGGCGGCGTTCTTGACTCCTTTCAGGAGTCAAGAATTAGGGGACAACGTCCCCTAAAACCCCTTTAAATGGGGCTTGGGACAACGTCCCAAAGGGTCTGGCATCGCTAGCTGCAATTCTAATTGCAAAAATCACTTTTCGACAATCTGAAACCCCCCTCGGATATTTCCGAGGGGGGTTATTTAAGTCTTAAATTACTTAATCATTGAAGCAACTTCTGATGCGAAATCGTCTTGCTTCTTCTCGATGCCTTCGCCGGTCTCGAAGCGAACAAAGCTCTTGAGTGTTATTGCCGAGCCTGTTTCCTTAGCTGCCTGCTCAATATACTTTGCTACTGTCTCTTTGTTTGAAGCCTTTACATATTCCTGCTCAAGCAGACATACTTCTTTAAGTTCCTTATTAAGACGACCTGTAATCATCTTCTCAATGATGTTATCCGGCTTTGAAGCGTTCTTCGGATCGTTCTTCGCCTGAGCCATAAGAATTTCCTTCTCGTGCTCCTTATAGTCCTCGGGAACCTCTGCGCTTGACAGATACTTCGGGTTGAGAGCCGCAATCTGCATAGCTACGTTCTTAAGGCACTCCTTAACCGCGTCGCTTTCCTGTGCCTCAGCGTTTACGAGAACGCCGATTTTGCCGCCTGCGTGAATGTAGTCAACGATTGTACCTGCCGACTCCATTCTTTCAAAACGTCTGATGTTCATATTCTCACCGATTGTAGCAATCTTTTCGGTAAGAGCATCGCCGACATTCTGACTTCCACCGCTGATTGTCTTTGTCTTAAGGTCCTCAACATCTGCCGGGTTTGTCTCAGCAACGGTTGTAGCTATATCCGCAACAAAGTTCTGGAAGTCAACATTCTTCGCAACAAAGTCTGTCTCTGAGTTAACCTCAACAACAACTCCTACGCCGTCTGCGATGTATGTCTTAACCATACCCTCGGCAGCAATTCTACCCGCCTTTTTAGCAGCCTTTGAAAGACCCTTTTCTCTTAAATATTCAACAGCCTTGTCCTGATCGCCGTCGGTCTCTGTAAGCGCCTTTTTGCAGTCCATCATACCGCAGCCTGTCAGTTCTCTGAGAGTTTTTACATCCTGTGCTGTAAATGCCATTTTATTTCATCCTTTCCGAATTAATCAATTATTATTTATTATTCATCGAGCATATCGAGAGTTACTTCCTCTTCCTGCTTCGGAGTATCCTCTGTCTGCTCGCCCTGCTTACCCTCTAAGATAGCATTGCCGATTGTTGAAACGATAAGCTTAACCGCACGGATAGCATCGTCATTTCCTGGGATAGGATATTCGGCTTCCTCCGGGTCACAGTTTGTATCAACGATTGCTATAACCGGGATACCGAGCTTGTGAGCCTCAGCAATAGCGTTCTTTTCCTTTCTCGGGTCAACAACGAACATAGCCGACGGGAGATTCTGCATATTCTTGATACCGCCGAGAAACTTCTCAAGTCTCTCTTTTTCAAGGTTCAGCTTGATAACTTCCTTCTTCGGCAGAAGATCCATAGTTCCGTCCTCAGCCATCTTTTCGAGCTGGAACAGTCTGCCTATTCTCTGCTTAATTGTCTTAAAGTTTGTAAGCATACCGCCGAGCCATCTTGCATTAACATAGAACATACCTGTTCTTTCAGCCTCTTCCTTGATAGCCTCCTGCGCCTGCTTCTTGGTTCCTACAAAAAGAACCGTACCGCCCTCCTGAGCGATGTCACGAGTGAAGTAGTATGCTTCCTCAATCTTCTTAACCGTCTTCTGAAGATCAATGATATAGATACCGTTTCTCTCCGTGAAAATGTACTCAGCCATTTTAGGGTTCCAACGACGCGTCTGGTGACCGAAGTGAACACCCGCTTCCAATAACTGCTTCATCTGAACTACTCCCATGATTTACACCTCCGTAAAGTTTTATACCTCCGCTGCCATCAGCTTGCCCCGGAACCGACATGGGATTGCGGCACATCCGAGAAAATCCGGCAGCGTGCGTATTTTTATTCTGCAGGCAAAGCCCGCATACCGATTTAGTATACCACAACAGATTTTATTATGCAAGAGTTTTTTGCAAAAATTTCAAATTTTTTTGCTGCCGCGCGGACATACCGCCATACAGATACCGCAAACGGCGCCGCGGCCTATTTTTTGATAGGCTTTTTTCATATGCTCGCTGCAGGCGCGGGGGTCTACCAAATCCTCACGCGCAGCTCCCGGCTCCCACAAATTTCCTTTTATCGCCATTGCGGGGCACGCCCTAACGCACGCGCGGCAATCGCCGCATTCGGATTTTAAGACTTTTTCGTTCACCTCAAAGCAATCGCAGTCGGTGAGTATTGTACCGAGTCTCACTCTCGGACCGTTTTCGGTCGAAACGAACAGTCCGCTTTTACCTACATAGCCAAGCCCCGAGCGCACGGCGGCGTATTTATGTGAGAATACTCCGCAAAATTCGCCCGGCACGGACTGCGACGCGGGCACGCAGACATAGCGGTATCCCGCCCTTTGCAGCTTTCGTCCGACCTTTAGTGAGTTGTTGTCTATAAGCGCATTCACCGTTCTGTAATGATGAAAATATGTATGCGTCGGTCTGTCCGTAATTTCGTCGATAACAGCGTCCGATAACGGTATTGTGTACGAAACCGCATAGCCGAGCCCAAAATTGTTCTGACCGAACACATCGCTGCCCAAACGGCAAAAACCTACCTGTCCCGCTCCGTTATTTAGCAGAAATTCCATTACATCTTTTTTTATATCCATAATCCACCTCAATTATTAAAGTCTTGATTTAAAATCATCATATCCGAACTTCTTTATAACCTCGGTTTCACCGTTTGCTCTCATAAGGCAAATAGACGGAAGGTTAACGCCGTTGAAGGTATTGTTTTTTACCATTGAATATATAGCCATATCACAAAACACAACTCTGTCACCGGGCACAAGCGGCTTATCAAACGAATAATCGCCTATAATATCGCCCGCGAGGCAGGTGGGACCGCCGAAACGATAGGTATAGGCCTTCTCGTCTGCTCTTCCCGCGCCGATTACTTCAGGGCGGTACGGCATTTCAAGCACATCGGGCATATGACACGCAGCCGATGTGTCAAGTATCGCGATATCTATTCCGTTATTTACTATGTCCATAACCTCTGATACCAAAAATCCAGTGTTAAGCGCAACAGCCTCTCCCGGCTCAAGGTAGATATCAAACTCATACTTATCACGCATAAACTCGATGGAGCGGCAGAGCTTATCTATATCATAATCCGCTCGGGTAATATGATGCCCTCCGCCGAAGTTCAGCCACTTCATATTCTTTAAATACTTACCGAATTTTTCATCAACCACCTGAACTGTACGCCAAAGCACGTCGGAGTTCTGCTCGCACATAGTATGAAAATGAAGTCCGCTTATGCCGCCGAGGTCGTCCGGACGAAAATTATTGAGCGTCACACCCATTCTCGAGCCTTTAAAGCACGGATTGTATATATCGGTCTCTATTTCGGAATATTCGGGATTTATACGAATTCCACACTCTATATTTTTGTCTTTTACTTTTGCCTTATGCCTGTCCCACTGCGAGAATGAGTTAAACACAATATGGTCGCAGATTTTTATTATTTCATCAAAATCATCATCGCTGAACGCCGGGGCATAAATGTGCGTCTCCTTATGCGGCATTTCCTCGTGTCCGAGACGCGCCTCAAACAGTGAGCTCGCCGTTGTTCCCGCAAGGTATCTGCCAATTAGCGGATACACACTGTACATAGAAAACGCTTTCTGCGCAAGAAGAATTTTTGCGCCCGTGCGGTCTGAGACCGATTTTAATAATTCAAGATTGCGCATAAGCAAATTTTCATCCGTCACATAAAACGGTGTTTTTATATTTAAGTCCGCATAGTTTGTCATAGCTGTATCTCCCGTATTATTTATGGAATAATATTAACATAATAAAATAAATTCGTCAACGCAGCAGTTGATAAATTTCAGACTAACGAAAGCTGTGAGATTATATAGTTTGACATTTGAAAGGCGCTCCTACGGGGGGGGAGCCTTTCGCGGCGAAAATTTGGGGGATTGATATATCGGGAAAAATATGGTATACTGTTATATATTGCATATTATAAAAACTGGAAAGAAGGAGCTTATATGGCGGAAATAAAAGCTAAAAGAGTTGCTGAGTCGTATACAGAGCAGGTTCATATGATATCGTCGGAGGATTTGAACGGTTACGGACGTCTGTTCGGCGGCAGGCTTATGGAATGGATTGACGAGGTTGCGGGCATTGTCGCGCGGCGTCACAGCGGTACTACAGTGACCACAGCTATGGTAGACACGCTCTGCTTCCGCGGCCCCGCGTACCCAAACGACGTTATTGTGCTCGCAGGCAAGGTTACATCGGTCGGCAGGACCTCAATGGAGGTCTGCGTCCGCACGCTGATTGAGGATAAGCACGGTATGCAGCGAACCATAAATAAGGCATATCTTGTACTCGTAGCGCTTGATGAGCACGAAAAGCCCACCGAGGTTCCGCGGCTTATCATCGAAACCGATGAAGAAAAGATGGAACTTGAGCTGTCAAAACGGCGCAACGAGCTCAGGCAGGAACGCCGCAGAATTAACGCGAACTAAATTATAAGGGTTTAATTCGGGAGGATATACGGTTATGAACAAGACTGAAGGCACGCGGAAGATACGGTTTGAGCTGACGTATATGAACATATTCTGCGCTCTGCTTGTAATCTTCATTCACTGCGCGTCGGTACTTATCGGCGAGACAAACAAATCCGACAGAGCGTTTAATCTGATTTTCGCGCCGTGGCGGTTCAGTTCGTTTGTCGTACCGGCGTTTATATTTTTAAGCGGAGTCAAAACATTTCTCGGCGGCAGAAAAATAAACTACTTTAAGTTCTATAAAGGCAGGATAACGCGCGTTATTCTGCCGTATATGCTGTGGGTGACGATATTCTACATATACTTTATCAATCACCACTACTTCAATTTTTCGTGGCAGGGATTGTTTCACGCATGGTACCGCGGAGACCTTGCAGGGCATTTTTACTTTGTGATTATAATACTTCAGTTCTACATACTTGTGCCCTTGTGGTCATTTGTACTGCGGCGTTTAAACCCCGGAATAGGTATTGCGTTTTCAATACTTTTTTCGATGGTTTTAGGCTACAGTCTTACATATATATGGGAAATATTCTTCCCCGGCAGCGCGTTTCCGTACGATGATATAATCTTTACAAAATACCTGCCCTACTGGACCGCAGGCTGCTATATCGGTATGAATTACGATAAAGCGACAGACGCAATACTTCGCAATAAACTATTCATCACGTTAATATTTTTATCCGGAGCTACTCTTGATATACACCTCGGATACCGGACATATTCAACCGTTGCACTTTGGATGGATAATGTTCATATGCTATACTGCGCTGCGGCAGTTCTGTTTTTCTTTATGCTTTTCACGTGGATATGCGGGCGAAAGACTAAAGTATCATGGCTCACCAAAGCGCTTGACGCCGAAAGCTACAATATATACCTATCGCACTGTCTAATCGTGATATGGCTCAACGACTTTCTGCTCGCCGAGCGCGGCATCACGAGCGTCATAAGCCGTTTTATATGGGTTGTGGCGGCAACATATATCGTTTCAATCCTGTTCTGGCTGCTGTGGTATTTTATAAAGACAAGCGTCAGAATTGTGGTTAAACGGCACAGAGAATACGAATAACTTTTAGGAGGATAATACTATGAAAAATACGACGTTAAAACGCATAATCTCACTCACTGCGGCGGCTGCGCTTGCGGTAACCATTTGCTCAAGCTGTGGAAAACCGGGGGAAAAAAATACTTCACAGTCGGCGGCAAACTCGCTCGGCAATCAGTATCCGGAGCAGTACAAAAACTATATAGAATCATTTAGCTCCGAGGTTACTCCGTTTGTCGAAAACGAGCTGCCCAAGCTGTTAAACGCGGTAGGTACGCTTAATGCGTCAAACTTTTCCGAGTGGAAAACGAATTTCGAGGCTGATCACGAAAAGTGCGAGCACTGGTACAACGAGGTCAGCTCCGCCGAAATGTTCTGTCCGAGCGAGCTTACAGAGCAGCACAAGGCTCTCGTGACTACGGTCGCGACTTTCTATAAAATTCTTGACGGTATGAACCCAAGAATTGAAGCGGCAGACGCCGGCGACTTCTCGCAGTTCACGTCCAAAAGCACAGAATACGCTCAGGCGGCGCAGATTTCAAAAGATATGTGGAACCGTGCTATTGACGACGTAAACGCAGAACTTAAACAATAAGCTATTCTACAAAAAATTACTTGAAATTTTTTGATTAGTGGGGTATAATAACAAAAAGAAAGCGGGTTTGCTCGCTTTCAAAACGCTTAATAAGAACACAACCGAAAGGAGAATTTAAGTTATGGCACAACAAGTAACAAAGGATACAATTATAATGGAGGCGCTCAGAATGGACCCGGGCACGGCGGATTTTTTCATTGAAATCGGTATGCACTGCCTCGGTTGTCCGTCGGCAAGCGGCGAAAGCATTGAGCAGGCGTGTATGGTACACGGTGCGGACTGCGATGAGTTAGTCAACAAGATTAACAGTTATCTTGCCTCCAAGTAAGTCAGTTTTTATGGGATTTTAAAGAAATTAAGGATATTTTAAATAATTATTAAAAAAATCATTGACAAACAGATTGCGATTAGGTATAATAATCGCTGTCTGTTTGTATGCTCAGATTTTTTACAGGTGATTAGTATGCAGATTGATATATCTCAGATTAAGAATTACGAAGGCAAACAAATTGACATTAACTGCGTTGTCAGCCCAATTCTTAGTGAGCTTGATGATTTTGAGCTTTTATCTCCCATTGAGGTTCGCGGAGTTGTCCGCAACTTCGGCGGCACAATTGAGCTTGACTTGAAGGCGCACGCAAGACTTAAAATGACTTGTGACCGCTGCGCGGAAAACTTTGAAACAGATATGGAATTTAATATTCTCGAGAGTTTCAAGGAAGCCGAAAACGTCGGTGACACCGAGGGTGAGGACTTAAATCCCGATATTACTTACTTTACGGGCGACAGCATTGACCTTGACGAGTGGGTTTATACGAACCTGATTTTAAGTATGCCCGCCAAACATCTATGCCGCGATGATTGCAAGGGTTTATGCCCAAACTGCGGCAAAAACCTTAACGAAGGTGCGTGTTCGTGCGATACGCGCCCGGTTGACCCAAGATTTTCGGTGCTTGACAGCATAGATGTTGATTAATTTTTAATTTATAGTAGAAAATGCAGTGCTGAGCGCTGCCTGAGGGGAACCTCATATAAATCTGAAATTCGGAAAGAGGTGTATATAAATGGCAGTTCCAAAGAGAAAGACATCAAAGGCAAGAAGAGATAAGAGAAGAGCAAACTGGAAGCTGACTGTTCCGGGAATGGTTAAGTGTCCTCAGTGCGGAGCGCTGAAGATGCCGCACAGAGCCTGCAAGGCTTGCGGAACTTACAAAGGCAGAGAAGTTATCTCAGTAGCTGATTAATTTAAAGCCGCGCAAATGCGCGGCTTTTTAATTTAAGAGGCGCCCCTACGAGGAACCTCAGACTATCGATAGAATTTTGATTTAGCACAAATGTGTGTAGGAAGCGTCGACTCATCGCTCCCTACATACGTTTATGCCATTGTTATTTAAATTTAAACTTTCTCGCATAAACGCATCTGCATTATTTATTTACGCTATATCTTCGCTCTCGGATTAAATACGCGCTCGTATTCGTCAAGGGCAAACCTGTCGGTCATACATGATATATAGTCGCAGACAATTCTTGCTCTTGCCGTGGCTGCGTTTAAATTTGAATATCCGTATATCTCACTGAAATTGTCTATCTTATACTTTTGCTCGGGCGGGAGAAGTCCGGGGTTTTCAAAAAATGCGTCGTATAAATCGCTTACTACCTTCTCTGCCTTCGCGTCCATAATCTGCACGGTCGAGGTACAGTATACACACTTAGTGACAAAACCCTTTAGGTTGCCGAACAGCGCGCCCGTCTTTTTATCAAACTCGACTATTGACGTCCCCTCTGCCGCCAAACGCTTTATATCCTCCCGCTCTTCTACATTGTATTCTACAAGGTTTCTGTATGTATTCTCGGTCAGCCGCTCGATAAACCAATGTATAAGCTCAGAGATAAACAAATCACTGCTTATCGGGTCGTACGAAATTTTAATTCCCGTTTCACTCTGAATACGCTCGGATATATCATTAAACCTTATCATCACGTCAGGATTTCCGAGGCAATTTTTAAGAAGAATACCCGACTTAATTCCGTCGTCCAAGTCGTGGCAGGTATACGCGACAGTATCAACAACACGAACTATCTGTCCTTCAAGACTTCCGCACGGAACGGCGGGCAAAAGTTCGGGATACAGCCCGCTTCGGTCGGAATTATGCTTTAATAATCCCTCGCGCACTTCACGGGTAAGATTTAGACCGGGATACTGCTGTATATCACGGTTTTCAAGCACCCCAACCACTCTCACGCTCTGCTCATTGTGATAAAACTGCGGCAGTCCGACTTCGGCAAACTTTCTGCCGAACACCTTTTCAGCCGCGTGCCCGAACGGTGTGTGACCCAAGTCGTGACCGAGCGAAATAGCCTCCGCCAAATCCTCGTTAAGCGCAAGCGACTTTGATATTCCCCTTGCAAACTGTGCGACCTCAAGCGAATGAGTAAGACGCGTTCTGAAATAGTCGCCCTCGTGGTTAACAAACACCTGAGTCTTGTACATCATTCTGCGGAAAGCCTGCGAATGTATAATCCTGTCACGGTCACGCTGAAAATCGGAACGGTTCTCCGCCTCTCTGACCGGTTCATCAAAATCACGGCTGCCCTGCTCCGCCGCCTTAACTGCATACGGCGCAAGAATAGACCCGTACGCCGCCTCAATTTCATCTTTGTATCTTATAATAGGCTCCATATTTACACTCCCGATTTATGTAGTTATCTGTAATTTTACATTAAAATTTCGGAAAAGTCAACGTAGAGATTAGATATTAGAAATTAGGGATTACGCGACGATAATTTGCGTATCATTTCCTCCGCAAACTTAAAGGCGCCCCGCAGGGGCGCCAAAACTCTCTAAAATCTTTGCTTTAATATTTGCATTACGCCGTTTTCGTCGTTGGTTGGGGCTATGTGTTTCGCTGCGGCTTTGATTTCGGGAACTGCATTTCCCATAGCATAGCTCTCGCCGCACTCCATTATCATCTCGTAGTCGTTCATATAATCGCCGAAGCACATACATTCATCCCTATCTATTCCATAAATCTCACGCACGCGTTTTATCGCACTGCCCTTTGACACGCCGGGCTTCATCACGTCGCACCAGTTTGCACCCGATATCACAACGTCCGCCCTGCCCTCGTAATCGGGCAGAACCTTCTTGACATTTTTATACGGGTCGGTATTGTCATAAATCGCCAATTTTAAAATCTGCTTCTCGCCGCACATCGGGATTAAATCATCGACAAGCGAAAACCGCTTATAATACATATCGGTATTCCACCGAAAATCCGGGTCGCTGCCATCCTCGCCGTACGCACCGTCTATGCAGCACAGTATAAGCGACGCCGTTGGTATATCTCTCACACGTCTTATAATATCTGCGCAAACCTCCGGCTCTAAACAGTCGCAAGCCTTAATTTCGCCCTTATCCACAACAAGCGCGCCGTTTTCCACCATATACATAAAATCGCGGCCTATCGGCTCAAATTGCTCAAGCACCGTGTAATACTGCCGTCCGCTCGCCACAGCGAATATTACGCCTTTTTCGTTCAAAACATCAATCATTTCGATAAAGCCTTCGGGCAGGTTCTTGTTTGAGTCAAGGAGTGTTCCGTCCAAATCGGTCGCTATAAATTTAATCATAATAAACACCTCATTTAATAAGGGGCTTCGCCCCGTCATTCAACGTTTCAGTAGGAGACCCAAACTCCCACTGAAAAAAGTAAGCGGAACCCGCCGCCTATTGAGGCGGGGGACATCTTGCTTTTAGTTATATGTTATGTCCCAATTTTAACGCGGCAAAACGCGGGTGTCAATGCTCTTTATAATTAATAATGTAAAATACAGCTTGTATATGATACAGCATTTTCAACAATAATATACGAATTTTATGTATTTGTTAAAAATTTTGCAAAATATTATTGACGATTTATTTATTTACGTTTATAATATATAAGTTACAAAATCAGATAAATATTAAAATATCATATATTTGCGGAGGAATGAATTATGAGCAGAGTTTACAACTTTTCAGCAGGACCTTCAATGCTTCCCCTGGAAGTGCTGAAGAAAGCGCAGGAGGAAATGCTTGACCAGGGCGGCAGCGGTCAGTCCGTTATGGAAATGAGCCACAGAAGCTCAGAGTATCAGGCTATAATCGACAAGGCTGAGACTACTTTCCGTGAGATTATGAACGTTCCGGATAATTACAAGGTTCTGTTCCTGCAGGGCGGCGCTTCGACACAGTTTGCTATGGTACCTTTAAACCTCGGCAACAAGTCAAAGACTGCCGACTACGTTACAACAGGTCAGTGGGCAAAAAAGGCTCTCGCTGAGGCTAAGCGTTATATAAACGCAAACGAAATCGCATCAAGTGCGGATAAGACGTTTACATACCTTCCCAAGGTTGATAAGAGTATGCTGACGCCGAACGCAGATTACGTTCATATCACATACAACAACACAATATACGGCACGCACTACAACACAATGCCCGACTTCGGCGATGCAACGGTTGTTACCGATATGTCATCGTGTATCCTCTCTGAGGAAGTTGACTTTTCAAAGTTCGGTCTCGTTTACGCGGGCGCGCAGAAGAATATGGGTCCTGCCGGCGTTACGGTTGTTGTTGTTCGTGACGACCTTATCGGCAATGCGGCTGACATTACGCCGACAATGCTGAACTATGAGACGCACTCTAAAAACGGTTCTATGTTCAACACACCGCCGACATACGGCATCTATATCTGCGGTCTGGTGTTTGAATGGATTAAGAATATGGGCGGCGTTAAGGTTATGCACGAGAAAAACGTAGAAAAGGCAAAGGTTCTCTATGACTTCCTTGATAACTCAAAGATGTTTAAGGGTACAGTCGTTCCCGAGGACCGTTCACTGATGAACGTTCCATTCGTAACCGACAGCGATGACTTAAACGCTAAGTTCATTGCCGAGTCAAAGGCTCAGGGCTTTGTTAACTTAAAGGGTCACAGAACAGTCGGCGGTATGAGAGCAAGCATCTACAACGCTATGCCGATTGAAGGCGTGAAAGCGCTTGTCGACTTTATGACTAAGTTTGAAAAGGAGAATGCGTAATGTATAAAATTCAGACTCTTAACAAGATTTCTAAAAAGGGACTCAGTGTCCTCGGCACAAACTATGAGATTTCGGACGAATGTTCAAATCCGGACGGTATTATTTTAAGAAGCTATAAGATGCACGATATGGAGCTTCCCGAAAGCCTCAAGGCAATCGCAAGAGCAGGCGCGGGCGTTAACAACATCCCGATTGACAAGTGCAGCGAAAAGGGTATCGTAGTATTCAACACCCCCGGCGCTAATGCGAATGCGGTAAAAGAGCTCGTGCTCTGCGCTCTTTTACTTTCGTCAAGAAAGATTGTTCAGGGTATTGAGTGGGCTAAGACATTAAAGAACGAAGGCGACCAGGCGGGCGCGCTCGTTGAAAAGGGCAAGTCAAACTTTGTAGGTCCCGAGATAGAGGGCAAGACCCTCGGCGTTATCGGTCTCGGCGCCATCGGTGTTAAGGTTGCAAACGCGGCTCATCACCTCGGTATGAACGTTGTCGGATTTGACCCCTACCTCTCAGTTGACGCAGCTTGGCATCTTACGAGATTTGCCGAGAAGGCAAACAGCCTTGAGGATTTACTCGCAGTCAGCGACTACGTTACCATCCACGTGCCCGCAACACCGTCAACAAAGGGAATGCTCAATTCGGAAGCGTTCGCTAAGATGAAGAAGGGTGCAAGACTTTTGAACTTCTCACGTGATACACTTGTAGACAGCGACGATGTTCAGACAGCTCTTGAGGACGGAACACTTTCGGCATATATCACCGACTTTGCTACATCAGCGCTGCTTAATAACGACAAAGTAATCGTTATGCCGCATCTCGGTGCTTCAACCCCCGAGAGTGAGGAAAACTGTGCTGTTATGGCATCAAACGAGATTAAGGACTTCTTGGAAAACGGAAATATCAAAAACAGCGTAAACTATCCCGCGTGCGATATGGGTACAAAATTAGGCGTTCGTATCACGGTAGCGCACAAGAATATTCCCAATATATTAAAGCACATCACCGACCTGATTGCTTCAAAGGGCATCAATATCGACAATATGCTCAACAAGAGCCGCGGCGACTACGCATACACAATGCTTGATTTGGGCAGCAAGATAGATCCCGCCGCAGAAAGCGAAATTGAAGCAATAGACGGCGTTATAAAAGTAACTCTTTTATAAATTATAATTTTTCAAAATAAAATTGCAAAGAGAATGTAGTAAGTTACACACCCTTCATTTTGCACGGAGCGCCGACTCGGCGCTCCCTACACACTTCTTATTTTTGGTTTATTAATAATTTAGACATTTTCGATACGCTGAAATCGAATTCCATTTTGATTTCAGCGAAGAAACAGCCAAAGATGAAGCATAGCGCAGTTTGTGACGCCGTATTACAGATGATTGCGTCCGCGTGCCTTCGGCACGCGGGCGAGGAAAGTCCGGGCTCCATAGGGCAGGATGCAAGCTAACGGCTTGTGGAGGCGACTCTAAGGAAAGTGCAACAGAAAGATACCGCCTGCAATACGCAGGTAAGGGTGAAAAGGCGAGGTAAGAGCTCACCCGGTGATATGGCGACTTATCACCGCTGTAAACCCCATCCGGAGCAACACCTGACACGAAGATTAAGCCGGCCCGGCACCTTCGGAGATTGGTGGCTTGAGACGTATGGTGACATACGTTCGAGATAGATAATCATCCACGACAGAACCCGGCTTACGTAATGCTCGTACTATTAAAAAAAGACTGCACAGCTGTGCGGTCTTTTATATTTATATCACCTTTTTGAAGCCGTGACCTATTACTTCTTTTACATCGGTCACTATTACAAATGCGCTGCGGTCTGCTTCGCTCACAAGCTCTTTAAGCCGTGGGAGCTGATATTTTCTGAGAACGCACATCAGTACGTTGCGTGTCTTGCCTGAGTACATTGAAAATCCGCTCAGTGCCGTTGAGCCGCGTCTCAGCTCCTCTGCTATTTTGTTTGAAATGTCTTTCTGATTTTCCGATATTACAAACACCATTTTGGCAAAATCTACGCCCTCCAGCATTGTATCGGCGAGATACGAGCTCACAAACAGCATTACGGCGGAATAGAGTATCGTATCAAGCCTGCCGAACGCAAGTCCCGCAAGCGCAACAATTACCCCGTCAATCAAAATTATAAACTGTCCGACCGAGAACTTCGGGAACCACTTTTTCAGCACAAGCGACAGTATATCCGTACCGCCCGTAGTTCCGCCCGCGCGGAGCGCCAGTCCCAAACCAAAGCCGTACGACGCTCCGCCTAAAACCGAGCACAGAAACATATCGTTCGATACCGGAATAAATCTCGAAAACAGCGGAGACTCAAAAAACTGCGTCGAAAACGAAAGCGACAGTGTACCTATTATAGAAGTCACTAAAAATCTTGAATTAAAATTCACAAATCCCAGAATAAAGATAGGTATATTAAGCACAAGTACCATAAGCCCGACGGGCAAACCGAGCAGATAGTGCAGCACTGTTGAAATACCGCTGACACCGCCCGCCGCTATGCTTGACGGCACAAGGAAAAATATCAGGGCAAAACCCATAATCATTCCGCCCAAAATTATCGAAGCTACGTTTTTTAAGCTCAATGCCGACCGCTCCACAAAACCACCTCCGCTTTTGCGGATATTCTTCCCGTTCAGGCACAAAAATATACAGCATCCGTTATTCAAACAGATGCTGCATAAGTTCTTTTATTCGCTGATGCTCACCGCTTATGTAAAGATGCCCGATAAGCGCCTCAATACCCGTTGCAATCCGATAATCCTTCATCTCGGAGTTCTTAGGCACGTGCGATTTGGTATTTCTCCCGCGTTTGAACACCGCCCGCTCCTCTTCTGTCAGGAATTTTTCAATTTTATAATAAAACTCCGCCTGCGCTCTACAGCACACATACTTCGTCGCAGTCTTGTGAAGCTTGTTTACGTTATGATTTGCGCCCTTAATCAGGTGCGTTCTCACATACAGCTCATAAACACAGTCGCCGATATAAGCAAGCGTCAGTGACGAATACTGCCCGGACGGCAGCAATCCGCCGCTTTCCAAAGTTTTTATCTCTGCTTTTTTATTGTCTGCCATACTTTAAATTCCGTATCCTTAAATCTTTGTTATCTGCTGTCCTTTAGCCGTATCCTTTACAGCATAGCCGAGCTCCTTCAGCTTATCGCGAATTTCATCCGACTTCGCCCAGTCCTTCGCCTGTCTTGCCGCCTGTCTCTCGTCAAGCATAGACTGAACCTCTGCGGGCACACCATCATCGGTCTTGCCGAGCAGACCCAAAACTCCGCCCAACTCGTTCAGCATATCCAAAGCATATTCAATTATCTCTTTTGACGGCTCACTCTCGGCTGTAAGCTTTTTGTTTGCCTCAGCCACAATCTCAAACAGCTCCGATATCGCATCAGCGGTGTTTAAGTCATCCTCCATCGCGGCAATAAACTTTTGCTTATAACCGTCAAATGCCGCTTTAACCTCAGCTTCTTCCTCCTTTATACTGTCTGCCGTGCAGCTTGAAAGCAAAAACTTCAGCGTATCAATGCAGGTATAAATCCTCTCAAGCGCCGACTTTGCCGACTCCATAAGTCTGTGGCTGAAATTAATCGGGCTTCTGTAATGTGCCGAAAGCATAAAGAACCTAATTACCTCATAGTCAAACTCCTTAGCCACATCGCGCACGGTAAAGAAGTTGCCGAGCGACTTTGACATCTTTTTATTGTCAACGTTAATATATCCGTTATGAACCCAATAATTTGCAAAGCAGCAACCGTTAGCCGCCTCACTCTGCGCAATCTCGTTCTCGTGATGCGGGAAGATTAAATCCTGACCGCCGCTGTGGATATCAATTGTCTTTGCAAGAAACTTGTTAGCCATAGCGCTGCATTCAATGTGCCAGCCGGGTCTGCCCATTCCCCACGGACTCTCCCACGCAGGCTCGCCGGGCTTCTGCTTCTTCCAGAGTGCAAAATCCATAGGGTCGCGCTTATCATCTGTGACCTCAATTCTCGCTCCGCTCTCAAGATCCTCAAGCGGCTGGTGCGACAGCTTGCCGTAATCCTTAAACTTTTTAGCGCTATAATACACATTGCCGTCAATATTATAGGCATAACCGTTATCTTCAAGATTTTTGATTATATCAATAATCGCATCAATATTTTCGGTCGCTCTCGGGTGGTATGACGCCTTGTGAATACCAAGCCCCTCGGCATCAGTAAAATATTCCGCAATATATTCGTCCGCAAGCTCCTTGACTGTAATGCCAAGCTCGTTTGCCTTGTTTATCATCTTATCGTCAATATCGGTAAAGTTCTGTACAAATGTAACCTCATAGCCCTTATATTCAAGATAACGGCGAAGCGTATCGAATATAATAAACGGACGGGCGTTTCCTATATGAAAATAGTTATATACCGTCGGTCCGCAGGAATACATCTTAACCTTGCCTTCTTCTATAGGAACGAATTCGTCCTTTTGTCTTGTGAGAGTATTAAAAAGTTTCATAATAATTATCCTTCTATCTTATTTTTAAGCCGCTCCACTTCTCCACGGAGATTGCATAAATCCATTGATACCGGGTCGGGAAAATGTACCTGGTCAAGGTCGGGTACATACGGCTTTGCAGGTGCGACTCTTACACCCTCGCGCTTAACTATATGCGCGGGTACGCCCACGCAGGTACTGTCGGGCGGTATCTCGTTTAAAACAACAGCGTTCGCCGCAACCTTTGAATTGTCACCCACCTTAAACGGACCGAGTATCTTCGCACCGGTGCCGATGGTCACATTCCTGCCTATCGTCGGGTGGCGTTTTCCCTTATCCTTACCCGTGCCGCCGAGCGTCACGCCCTGATATATCGTGCAGTTATCGCCAATCTCTGTAGTCTCGCCTATCACCACGCCCATTCCGTGGTCAATGAAAACGTTTTTGCCTATATTCGCGGCAGGGTGAATTTCTATCCCCGTAACGCGCCGTGCGTGCATTGAAAGCCAGTCGGCAAGAAAATACCTTTTTAGCCCGTACAGCTTATGCGCTATGCGGTGGTATATCATCGCTTTAACGCCGGGATACAGAAAGAATACCTGCGCCTTAGACCGCGCCGCAGGGTCACGTTCAAACGTCAGGTGAATTTCTTCTTTTATCAGTTTAATAAAACCCATAAAACGGTCTCCTTTCCGATATATTCGTAACCGACATACTTTACCGAATATTATATCACTAAAATCTCTGCCCGACAAGGGGTAAAATTAAATTTTATATCTTTTGATTTTCGGTCTGTACGGTTTACACATTTTTATTTCGGGCAAAAATAAATCTTTAGACAACTTTTTGGGTAAATTTTGTATTTAGCCCTTGCAATTTGTCACCTAATGTAATAAAATAAGACTGTATTTTTGTTTTTAATTTTAATTTATATATATGTTTATATGGAGGATTTTGTGATGCAAAAATTAGAGCAGCTTTACGAGGGCAAGGCAAAAAAGGTATTTAAAACCGACGATCCCGAAGTTTTAATGGTTGACTATAAGGACGACGCCACTGCCTTTAACGGTGAAAAAAAGGGTACTATCCAGTCAAAGGGTATTATCAATAACCGCGTTACCAATCATCTGATGAAAATGCTTGAAAAGCAGGGTATACCGACGCACCTTATTGAAGAAATTTCGGACAGAGAAACCTTAGTTAAGAAAGTGAGCATCGTACCTCTTGAGGTTATCATACGCAACGTTGCTGCAGGCTCCTTCTCAAAGAGATACGGTGTTCCCGAGGGCAAGGAGCTGCTTTCGCCGACGCTTGAGTTCAGCTATAAGAACGACGACCTCGGCGACCCGCTTATAAACTCATACCACGTACTCGCACTCGGTCTTGCAACACAGGAGGACATTGACACAATTGCGAAGTACGCGTTTAAAGTAAACGAAATCTTAAAGGCATACCTGTTAGAGCTCGGCATCAAGCTCATCGACTTCAAGCTTGAGTTCGGCAAGACAAGCGACGGTACAATCGTGCTCGCTGATGAAATTTCACCCGACACCTGCCGCTTCTGGGATAAGGATACCAACGAGAAGCTCGACAAAGATAGATTTAGACGCGATATGGGCGGTGTAGAGGACGCTTATGAGGAAATTATGAAGCGTCTTATGGGCGAAACCGTTTAATTTTTAAGATAACTAATTTAAAATACAACTCAGAGGATCAAAGGCGCTCCTCCCGGATATAAGCGGAGTGCGCGGTTTTTGACTTCAGCTTTTGAACTTTTCCGGGCGAAGCAAAAACTCAAACCGCTTATTTAAAGGAGGATATCGTGAATAAGTATTCTGAAATCTTCGGCGAGGACTCGCTGCACGAGGAATGCGGCGTCTTCGGCGTATATGATATGGGCGACAATCTTGATGTCGCAAGGCTCACCTACTACGGTCTCTACGCTCTTCAGCACAGAGGTCAGGAAAGCTGCGGCATTGCGGTCAATAATGTGGACGAAAACGGCGGAATACGCGTACTCCAGTACAAAGATATGGGCCTTGTGCAGGAGGTATTTAACAGTCTTGTTCTAAATGAGCTTAAGGGACATGCTGCTGTCGGTCACGTTCGGTACACAACCGCCGGTTCTAGCAGCCGCGAAAACGCTCAGCCGCTTGTCTCAAAGTATCAGAAAGGCACATTTGCTCTTGCGCACAATGGCAATTTGGTAAATGTAAAAAAAATGCGCCGCGAGCTTGAAAACCAAGGCGCGATTTTTCAGACGAACAATGACAGCGAAATTATAGCTCAATTGATGGCTAAAGAGCGGATTAAGACCTCCTCCACCGCCGAGGCTATGATTAAGCTTATGGGCGAAATAAGCGGCGCGTACTCGCTTATAATTATGACGCCAAAGCGTATGATTGTTGTGCGCGACCCGCAAGGTTTTCGTCCGCTTTGTATGGGAAAGATAAAGAATTCATATGTATTCGCGTCCGAGACCTGTGCTCTTGACGCCGTTGGTGCAGACTTTGTACGCGAGATTGAGCCGGGAGAGGTTCTTGTCGTAAATGAGGACGGGATTAAGTCATACCGTGACCGGTGCGGACAGCCGACTTCCACCTGTATTTTTGAATATATATACTTTGCACGGCCGGACAGCGTAATAGACGGCGGCAGCGTGCATAGAGCAAGGCTCAACGCAGGAAAGTATCTCGCCCGGGAAAGTCCGGTTGACGCAGACGTGGTAATCGGCGTGCCCGACTCGGGACTCGACGCGGCTCTCGGTTATGCAAACGAATCCGGCATACCGTACGGCGTCGGATTTATCAAAAACAGATATATCGGCAGAACATTTATACAGCCGACTCAAGAGGAGCGCGAATCGGCGCTTCGGATAAAGCTTAACGCGATGCGTGACGCAGTTGAAGGCAAGCGGGTAATTATGATTGACGATTCAATCGTGCGCGGTACGACCTCGGGCAGAATTGTTAAGCTTCTGCACGACGCCGGTGCTAAAGAGGTTCACGTCAGAATTTCATCGCCGCCGTTTTTATATCCTTGCTACTTCGGCACGGATATTCCCGACAGTGACCAGCTCATCGCACACCGTATGACTCTCGACGAAACCCGAAGACACATTGGCGCAGACTCTCTCGCATACCTGTCTATTGAAGCCCTCGGCAAAATTGCCGAAGGAACAAATTGCGGCAAATGCGACGCCTGCTTTACCGGAAAGTATACGGTTAACGTAGAGAATTGCTAATTGTGACCACACATCTATGATGTATGGCGGCAGAGATTAACAATTGTGCGCTATGGTTTGCAATGTCGTTAAATTGAGTCGCAAATAGAGAATAGCAAATACGCGATAAACCTATGCGCCGGCAAATTTATCGGCATACAAATAAAACTACACATTTCAAATATAAAAAATACACGAGGTAACAAATATGCAAAACAATACCATTAACCGCGAAACCGTTATTGTTATCGACTTCGGCGGTCAGTACAACCAACTCATTGCAAGACGTGTCCGCGAGGCAAACGTATACTGCGAGGTTGTTCCATACTCAAAGCCGATTGACGAAATTAAAGCGTTAAATCCCAAGGGAATAATCTTCACAGGCGGCCCCAACAGTGTGTTCGACGAAAAGGCGCCGAAGGTTGACCCTGAGGTTTTCAATCTCGGCATTCCTATTCTCGGCATATGCTACGGCGCACAGCTTATGAGTATGTCGCTCGGCGGAGTCGTTCATCACGCCGACACACGTGAATACGGTGTTACCGATATCCAGCTTGACACCACAGGTGTATTGTTCGAAGGGCTGGACACAACCAACCGCTGCCTTATGAGCCACACCGACAAGGTAATTTCCCTGCCGGAGGGCTTCAGAGTCGTGGGCGTTACCGATGATTGTCCTATGGCGGCGTTTGAAAACACAGACAGGAATTTTTACGGCGTTCAGTTCCACCCCGAGGTTAACCACACACCTTTCGGCAAGGATATGATACGCTCTTTCCTTTACAAGGTCTGCGGCGTTAAAGGCGACTGGACAATGTCCGATTATGCCAAGAATTATATTGAATACGCAAAAGAGAAAATCGGCGATAAAAAAGTCCTCTGCGCGCTCTCGGGCGGTGTGGACAGCAGCGTTGCCGCAGTTCTTCTCTATAAGGCTATCGGCAAGCAGCTTACCTGTATTTTCGTTGACCACGGTCTTTTAAGAAAGGACGAGGGAGATCAGGTTGAAGAGATTTTCACAAAACAGTTTGATATAAATATGATTCGTGTCAACTGCGAGGACAGATTTTTGAGCAAGCTCGCGGGGGTTACCGAGCCCGAAACCAAGCGTAAAATAATCGGCGAGGAATTTATCAGAGTTTTTGAGCAGGAAGCAAAGAAAATCGGCAAGGTTGACTACCTCGTTCAAGGCACAATATACCCCGATGTAATTGAAAGCGGCACAGGCGACGCAGCCGTAATCAAGAGCCATCACAACGTCGGAGGACTGCCTGACTATGTTGACTTTAAAGAAATAATCGAGCCTCTTCGTCTGCTTTTCAAAGACGAAGTCCGCCAGCTCGGCATAGAACTCGGCATACCGGAATATTTGGTATGGCGCCAGCCGTTCCCCGGTCCCGGTCTTGCAATACGCTGCATAGGCGAAATCACAAAAGACCGCCTTGAAATTTTAAAGGAAGCGGACGCAATATTCCGCAGCGAAATCGCAAAGGCAGGATTAGAGCGCGACATAAACCAATATTTCGCAGTAATCACCAATATGCGCAGCGTCGGAGTAATGGGCGATGAGCGCACCTATGATTATACGGTTGCCCTCCGCGCCGTAACAACGACCGACTTTATGACCGGCGAATGGGCAAGAATACCCTACGAAGTCCTAGACACCGTCAGCCGTCGCATAGTAAACGAAGTCCCCCACGTAAACCGCATAGTCTACGACATAACCAGCAAACCCCCCGCCACCATCGAGTGGGAATGATGTCATAAAACCTTGAAAGTCGCATAAACACTGACTTTTTAAGGGTTGGAAACAGCTTGTGATACTAAAATGATACTATTTGTATTATAAGCCGATAATACTGACTATATAAAAATACCACTGAAAACGGTAAAGTTTTCAGTGGTATTTTTTCGTTTATTCGGATTGCTGCTTTTTTGCTTTTCGCAACTTGTCAATATCCTGTTTGAAACGCTCAACCTGCATTTTAGGGTAAGTATATCGCCATTGGTCATATTCTTCTTTGCTGATTTCGCCATTCTGTAGCTTTTCGTATTCATCATACCAAAGCGACAGCATATCAAGCATTGAAATATAAGAACGGTCGTGCTTGTCCAAACTAATGCAGATTGTATCATCAATTTTGCTTATTCTAAAAGGTCGAGTATCTTCAAGAGCAAACAGGGTGTGCATAAGCCCAATATCTGTATCAATATCGGGTACTTTAATTGCCGCAGGAGATACATCAAGGGTTGAAGCGAGCTTGTTTACCATATCGTCCTTTGGTATCCGCTTTTCCGATTCATACTGTGCAATACGCACATCGGTAGCATTAAACGGAAAACCGACCTTTGCTCCCAATTCCTTTTGTGTTAGGTTTCGCATATTACGAAACAGCTTTATTCTGTTACCGATAGCCATAATAACACCTCTTGTTCTGATAATTTATACATAGTATAACATAATTCAACATCAAAATCAATACTAAATTAAAAAGTTTAATATTTTTTTGAAAACCTCTTGACAAATACTAAACTTTTCTGTATAATATGATTACTAAATCGAAATGTTTAGTAAAAACTGAATGACCGTCTGTAACAGTGCTATTCAATCAGCAAGTATTGCCAAGACCTCGTCGAAGCAAGCTCCGTAGTAATCGCTTCCGTATAAATACGAAAGCTCAAAAACTATGCTGCTTCTCCTCTTTCCCAAAAAGCGCAAGTCGCTTTTCGGGAGCCCCTGATGATGAGCGAGCCGAGATTGATAAATACACCGCAGAGCCGAACAGGGTTTCACGGCAGGAAGCTGTTACAGGTAGAACGGCAATATTATATATTTTAACTTTAAGGAGGTTTTTCAATGGAAAAGGCATTATTTATGAGAGCAGACGAAGTTGCAAAAGTCCTTGAAGTTTCTCAAGCCTATGCTTATAAACTGATTAAAAAGCTGAATGAGGAACAGGAAGCTCAGGGATATTTGACAATGCACGGAAGATTAAATCGTGAGTATTTCTACGAAAAAATATATAAAAAATCATAAGGAGGGACACATATGCCAGCTTACAAGGATAAGAAAAGAGGAAAATGGTATGCTTCGTTCTACTGCGAAAACTACAATGGTGTTCGCGAAAAGAAGATGAAGCGAGGTTTTGACACGAAAAAGGACGCTCTTGAATGGGAACGGGAGTATTTAAGACAGGCAAAAGCGGATTTTGATATGAAATTTGAAACTTTTGTTGAAATCTATGTTGCTGACTTGAAGCAGAGATTAAGAGAAAATACCTTTATTACAAAGGAAAATATTATTTACAAGAAGATACTCCCATTTTTCAAGGACAAGAAAATGAACACTATAACCGCAAAAGATGTTATAAAATGGCAGAATGAGATTATGGCTTATCGTAATGAAAAAGGTAAGCCGTATTCGCCTACATATCTGAAAACAATTCATAATCAGCTTAGTGCAATTTTCAATCACGCAATCAAGTATTATGATTTGAAAAGCAATCCTGCCGCAAAAGCAGGAAATATGGGCGATAAAGACGGCGCAGAGGTAGAGTTTTGGACAAAAGAGGAATATACAAAATTCTCTGATGTAATGATGGATAAGCCTTTATCATTCTATGCGTTTGAGGTGCTTTATTGGTGCGGTATTCGAGTGGGTGAGCTGCTTGCTCTCACTCCCGAAGATTTTGACTTAAAAAACAGTACTTTGCGTATTAACAAGTCATATCAGCGTATAGGAAAAAGGGATATTATTACAGACCCGAAAACAAAGAAAAGCAAGCGTGTAATTAAAATGCCGAAATTTTTATGTGAGGAAATCGAGGAATATATCAATATGCTTTACGGTATCAAGCCTACCGACAGAATGTTTACTGTAACTAAAAGCTATCTGCACCACGAAATGCGCAGAGGTGCAAAAGAAGCAGAAGTTAAGCGTATCAAAATTCACGCATTAAGGCATAGTCATATATCACACTTGATTGATTTAGGCTTTTCAGCGGTTGCAATCGCTGACCGAGTAGGACACGAAAGTATTGATATTACATATAGATATGCTCACCTGTTCCCCTCGAAGCAAATTGAAATGGCGGATAAACTTGATAACGAAAGGGGTGAATTAAATGCTGAAAACATTGGATAAGCACGGCAGATGGCGCAATGTTACTGTTGCTTTTCGTGTATCTCCCGAAGAAAGCGAAGATTTGAATATGCGTGTCAGATTATCGGGACTCACAAAGCAAGATTATATCGTAAAACGGTTATCCGAAAGAGATATAATCGTACAAGGTAATACGAGAGTATTCAAGGCTTTAAGAAATCAGATGTCGGCAATTTTAGCGGAGCTTCAAAGGATAGAAAAATGCTCTGATATAACAGATGATTTCTTAGACACTCTTAACCTTGTAGCAGAAACATACAACGGCTTGGAAGAAAAAGAAAAGTCCTAATGTATCGGCAAATACAAAAGGACTTGGAAATGTGGTAAAACATTCCCCTAACACGGACTTATTTTACCACATTTCTACAAACTTTTCAATAGAAATGTGGTGAAAATTTTGAATAGCGAGTTAAAGTTGATAAATATGCAAGATGTAAAATGCGAAAGTGTGGAATGGCTGCTATACCCATTTATCCCATACGGTAAAATAACGATTATTCAAGGCGACCCCGGCGAGGGTAAAACAACGCTTGTTTTACAGATTATCGCAAGACTTACAAAAGGTGAAAGTATTATTGACGAGGAAGCAAAACCGCCTGTCAATGTTATATATCAGACGGCTGAGGACGGTTTGGGCGATACAATAAAACCTCGTCTTGTAGCTGCCAATGCTGATTGTTCAAAGGTGCTTGTAATTGACGATAAGGACACACCGCTGACAATGCTTGATATGCGACTTGAAAAGGCTATATCCGAAACAGGCGCAAGGCTTGTGGTATTAGACCCGATACAAGGCTTTTTAGGCGCTGATGTGGATATGCACAGAGCGAACGAAATTCGTCCTGTTATGAAGCATATAGCGGAGCTTGCGGAAAAATACCGCTGTGCGATTGTTTTAATCGGTCATATGAATAAATGCAGTATGGGAAAATCAGCGTACAGAGGTTTAGGCTCTATTGATTTTCAAGCAGCGGCAAGAAGCGTTCTGCTGGTCGGCAGAATTAAAGATGAGCCGGAAATCCGAGTTATATGTCAAGTAAAAAGCTCTCTTGCTCCCGAAGCAAAATCTATTGCATTTAGGTTAAGCGAAGATAGCGGATTTGAATGGATTGGCGAATACGATATAACTGCTGATGATTTACTTTCGGGAACTGCAAAAGGAACGAAGCAAAAAACGGCGATGGATTTTCTTGAAAGTCTGCTTGCGGACGGTAAAATGCCGCAGACAAAGATTGCAGAGCTTGCTGATGAAAAAGGTATATCCAACAAGACTTTGAGAAATGCAAAAAGGGCTTTGGATATTCAAGCGGTTAAAGTCGGTAGTCAATGGTATTGGGAATTATAAATGAAGATGGCAAGATTCCCCTATCTTAATAATAGGGCATCTTGCCACCTTGAAAGGATAAGATATGAAAAAAGTACAGATACCTATGGATTTATTTTTAGCCTTAGTGAAATATCATTGTTTCGATTTATACGAGTACGAAACGAATATTAAACAGGGGCTTGAAAAGAAATTGAATTTAATGGTAATGCGTGAGCATTATACCGCATATAAAACTGCTCCGACAGAGCAGGAGCGTGAGGAAGCACGCAAAAAATATCTCGATGAAAAAGGTGTGCCTACGGACTTTCGTTGGTAGATTTTTCATAAGAGATATAACAGGAATGTGGCACATTCCTGTTAAGGCAATTACGGAATGAAATGACGGATTGACGATTGGTAATATGAGGTGTTGCGATAGCTTTAACTCATATTTACCATAATAGCAAGCGAAAATTATATTTTCCGCTTGCGTGTGTGTAGCCGCAGGCGAAACACATCGGCGACAGCCGATATGCCCTCTGCAAGAGCGCAAACAGTCGCAGACTGTCGGCATTTTTGTTGGCTCTGCTGACAAAAGTGCTTTTGCGTTACTTTTGACAAAAGTAACAAAACCAACTCGCTGTCGCTCGTTATAAAAACACAGGAAGGAGTGATTATTATAGAATGAAAAGAAGCATAAGCGTAATGGTCGGAAAAGGCTCTATAAGACATAACAATAGGGATTTCACAGCAGAAAATGTTGACGCAGAGCGTACACAAAATAACATTACATATTGTAATGAAAACATAAAAGATGTATATCATCAGCTATTCGATGAAGCTCTTGACAAATTCAATGCAAGACAAACACGCAAGGATAGAATGATTGATGACTACTACGAAAAAATTCGTACAGGCAAACAGGAAAAATTATTTCACGAGATAATATTGCAAATCGGAAATTTTGAGGATACGCACGCAGCATCAGAGAATGGTCAGCTTTCAAAGACTATTCTTGATAATTATATGAAAACATTTCAAGAACGCAATCCGAATTTATATGTATTCTCGGCTCATCTGCATATGGACGAAGCAACACCGCATTTACATATAGATTTCGTTCCATTTACAACAGGCAGCAAGCGAGGACTTGAAACAAGGGTTTCACTAAAAAAGGCTCTTGAAGCACAAGGCTTTGTCGGTAAAGGCAGAAGCGATACGGAGTGGAACAGATGGGTTTATTCCGAAAAGGAAAAGTTATCAGAAATTATGCTTGAATACGGTATTGAGTGGGATAAAAAAGGAACGCACGAAAAACATAAATCCGTCAGTGAATTTAAGCGTGACAAACTGATTGAAGAAGTTGAAGCCTTAACTGAGCAAAAAGAAGATTTAGAGCATAAAATATCAGCTTATACAAACGCAGAGGAATATGCAATAGTAACGGCTCAAAAGCTGAATGATAATAAAGATTTTGAAATTACAGAGCCGCCAACGCTGATGTCAGCAAAAACATATAAGACAAAGTATGTAGAGCCATTTATAAATAAACTGATTAAGATTGTTAAAAATCTCGCCCGAAGATGTTATCGAGCAGAAAAATTACAACAGCAGTCGGCAGCTACAATTTCAAAACTCACAGATGAAAATCAAAAGTTAAAATCAAGAGTTTGGGACTTGAATATAGAGAATAGTCGGTTGAAAGTACAAGTCAGAGATTTTGACAGAATAAAAGATTTTTTCGGGATTGATAAGATAAAGGAAATATTAAAAACTATAAATAAAACTAAACACAAGAAGCGGTCAGACATATCAAGATAAACAGATACTTCTGTAATTACTCGTACAGGAATGTGCCACATTCCTGTGTGGGTAGTTTGGGAAATATATTAAATTTTAGGAGGACACGATTATGAAAGAAAGATTTATTGAAAACGGAATTGAATATGTCAAAGTTGGAGATTATTATATGCCGGATTTAACTGTTTCGCAAAAGCGGTACAATATCGGAAAATATGGCAATATACATAAGAAATTTATAAAGGAACATCATAATGCTTTTTATTCTTTATTGCTTGCGAACGGAACACTGCTTGAATATCTTGAAAAAGTTGATGTAAAAGCAAAAAATGAGGTTGATAGGCTGATTACGGAACTTGCAGACAAGCAAGGTGTTACGGAGCAGTTAAAAGCCACCGACCAAATGAAATGGGTCGGTATGATGAATAATATAAAGGCGCAGGCAGAGGAAATCGTATATTCAACGATTGTGTATAATCTAAAAGTAGTATAAGAAAAGATAAAAGCCTTGCAATTAGTATTGAAAAGCTAATAGCAGGCTGTTTATTATATATAAGACTTGATGTTTTCATTTGAAATTATTTTAAGTGTAGTGTAAATTACTGTGTCTGCCACTGAAAATCGGTTGACTTATTTACAGTTTGGTAGTATAATAAAAGTATATAAATATGGTTGTATGCTGTGATGCAATGTGAATTATGATTTTTAGAATATTATTATTAGAATAAGAGAACTACGACAAGCAACAAGTCCGATTTAAGACAAAATTGTTTTAAAAATTAACATGTGGCACTAAAAAATGACGGGCGAATTAACTATTTCTCTATATAAAATACTTTTGCAATACAATAATTTATTAGGAGTAAACAAAGTGAGTTATAATATATGGAATAGACGATACACGGGAAGCAAATATAAATTATCCGAATGGATTGTAGAATTAGTAAGTAGGCACTGTTCAGGTAATTCATTTTGCGACATATTTGCTGGCACAGGAATAATGTCTTATTCTATGTTGGGAGTAGTTGATGAACTATATATAAATGATTTTCTGTTTTCTAACGAGATAATATATAAGGCATTTTTTGAAAATGCTACTTATGACATAATTAAACTTAAAAATATTAAAAGTTTATACAATAACCTTAATGTTACAGATTTATCGGATAATTATTGTTCTCAATGGTATGGAGATAGATTTTTTTCGTATAACGATGCAAAGCTTATTGGATATATAAGAGAACATATCGAAATGTTAAAAAATGAGTTTAATGAAAAAGAAATAAACATTTTGATTGCATCACTTTTATATTCCGCTGATAAAGCAGCCAATACAGTTGGACATTATGATGCCTATATTAAGGGAAAAAATGTTGAAGATAAATTTATATTTGATTTAATAAATCCGTATGATACAAAAGAAAAAAATATTGTTATAACAAGATGTGATGCAAACGAATACGCAAGTAGGTTGCAAAGTGACATCGTTTATATTGACCCTCCATATAATTCGAGGCAGTATAGCAGATTTTATCATGTGTTAGAAAACATAGCGTGTTGGGAAAAACCAAAGCTATATGGAGAGGCGTTAAAACCGGAACCGCAAAATATGAGTGAGTATTGTCGTAGTAATGCGCCAACTGTATTTAAAAATTTGATTGATACATTAAACTGCAAATATATTGTTGTTTCGTATAATAATACTTACAAATCCAAAAGTTCATCTTCAAAAAATAAGATAACTCTTGAAAAAATAAGAGATATACTAGAAGATAAAGGCACAATGCAAGTATTTGATAAATCTCATCAGTATTTCAATGCAGGGAAAACAGATTTTACAGACCATAGGGAATATATATTCATTGTAAAAGTAGGTGATTAATTTGGTTTCAAAAGTAAAAGAATCATTAAAACGTTCTCCGTTTTTTTATGTTGGTGATAAATTTAAGCTTCTACCACAATTAAAAGAAAACTTTCCAAAAGATATAAATAGATTCATAGAGCCATTCTGTGGCGGTGGAAGTGTGTTTTTAAATGTAGACGCTAATGAATATTTATTGAATGATATAGATAAGTATATGATACAATTACATGAATTTTTACTGTCATATAGTAACAATCAAGAAGCGTTTTGGAACGAACTTGAACGCAATATTGAAAAATATAAATTATCAGCAACTTATATGGGGAAAGATGTTCCGCAAGACTTAAAAAAAGAGTTTATAAAGACGTATTTTGCAAAATATAATAAAGAAGCATATATGAAGTTAAGGGCGGATTTCAATGAAGATAAGACTGATATGATGCTACTATATATGTTACTGATATATGGTTTTAACAGAATGCTGAGATTTAACAGAAAAGGTGATTTCAATTTGCCCGTAGGGAATGTTGATTTTAACAAAAATGTTGTAAATGCATTAAATTCCTATTTTGATTATGTCAGTGATAGAGAACTTGAGTTTTACAATATGGATTTTCAAGAATTTGTAAATAATGTCGAACCGACCGAAGAGGATTTTGTGTACTTAGACCCTCCATATCTAATAACATTCAGTGAATATAATAAATTATGGGACGAAGATAGTGAAATGCGCCTGATACAGTTTCTTGATGAACTGAATGAACGCGGGGTAAGATTTGCAGTATCAAATGTTTTATGGCATAGAAGAAGATATAACGGAACATTCAATGAGTGGGCGCAGCAGTATAACATTATACGAATACAAAGCAATTATATCAACTATCATGACAACACAGAAAAAGACTCTTATGAGGTTTTAGTGAAAAACTATTAAGGTGGTGTAAAATATGACAAGAATAAGAAAAGCCGAATATAAACCTTTATCATTCTCAACAACAATGAGAAATCCAGAAAGGATTGTGGATTTTTTGAATTGTATATTACCTTATGAGGGACAAGTATTAAATAACAAAGTAATAGAACAAGTCGCTGCAAATCTTATAAAAAGCAAGTTGTATTGTCCGATGTATATTAATCGTACTCCAAGATTAAAGGCTATTTTAAATAGTGATGATTGTTTTGATATTTCTGACGTAAAAGAAATAATGAAAAATAGTCCACAAGATCATAAGGAGTCAGGATTTGAGAAGGGTTGGCCTTCAAGATTTGATACTTGGTATAAACTATCAATGGAATTTGGTTTTGTTTATTACGAAATTGATAAACCAATCGAAATTTCAACCACCGGTCATATGTTGATTGATGCACTAAATGAAACGCCAAAAAACGATGAAAAAATAAGAAATGTTTTTCTTAATGCATTAATGAAATACCAGACAAACAATCCCTTTCGCAAAAATGCTAACGCGAATGCTGCGCTTCCATTGTTGTTGCAAGTTATTAGGTTGTTAAAAGAAGATGAATTTGAAAATGGTGCTGGTATTTTTAGAAAAGAACTTTCTCTTTTAATATGTTGGCCTGATAATGATGCTGTAGCTCTCTATAAGAAAATTAAGGAGATACGAAGTGTCTACGGTTATAACTATGGAGATGAAATCATTTATGAAATGTGCTTGAGATTACTTAATGCTACAGATGAGCAGAAAAATAGATTTAAAATGAATCGGATAATGGGAGAGGCTGTAGACGAATTTATTAGAAAAATGCGTATTACAGGCATAGTCTCACTAAGAGGAAATGGTCGCTTCTTAGATTTTAATTCTTTTGAAAAGGATAAAATTAGTTACATATTAGATAATTACTACACTTATGACACATATGCAACCAAATATGATTATTTCAAGTATATGGGCGAGATTGATAGCAATATACTTACAACTAAAGAAATAGAAAAAGATGCTATTGATGATGTGAAAATAAAAACATTAGCTTGTTGGGCAGAAGAATATAGCAAAGAGGAAATCATCAAAGAATTACACATAGCTTGCGGAAAAACAGAAAGTAAAAATGCAATACTTAGAATTATAGATAAACCGACAAGACTAGAGTTTCTAACTAGCATAGCATTAAAGCAGAATTTTAAGAATTTAGAAGTGTATCCTAATTATCATGTAGATGACGAAGGACTACCGACCTTTACGGCATCTGGAGGCATGGCTGATATTGAATGCTTTGAAAGTGAAAGCAATCCTCTTGTAGAAGTTACTTTGATGTGTGCAAGAAATCAGGCAACAAATGAAGTCCCAGCTATAACGCGGCATTTACAAGAAGCTATTAGTAAATATCCTAATAAAATTGTGTTTACGATGCTTATAGCACCTTCAATCCATTCTGACACAAGATATATGACAGAATTTTCAAAGAGTCATTATAAGGTTGATATATTACCTCTGACTATAATTGAATTTATAGAACAAATACAACGACATGAAAGAATATTAGATTTTTTAAACTGATATAGGAGGCAGAAATGGCAAATCAAGATTTAAAGATATTTAAGGAACAAATTCAAGATGATATTTGTATAATAAAGGAACAATGGGGATATGCTGATTTAAATCTTAATAACGATGCTTATGCTTTTAACTATTGGATATTGAGCAGAATATATAGCATGGACGAAGAGATTATACCGGAATACATTACCGAATACAATGATAAGGGAATTGATTGTTTTGTTCATTTTGAAGAAAACAAGGAATTATATATAATACAAAATAAGTATTATAAAGATGATATCGCTGTAACAAGAAAAGAGGTGTCAGATTTTTTGGAATCACCACTAACCCTTTTGAAAAACAATAAATATAAAAAAAGTGAAAAATTGCAAAATATTTTCAACAAAATTGCGATTGATGCTGATTACAAAATACACCTTCATTTCTTTACTACAACAAATAACAAAAGCAAAGATATAGAAAGTTTAATAAAAAGCTTTAACAACTCAAAACATGACCTATCCTGTTTAGTTAATTCAGAATATTTTGACCTTTCTGCATTATATGAACTGTATTACGGAAGAAACTATAAACCAGATATAGAATTTACATATAATTTGGGTACAGTTAATAAAGGTACATTTGCTTCGTTACGAGAAGAGTATGGTGTGGAAGGGCTATATGAGGCATATTATATAATAACACCTGTTTATGAAATATATAGAATGCTACTAGCTGCCGAAGAAAAAGACTATTCAATTTTTGAAAAGAACATACGAGAATATTTAGGAAAAAATTCTGTTAATAATGGTATCGTTGAAACCCTTCGTTCTGAAAACGAAAGAAAAAATTTTATGTACTATAATAACGGTATAACGGTTATATGTCAGGAAATTCAACCTTCATATCAGGATACTAACAGGAAACTACGAATTCTTCCATTAGTAAATCCTCAGATAGTAAACGGTTGTCAGACCGTCAGCTCAATAAAAAAAGTATTGGAAAATTCTAGTGGAGATATAGAGGATGAGTTTAAGAATGTGTATGTAATGTTAAAAACTTTGGTTATAGATAACCCAGAAGATATAGACAATAAGACCTTTTATAATAATGTTGTTAAGTTTACGAACAAACAAAATGCAATATCAGACAAAGCATTCACTTCAAATATGGATATTTTTTATAGAATGCAAGAAGAATTTATGAAACGTGGATTTGTTTTGCTTGTAAAGCCAAGTGATAATAACAAGTTTAAGGAAAATTTATCACAAGTTGATAAAGCTAATCTTATCAAAAAAGCTAATAGCTTTATAGAGAATCTAGATTATGGAATAACCAATTATTCTGATATATGCGTTTCATTGGAAAAATTATTACAAGTATTTTTAGCTTTGATAAAAACAGGATATATAGCATTCACAAAGAAAAACTTAGTGTTAGCTCAAGGAAAAGAACTTTTTGATGAATATTGCTCAAATATACATTCTTATTTGACTTATGACAATATGATAAAGCTTTATTATTTCTATAAAAAAGCTGAATATGAGCAAAAGAAGATAAGTGTTGATAAGAGAACTCCTATACCTTACTATATGATTGGCTTTTTAGGAACTCTTATAGGCGAAAAAACAGGTGATAATTTACAATCATCTTTGGATATTTTATTTGCTGATAAAAGCAGTTGTCTTGAAGCCTATAAATATTTATCAACAATTTGTAAAAATTATAGGCGTACATATGAGATGCAGCACGCGTCTGATGGTAGTGGAGAATATAATGTAATGATAAAGCGTCCTATAGATGAAAAATGCCTGCGTTTTGCAATAGACACTGCAGACGATAGTAATACATGGGAAACTATCAAGAAATGGCGTAAACTATAATTTTGAGTACAATTTGAGTACAAAAACTCTCGCAAATCAAAATACGATATATAAAACTGTGAAATTTGAGAAATAAAATCACGATATATCAAGGAAAATCACAAAGATTAACTTCCAAAAAGTCGAGTGGGAATAGACAGAAAAATCCCCCCCGAAAGCCGAGTCTGTTTCAAGGGGCGTGTGAGCCTTTTTCTGTAAAATCAATTTTTCTATGATAAAATACTGTGATTTTTGGGCAGGAACAGCCGGATTTCGGCGTTCCTGCCTTAGCTTTACTGTAGCATAAATTTAACGGTATGTCAAGGGCGCCCGGTGGTTTCTACGGGCGTTTATCCTGCCCTTGACATCGGCGAAAAATTTATGCTATGCCAACCGCCCGTCATACATAATGGACAGTTCTCCGTAAACCCTGCCATTCCGCAGCGGCATTGTCCACTTTTTTGTGGCCTCAAAAGTCGCCAGATACAGTGCCTTTAAAAGCGTCGTATCGCTTGGAAATACGCTCCTCTGTCTGTTAAGCCTTCGCAAGCTAAAGCTTTTTTGTCTTTTTCAGCTACTCGTTTTAATGTATTCCTTATCTGATGCACAATACAACTTTTCTGCCTTCGTTGTTAATGCCTAAAATTATGTATGCTGCTATCTTTTTCACGAGCGGAACATCAATCGGTATCTCGCCATAAGAACTGCGTAATCTCTTGGTTTTTGTGCCGCTTCTGTAATCCGGATTATCACTGCGTTCATATTCCTCGTAACCCAGATGTTCATCAAGCTCGGCTTACATCATCTCCTGAATTGTTCCGCCGAGCAAATCTTTGAGAGCGTCTTCAATATCTGCTGCTGTTTTTATACATACTCTTGTATCAGTCCCGCTATGATACTCCGCTTCCCTTCACTCATTCTCTCTTTTCTTCGTCTTCCCATATAAAAATTCCTCCTATGATATTATTTATATTCTATCATAGAAGGAATCATATTTACAGACTTTTTCTCACACGCTCTAGAAATCTAATATATAGAAATTCTTTCATACTCCCGATTTATAATTCATTTTTTGCATCCTTTAATACTTCGGCAAATATTTCTGCCTTGTTTTTGACATCTTGCGGAAAAGCCTCACAATTTGATATCTTTTCATACAATTCATATAAATCACCAATGCGTTCCTTAACATCTGCAGATATACCATTACTTTCCTCGTATGCAGTAACAACGCTTGTAAATCCCCACTTAAGAGCACTTGAAAATTCTTCAATTGCTCCGGCGTAGTCTTGCTGACTGTACAATTCATCCGCAGAGTCATTGTATCTATCCATAAGCAGATTTTGATTTGCCGAATCTTTATAGTAATAGTTAGCCTCAAGTCTATAATAAATTGATGTATTGTTTAATCTTGTGCGTTCATCGCGACATTCATTCTCGAATAGTTTTTTCTCACGCAAAACTATATATGCCTCTTCATAATCATGGACTAAAGAAGTTTTTTTCTCAAAGGCAGCAAAGTTTGCATCGCTTCCGTTAATATTATTTTTATCCGGGCTTTTTATCAGTTCAATAGTCCGATTCTTTAATGCTCCCTTATGATTTCTTAAATCTGATGCTTGATAGCCGTTAAACAGAAGATTATCCGATGATATATCAAATTCAAAGTCATCGTTTTCTTCTTCCTTTTGTTCATTTAAATAATGTGTCTCCAAAACAGCCGTACCGGCAACTACTGTTATTGTACCGAATAAAAACAAACAAGTTAGCGGCAACAGAGCAATAATAATCTTTTTTATTTTTTTACGGGAACATTTATTAACTAATGCTCCAAGGAAAACTAAGAATACTGCAATAACAATGCTTACAAAAACTTCCAAGCTAATTATAATTTGTTTGCTAATATAAAAAATGTGATATACTTTAGTAAATGTAAACATACCATAAAACGGCAGAACCATAAATACAATTCCAAGTAAAACTATTCCTGCAGTTGCAAACACTAAAAATACATTAATTTTAGAGATGGGTGAACTAAGATGTTTCTTATAAGATCTTTTATTATTTTTGTGCATCTCATTCACCTCCCAATATGTCTCTTAATATTAACTATTGCAAAATGCTTTTCCCTTTTCAGTTGTTGTATAAGTATCATGAGCCATTTTTAAGTATCCGTATCTCGGACTGCACGCATCACGTAGATTTTGCGAAATATTACCGGGTTCTTTCATATTACATATTTTATAACAGCCAGCAATAAGTTCAGATGTTATAGGTTCGTCGGAATTCGTCTCAAGAAAATATACAAACAGCAGTGAACGCTCAATATTGCTTGCCGGCTTTTTCTGATCAATAAAAGCCTTAAGTGAAGTTCTGTCCAAAAATCCCTTAGCAATATTGTCTAACTGAATATTTTGTTCGTTATCCTGCTTTAGTGCTTCATACAGCGATATAAAAACATCACTTCTAAGCTGAAGCGGCGCTCTGTCACTTAACTCAGAAATCCTGGAAATCTGATCAAACAATGTTTCAAATTTTCCCAAAAATGACACCTCCCTATAAGTTTCCGCAAAAACTATCAGGAAAATTTTACAAAAATCACCTTTTATGCGTATTATATCACTTCCTATTTTCAATGTCAAGCCGTTTTCTTGCGTTTCTTATAAAATCTTAAGAAATTCTTAAGTTACCAAAATTCAATTATAAATGTAGACAAAAGCCACACTGTGTGGTATAATTATGATGCAAAATAACAAAGATATATGTTAAAAATACAGAAAGCAGATAACAGGAGGGATTGTGATGAACAAAGTAACAAGCAAATTAACCGTATTTTTTGACGAGCCGTTTTGGAGAGGTGTATTAAATGGCGACAAATGTTGATTTCATTGAATATGTATGCCAGCAGATTGCAGGCGTCGGTGATTTAAGATATCGAAAAATGTTCGGCGAATATATGGTTTATGTAAATGATAAGCCTGTGCTTACCGTATGTGATAATACTGTATATGTTAAAATGCTTGATGTGATAAGCGAACTTATGCAAAATGCCGAAACGGGATTTCCGTATGAAGGAGCAAAAGAGCACTACATCTTAGATATAGATGATATAGAACTAAGCCGCAAAATAGTGACAGAACTTGAAAAAACAACTCCCGTCCCCAAAAAGAAAAAGGCTAAGAAATAAATCTATTTCCGATATACACCCTCAAAAAAATTCAAATTCTTATGCATGTATATCGGAAATCGTGATATATTTTTACTCTCGTGATAAAAGGCATACGGTCTCCACATGTGGGGTGGCGGGGAACATATCTACGGGGATGACAGTTTTTATTTTGAAGCTGCGGGCGGCTAATATTTTGGCATCGCGGGCTAAGGTGGAGGGTTTGCAGGAGATGTAGACTATTTTGTTTAAGCCCTCTATGCCGCAGAGCGTCTCTAAAAGCCGTTTGTCGCAGCCTTTTCGCGGCGGGTCTAATATTACCGTATCGGGTGTTTCGCCGCGGGCAAGCAGGCTCTCGATAACCTTTTCGGCTTTACCGCAGTAGTATTCCGCGTTTTTAATATTATTCAGTTTTGCGTTTCTGACTGCGTTTTCAATTGCTTCGGGAACAACTTCAACGCCTATTACCTTTTTGCACTTATCCGCCATATACTGCCCTATTGTGCCTATGCCACAGTACATATCCCAAAGTATTTCATCGCCTTTTAAATCCGCGCATTTAAGAGCGGTATTATATAATCGCTCAGTCTGCTTTTTATTGACCTGATAAAATGACAACGGCGAAATATAAAACTTCGTTTTGCCAATATTATCTATCAGCTCGCCGGCACCCCAGAGAGTTTTTGTCTCTTTTCCGAGTACTACATTTGTATCCTTTGGATTTATATTCTGAACCACACCGCATACGTCAGCGCCGCAAGCCTTCAGCTCCTCAACAAGCTCCGCGCCGTACGGTAGCTCACGCGTTTTTGTGACTATGCAGACAATCGTACCGCTGCTGCCGCACCGCGTATAGATATTGCGCACCGTTCCTTTGCCTGTTTTCTCGTCATACGGCTCTGCACCGTAAGTCTTCATCCAATACCTCACGGCGTCGGTAATGCGCTTTGAAGCTTCGGCAGATATAAGGCAATCACTTATCTCAATCAATCTGTGGCTGTGATTTGCAAACATTCCTATACCCTCGGGTGTTACGGGAAACTGCGATTTGTTTCTGTAGCGGTTTCTGCTGCCAAAAGGGATTATCGGATTTATATTTAAGTTTTCAAATCCACCGATCCTTAAAAAGCAGTCCTCAACCTTCTTCTGCTTAAACCTTAGTTCCTCGTCATAGCTCATATGCCTAAGTGCGCAGCCGCCGCATTTATAATAATACTCGCAGTCCGCTTTAACTCGCTTAGGCGACGGCTTTATCACTTCTAGCAGCTTACCTATCGCATAGCTCTTCATCAGCTTTACAATAAGAACACTGACGGTCTCACCGACTATCGTATGCGGCACAAAAACCGCCATTCCTTCCGCTCTTCCCACTCCGCTGCCATCGTCAGTCATTCCCGTTATTTCAATCTCAAATATATCATTTTTCTTCATAATATTTCTCCCATTAAACATTTTAACTCATATGCAAATAATCGTCAATAGCAATTTCAATGAAAACGCCAAACCATCATTCACAGCGAAAATGATATGCATCTCATTCCCTCGTAGTCCCTAGTCCCTGGTCTCTAGTTCCTATGTTGACAAAACGATGCAAATAAAATATAATTAGACTATGATACATATAAACGAAACCATAATTGTTGAGGGAAAATACGACAAGGAACGAGTTAAGCGGCTGTGCGATGCGCCGGTTCTTTGCACGGGCGGATTTAGAGTTTTTAAAACCAAGGATATGGTTAGCACAATACGGCATCTTGCCTCTTCTACCGGGATTATAATCCTGACCGACTCTGACAGGGCAGGCTTTAAGATACGCAGCTATATAAAGTCCTGCGTCGGAGGGAAAGGCAAGGTAAGGCACGCATATATTCCCTCTGTAAAAGGCAAGGAAAAGCGCAAGGATAAGCCCGGGAAAGAAGGGCTTTTGGGCGTTGAGGGAATGGACGACGACGTGCTGCGCGGAATTCTTGAGGAACTCGCGGCAAGCAGTAAGCCGAGCGCACCCGCTCACCTGCTAACCAAGGCGGAATTATACGGCGACGGACTTTCCGGCAAGCCCGACAGTCTTAAGCTGCGCAGCGCAGTTCTCAAAGAGTTGGGGCTTCCTCTTAGGCTATCGCCAAACTCTATGATTGAGTTCATAAACCGCGCCGATATGTACGAGGAATATATAAATGCACTTAAAACCGTGCTGAAAGGACAAAATACAAATGATTGACTCAAATTTAATTAAGAATAATGTGGAGCTCGTACTGCCTGATATAATTAACATCAGACATACCCTGCACGAAAATCCCGAGCTGTCGTTTAAGGAGTTTAACACGTCAAAGCTTATAGCATCTGCGCTTGACGAGCTTAAGATCAAATACACTCCCGGTATAGCGGGAACGGGAATACTTGCTGAAATTTACGGCTCTATACCGTATAAAAGCGACTCAAAGACCGTACTGATACGCGGCGATATGGACGCCCTGCCGGTCAGTGAAAATACAAATCTGCCGTTTTCTTCAAAATGCGATAACGTTATGCACGCCTGCGGCCACGACGTACACACATCAATTCTATTATGCTGCGCCGCAGTCATTAACCGACTTAAAAGCAAGTTTTCAGGCTGCGTGAAGCTTATGTTCCAGCCCGGCGAAGAGACGAGCGGCGGCGCCGAGCCAATGATTAAAGCGGGCATTCTTGAAAATCCAAAGGTGGATTCGTGCGTTGCGCTGCATGTCGAGCCATCGCTCACAGTCGGTGACGCGCGGTTTAAAGCCGGCTCTGCATATTCAAGCCCGGACGAATTCGAGATAAAAATTATCGGCAAAGGCGGACACGGAGCGCAGCCGCATCTGTGCAAAGACCCGATTGTTATCGCTGCTGAGGTTATAACCGCCATTCAAACAATAACAAGCCGTATGACCGACCCGTTTGAGCCGACTGTCGTTTCGGTCTGCGCAATTCGCGGCGGCGACGCATACAACGTTATTCCCGATTCGGTCACGCTCGGCGGCACTGCGCGCTCGTTTAACCTAAATACCCGCGATATGCTTGATAGGGAGATTGAAAACGCGGTCAAGTCGGTCTGCGATAGATACGGCGCAAGCTACGAATATAAATTCGACAGGCTGTTCCCGCCGCTTATCAATGATGAAAGCACGATACTGCGGCTTAAAAACTCGGCTGAGAAATACTTAAGCGGCAATATTATCTACGGCGGTGACCCGACAACTGCGGGCGAGGACTTTGCGTATCTACCGCTTAAAGTCGAGAAATCGGCGCTCTTTTGGCTCGGTTCAACCAATCCCGGTGATGCTGTGCATCCTCTGCACAGTGACAAACTCGTAGTCTCGGACGACTGCATTAAGTACGGAGCTGAAATCCTGACCGATTATGCGCTGAACTTTTTAAACGGCTAAACAGCCGAAAGCTTATGTTTTATTGATAAAATACGGACAGGACTTTGCTCCTGTGTGCTTAGCGCCCGGATTTTTGCGGGCGCTCTTTCGCTCAGAATGAAGTTCTGTCACTGTATCAAGACAGCATTTTCCGTCAGTCATATATATACAGGTTGAGTTTGAGCAATTTATATTAGACATAGGTATCACCCGAAATATTTTAAGCAAATCACGATAATACTATTCTATATTAAAATATATAAATTTTTGGATAAGGGGAATTTTCTATGCCAATTATTTTGGACAGGTCAATGCCTGAAAACATAAAACAAAATATCGGCAAATTATTTAATCTTGATTACATAGACTCGTATGCTCTGACTACGCTTCCTCCTCCGCTCTGCACTCATCCGGATATCCAAATTCATTTTCTGTCACCTGAAATTGCCATATGCGCACCGGAATGTTATGAATATTACGCCGAAGTCTTTGGCAAGAATAAATATAAACTCCTGAGAGGTTCATCTGTTCCCGGCGGCACTTATCCCGCCGATACAGCATACAATATAGCAAGGGTCGGAAACCACGTTTTTGCGAACACAAGGTTTGCCGAGCCTTTGATTGTTGATTATTATATAAGCCACGGCTTTGAAGTACACCATATAAACCAGGGCTACGCGAAATGCAGTATGTGCATACCGTCCGAAAACGCGGTTATAACCGAGGACCGCGGGATATATAAGACACTTTCCGGCATATCCGATATACACTCGCTTGTAATCGAGCCCGGCGGCGTCCGGCTCAGCGGATACGACTGCGGATTTATCGGCGGATGCTCGGGGCTGGTTAATGACACGATTGTATTTACCGGCAGGATACCGAAGGATATCCGTATGTTTTTAGACCTGCAAAACATAAAATACTTTGAAGCCTCTGACGATGAATTAGTCGATTTCGGGAGTATAATCTACCGGAGGTGAAAGAATTTGAATATTACCGAACTCAACCAAACAAGCGAACCGGATATATACGAGAGCGGCGATGAGACCCGCGCGTGCTGCCTGACACTTGACGGCAAAAGCATAAACAGCGGCACAGCCGAAAGTATAGCGTCGTGGCTCATCGCGAAATACCGCTCCAAACTGATATATAACTACATTGATGAGATTTTCGGCATTTTGCCTGACAGCGACCGCACCGCCGTATACGACAGCGTTCTCAGCATAATAAGCGGCAAATACAGTGTTGAACATCTCGAATATATAAAATCCAAAATAACCGACTTCTTTGATACCGAAAACACAATGAATGTTGACGGATTTATCAACTTCAGGCTTAAAGCATACAGAGACGACTTAAAATCCATTGTCGAGGAATGCGGATATGATATTATGGCTTGCCACGATATTGAAGATATGATAGATGTAATCAATTTCTTGTTTGACGTAATAGATATTGAATAAAACAAGGGGCTGCGGAACTCCGCAGCCCCAAATGTTATGCAATGAGCTAACAGCCGCATCTGCAGCCGCAGCTATCGCCGTCACAGTCCTGATTTGCAAAATCCGCTCTCTTTGAAGGCGGGAAAAACTCGTCAATCGGGAAACGAACCTGATTAAATAAATCACAGGGATTTTGCGGTGTTGCGGCAGTGCACTCTCTTTCGGGGATGCAGAAGTCCACAGCATCAACCAAAATCTGAACGCTTCTCTCTATTCTTACAATTGAGAACAGACCCAAGCTGACCAAAACCTTTTTCACGCAGTCCGAAACCTCAAGCTCATCATCATAGCATTCACAGATGTTCTCGGGAACCTCACAGCAGCAATCGCAGCAGCAGTTTTCATCAACCAGTCTTGCACTGAGTGCAATCGGGTCAACCGTTTCCACCGTAACCTTGGGCAGATTGGTCTGCTTTCTGACTTTTTCAATTTCTCCGCCCGGCTCAAATGTTGACTTAAAGCTCTTTGTTTTGCCTTCGCTGCCAAAGAGAATAACTCTCTTATCAAATGTAACCAATCCGTGTATTTCCGTCGGATTTGACAGACCGCTGAATACCTCAAGCGTAACGTCTATAAAGAACTTTATATCAATCGAAAAATACCCGGAGCTGTATAAAACCGGCTCGATATCGGTATAAACCCAAATAATTTCCGCGTCTTTAAGCTTTACGTTTATTGCATTGTCTATTAAATCCTGATCGCGTTTTTTAACATATACGCGCTGGTCAACAATACAGTTGCGCTCTCTGCACGCATCGTAGACCTTGTCTGTGCTGATGCATATCGGATCCGAAAATTCGTTGCTGCGGCGCTCGCGGCAATCTTCCTCTTCCTCTATGCGGTCAGCACGTATGCCGTCAGCGTTAACGTCTGCGGCAATCTCGCTGTTTCTGCGCTGATTGCTTCTGCCGTTATTATATTTATTGCTCATTTTAATTCTCCTCTCTTTATAAATCGGGAGCTATGCTCCTCTTCTCAATATATCATATGGCGCTATGCGACAAAATGTGATAGATAAGAATTAAAATTTAATTGCAATTGGAAATAACATTAGATTTGTGCTGCAGTTATTCGTTGTTACGCAGAACAAAAGGCGCCCCGACGGGGCGCTGGAGCCCGTTAGGGCTTCTGAGGGGGTTCAGAATTCGCCATAGAATATGGAACAGCCCCAATCCCCGGGATATTTAACAAACTAATTCGTAGGGAGCGTCGGCTCGGCGCTCCGTGCCATACATACGATTTTGTGAAAACGTTAATTCTTTGACGCGTTTATAATCTGAAGCGCATCTGCCATTATATTTTCAAGCAGCGGTATATATCGACTGTCAACATTTTTAATTAACTCATCAATTCTGTTTGTCGAATTAACATCAGTCTTTCCCAAAATAATATAATCACTTGAAACACAAAGAATTTCACATAACTTTTTAAGAGTCGTCAAAGACATTCCTTTATTGCCAAGCTCAACATCAGCCAAAAACGGCACAGAAATATCCGCAAGCTCAGCAAGTGTCTCACGTGAATAATTGCACGCCACACGCTTTTCCCTTATACGCTCGCCTATTTCGATATTGATAGTCTTTCTTAACATAAAAATCTCCCCCCTACATATAATCTATTTTATACACGACGTAATTTTCTGCCGTTACTCTCCCTTCTTTGACGCGTTTATAATCTGAAGCGCATCTGCCATTATATTTTCACAAAACGGGAGATATTTTTCATCAATATTAGACATAATCTCAACTATTCTATCAGTAGAATTGCCTTCTCTCTTTCCAAAAATGATGTAATCACTTGATACTCCCAAAGCCATACATAAGTTTTTAAGCGTCGTACTTGACATTCCTGTTTTTCCACACTCAATATTAGCCAAAAACTGCGGTGAAATATTAACTACTTCCGAAAGCGCTTCTCTTGTATACTTGCACTCATTACGTTTTTCCTTTATCCTTAATCCCATTTCAATATTAATAGCTTTCATTTTCAGTCTCCTTAGATTTAATCTATCAGACTAATTTTATTATATACTGTTAGATTTAAAAATAATCTAATACGACTTGCATAATATATACTATTACGATATAATTAATAAAACAAAGAAATGGAGTGATACATATGAAACCAAAAAATTGCTGTTTTGCGGGTCACGGAAGAATTGATGCGTACACCGAAGATGACGGTGTTATAGAAAAAAGAGTTTATGATAAATGCGAAGAACTTATAACCTTGTGCGGTGTGACAGAATTTTGGGTGGGCAGCTACGGGCACTTTGACGGCTTGTGCAGTAAAACGGTCAGAACGCTGCAAATTAAATACAGCGGAATAACGCTGTATAAGGTTTTGCCATACCTTACAAAAGATTTTATCCGGTATAAAGACCTTTATGAAAGCAAATGCGACGGGTTTATTATGGCGGATATTCCCGATAACACTCCCAAAAGATATCGTATTATCAAGTGCAATCAATTTATGGTTGACAGCTCCGACTATCTTATTTCATACATAAACTACTCATTCGGCGGCGCATACACCACATTTACTTATGCAAACCGCAAAAAACACATCAAGGTATATAACTTTGGCTCTCTTTAAATATTTATTTGGTTGGTTTTACAAAAATTTTTTAAAAATATTATTGCATAATCTAAATTTTATGTTATAATTATTGCAGTAAGCGACGTTATTCGGGTTTGCTATATATTTTTACGGTTTTTTGCTCGCCGCAAATCCGCACGCCGCAAAATGAAAGGAGTAAACATATGAAGTATTCAAGTGAAGTAGAAGCTATGTGTCCTTTGGCTAAAGGCGCATATCACGGTCCCGCGCCCATCCCGCAGGAAGGTCAGTGGACACAGGCGAAAGAGGTCAAGGACATTTCGGGTCTGACACACGGCATAGGCTGGTGCGCACCGCAGCAGGGCACCTGTAAGCTCACGCTTAATGTTAAGGAGGGCGTTATACAGGAGGCTCTCGTTGAGACTGTCGGCTGCAGCGGTATGACACACTCGGCTGCTATGGCGTCTGAAATTCTCGTAGGCAAGACTATTCTTGAGGCGCTCAATACAGATTTGGTCTGTGACGCAATCAACACAGCTATGAGAGAGTTATTCCTGCAGATTGTATACGGCCGCACACAGACTGCGTTCTCGGAGGACGGTCTCCCCATCGGCGCCGGTCTTGAGGATTTGGGCAAGGGTCTGAGATCTCAGGTTGGTACTACATATGCTACCCTCGCTAAGGGTCCGAGATATTTGGAGCTCGCAGAGGGATATATCACAAAGTGCGCTGTTGATGAAAACAACACAATTATCGGCTATAAATTCGTTCACCTCGGCAAGATGATGGAGATGATTGCCGGCGGTATGGACGCGAACGAAGCGCTCGAAAAGGCAAGCGGACAGTACGGCAGAGTTGATGATGCTGTAAAGCTCATCGACCCGCGCCACGAATAATTGAATAGGAGGAATTTAGATATGGCTTTATTTGAAAGTTACGAAAGAAGAATTGATCAGATCAATGCTGAACTCAGTAAGCACGGAATTTCTTCTATTGAAGAAGCAAAGAAGATTTGTGACGAAAAGGGCGTTGACGCATATAACATTGTAAAGGGTATCCAGCCGATATGCTTTGAAAACGCGTGCTGGGCGTACATCGTAGGCGCGGCTATCGCGATTAAAGACGGCGTTAAAACAGCGGCTGACGCTGCCGAGAAAATCGGTCTCGGTCTCCAGTCGTTCTGTATCCCGGGCAGCGTTGCCGACGACAGAAAAGTCGGTCTCGGTCACGGTAACCTCGGCGCAAGACTTTTAAGAGAAGAGACAAAGTGCTTTGCGTTCCTCGCAGGACACGAGTCATTTGCAGCAGCAGAAGGCGCAATTGGTCTTGCTAACAGCGCGAACAAGGCGAGAAAAGAGCCTCTCCGTGTTATCTTAAACGGTCTCGGTAAAGACGCTGCTCAGATTATCTCGAGAATAAACGGCTTTACATATGTTCAGACCAAGTTTGACTACTACACCGGCAAGGTTAACGTAGTAAATGAAACAGCTTACTCAAACGGTGAGCGCGCAAAGGTACGCTGCTACGGCGCGGACGATGTTCGCGAAGGCGTTGCAATTATGCATCTTGAAGGCGTAGACGTTTCAATCACGGGTAATTCGACAAACCCGACAAGATTTCAGCACCCGGTTGCAGGTACATACAAGAAGGAGTGCATAGAGCAGGGTAAAAAGTACTTCTCGGTTGCATCGGGCGGCGGTACAGGCAGAACGCTGCACCCGGACAATATGGCAGCAGGTCCCGCTTCATACGGTATGACCGACACAATGGGCAGAATGCACTCAGACGCACAGTTCGCAGGTTCGTCCTCTGTTCCGGCACACGTTGAAATGATGGGCTTAATCGGAGCCGGCAATAACCCAATGGTAGGTATGACCGTTGCCGTTGCCGTTGCGATTGAGGAAGCAATGAATAAGTAATATTAATTCACAATACGAAAAAGGCGTTTCGGCTCACTGCCAAAACGCCTTTTGTTCTTTATTGTTTCTTATACTTTTTAGTATAAAAGCAATGCAGCCGTCTCTTTTCCGGGACAACGGCTCACTGAGTTGTCTTGGCTAACCGCTGTGCGGCGCCTTCTTTTTCTGTTATTATTATACTATGTACTTTTCAGAAGGTCGACTGTTTTTATTGTCGTTTGAGCTTAAAACAAAGAACTATAATTCCAAAATATGTTTAAAGCGTAAGCGAAGGCGCGGAGTATACTCTGCTTCCAAGCTCGCTGTCAAGCATATACAGTCCCTTTGCATCGCTGCCGAATAACTCCATTTTCTTAATCAGACTATCAGCGTTTGTTTCTTCCTCTCCCTGCTCCTTTACGAACCAGTCAAGGAACTGCATTGTTCTGAAATCCTTTACCCCGTAAGCTGCGTCATAAATTGTGTGAATAAGCGACGTGACATACTTTTCGTGTTCCAGTCCCGCCTTCAGCGGGTCAATCAATTCCGCGAAAGCTTTATCGGGCTTATCTATTGCTTCATATGTAACCTTGAGTCCGTTATTTTGCATATACTGAACAAAAAGCATCGCGTGATCGCGTTCTTCCTGCGCCTGAATTGTGTACCAATTCGCAAATCCGTCAAGCCCCTGCTCTGTATAATAGTTGGCAAAGTCAAGATACAAATATGCTGAATACAACTCCTTATTTATTTGCGTGTTAAGCAGCTCTGCTACTTTTGCATCAAACATTTCCGTTACCTCCTAAGCTATAAATTATATTTGCATTATTATATCATATTCGACAAAAACTTTCAATATTGTTTTTTAATTAAATCATCTGTATAAACCTATAAAGAATTTTTGTAAAATATACAAAAAACTATTGAAATATTCAACAAATTGTGATAAACTTAACATACTGCAATAGTAAATAATTACAATAATAAAAAATATAAAAGGGGAAATCACAAATGGATTCAAAAGAAGTAAAAGACTTACAAATCCACGCCGCTCATGTGAGAAAAATGGCTCTTGAAGCCGTTCACAGTGCGGGTGCAGGCCATCCCGGCGGTTCGCTTTCGATTGCCGACATCCTTACATATCTGTATTTTAAGGCAATGAATGTTGACCCGAAGGATGCTAAAAATCCAGACAGAGACAGATTTGTTCTGTCAAAGGGTCACTGTTCACCGGCTCTCTACGGTGTACTTGCGGAGAGAGGCTTTATTCCGAAGGAGGATATCAAGGGATTTAGAAGCATTGACAGCTACCTCCAGGGTCATCCGGATATGAAAAAGATAAACGGCGTTGATATGTCAACCGGTTCTCTCGGCCAGGGCATTAGCTGTGCAAACGGTATGGCGCTTGCCGGAAAGCTTGACGGCAAGGATTACCGCGTTTTCACCGCTCTCGGTGACGGCGAGATTGAGGAAGGTCAGGTTTGGGAGGCTGCTATGTTCGCAGCTCACTATAAGCTCGATAACCTAACCGCGTTCCTTGACTTCAACGGTCTCCAGATTGACGGTGACATAACAAAGGTTATGAACTCGCTTCCGATTGATAAGAAGTTTGAAGCTTTCAACTGGCACGTTATAAACATTGACGCGCACGATTTCAATCAGATTGAAGCCGCAGTTGAGGAAGCTAAGAAGACAAAGGGTATGCCGACGCTTATTTTGGCAAAGTCAACAAAGGGTAAGGGCGTATCGTTTATGGAAGGTCAGGCTGCTTGGCATGGCGCTGCTCCGAATGATGAGCAGTACGCGCAGGCTATTTCTGAGCTTGACGCTTATATCGAAGAACTCGGAGGTGACAAATAATGAAATACAATATCGGAGATAAAGTTGCTACACGTCAGGCATACGGCGACGCTTTGGTTGAGTACGGCAGCGACCCGCGCATTATCGTTATGGACGCTGACCTCTCAAAGTCAACCAAGACGGACGGCTTTAAAAAGACATATCCCGAAAGATTTATAAACACCGGTATTGCCGAGGGCAATATGATGGCAACAGCGGCGGGTATCTCAACCTGCGGCAAGATTGTTTTTGCAAGCTCGTTTGCTATGTTTGCGGCAGGCCGCGCATTTGAGCAGATAAGAAACTCTATCGGCTATCCACATCTTAACGTAAAAATCGGCGCTACTCACGCCGGTATTTCGGTAGGTGAGGACGGCGCATCGCATCAGTGCCTTGAAGACCTCGGTCTTATGCGCACAATTCCGGGTATGGTTATATTAAACCCCGCCGATGCTGTTGAGGCAAACCTCGCAGTTAAAGCGGCTATCGATTATGACGGTCCGGTTTACTTGAGATTTGGACGTCTCGCGGTTCCTGTAATTTTCGACGAAAATTATAAGTTTGAAATCGGCAAGGGCGTTGAGCTTTCAGCCGGCACAGACGTTACTCTTATCGGAACCGGTCTTTTGGTTCCCGCTTGTACTGAAGCGAAGGAAATCCTTGCAGCAGAGGGCATAAGTGCGAGAGTTGTTAATATGGCTACAATCAAGCCGATTGACAAGGATATCATTATAAAGGCAGCTAAAGAGACGGGCGCAATTGTAACAGCCGAAGAACACAACATTATGGGCGGTCTCGGCAGCGCAGTTGCCGAGGTTCTCGCTGAAAACTGCCCCGTACCGATGCAGAGAGTCGGTACCGAGGACGTATTCGGCCGTTCGGGCAAGCCGTATCCGCTTCTTGAAATGTACGGCTTAGATGCTAAGACCATTGCCGCAAAGGCAAAAGCAGCTATTGCAATGAAATAATAAACAGCGAATTCTGAACTGCCGCGATAAATCGCGGCAGTTCTTTTCCGGAAAAATATAAAAAACTTTTTAAAAATATATTGACAAATATATCTAAGTATAGTATAATAACTATTGTTGCGGAAATAATAACAACAAATATTCCTCTATAGCTCAGCTGGTAGAGCATGCGGCTGTTAACCGCAGGGTCGTTGGTTCGAGTCCAACTGGAGGAGCCACAACGGAGCAAGTAAATCTTGCTCCGTTTTTTTTGTTTAGAATTTATATTGACCTATGTTAAATCAAATGGTGTAATATTTTGTATGTCATAGAATGTAATTAATCAAAGCAAGGCTCCCCGTTGGGGCGCCTTTTAATTCTGTGATATAGTGATAACTTCTATTGGCTTTCCCATTTTATTAGCATAATTAATTGTATGCTTTGTACCCTTTGAAACACCGTCCCAAAACACGAGAACTTTATCGCATATATCAACCATTATATCATTCCGCTTAAGCGGAGCAGCACGACGATATAAGTGATACTGCGGTCTCACAATAAGTTTGGCTATCTTTTTCTTATCTGCATATTGTTCTGCTTAGCAAAGTTGGTGTCAATTAGACACCATACAAAAAGAAATCAATGTGGTATCATACTTTTATAGTAAAACAGCATAAGGAGCTAAAAGAATGTCTGTAATCAGAACTCAATTTACACTCAGGCTTGACCCTGTTAATCATATAAAGATTAAGAAGATTGCAACTGAGAAATCACGAACGATGACAAATATGATTGAATATTTAATAAAAAAGGAAATCGCCCGTTATGAAAAAGAAAACGGTGAAATTCCTATTTCTGATGAAGAATTATATCTTGAATAAGCTGTATTGACTTTTAATTAATAATATGATAATATAATTATATCTTAATCGTACTGACTGCGAGGGGTTGCCCGGACGGGAAGGCGGAATACTTAAAAATTTATTAAGGTGCGGATATTCTGCGCCTTGATTGGTTGTTCTTCCTTCTCTGCGGCAGTGCGGGGAAGGCTTTTTATTTGTAAAATATTAAGTGGGAAGTGAGACGATGGAAGAAAAAAATCGTATTGCCTTAATCGGTATAATTGTTGAGGATTTGGAGATGACCGACCGCATAAACGACGTAATTCACGAATACCGCGAATATATAGTCGGGCGTATGGGAATTCCGTATAAAAGCCGCGGCGTCGCAATAATCAACATTGTTATCGACGCGCCGAACAATGTTATCTCGGCTCTTTCCGGCAAGCTCGGAATGATTAAAAACGTATCTACTAAAGTACAATACACAAATGTAATGTAAAACTTAAAAGGAGAATGAAAATGCAGGAATACAAATATGACGTAAACTCAATGAAAGCCGAAGAATTTATAAACGACGACGAAATTAATGATACCTTAAAATATGCGCAGGAAAACAAAACAAACCGCTATCTTATAAAGTCAATTATCGAAAAAGCCCGCGAGTGCAAGGGTCTTACGCACCGTGAGGCGGCAGTACTGCTCGACTGCGAGCTTGAGGACTTAAACCAAGAGCTGTACAATCTTGCAAGAGAGATAAAGCAGCGTATTTACGGCAAGAGAATAGTTATGTTTGCACCGCTGTATCTTTCAAACTACTGCGTAAACGGCTGTGTTTACTGTCCATACCACGCAAAAAATAAGCACATCTGCCGCAAAAAACTGACGCAGGAACAGGTCAAGGCCGAAACAATCGCTCTTCAGGATATGGGGCATAAACGCCTTGCGCTTGAAGCCGGCGAGGATCCGGTTAACAATCCTCTTGAATATATCTTAGAGTGCATAGACACAATATACGGTATTAACCACAAAAACGGCGCTATCCGCCGCGTAAACGTAAATATCGCAGCAACAACCGTAGAAAATTACAAGCGTCTTAAGGACGCGGGAATTGGAACCTACATACTGTTCCAGGAGACCTATAACAAAGAAAATTATTTAAGTCTCCATCCAACAGGACCAAAGCACGACTACGCGTACCATACCGAGGCAATGGACAGAGCTATGCAGGGCGGAATTGACGACGTGGGCTGCGGAGTACTGTTCGGTCTTAACCTTTATCGCTATGACCTTGTGGGACTTTTAATGCACGCTGAGCATCTCGAGGCAGCATTCGGCGTAGGACCGCACACAATCAGTGTGCCGAGAATTTGCCCGGCGGACGATATAGATGTTGACGACTTCTCAAACGCAGTGTCCGATGATATATTTGAAAAAATAGTCGCAGTCATAAGGATTGCAGTGCCGTACACAGGAATGATTATTTCAACGCGTGAATCACAGGAAAGCCGCAGACGCGCCCTTGAGCTCGGTATCTCACAGATAAGCGGCGCGTCCAGCACAAGCGTCGGCGGCTATGTTGAGCCTGAGAGTGAAGAAAACAACACAGCACAATTTGACCGCAGCGACACAAGAACCCTTGATGAGGTTCTCAACTGGCTGCTTGAGCTCGGTTATATCCCCAGTTTCTGTACAGCGTGCTACCGTCAGGGCAGAACGGGCGACCGCTTTATGCCGCTCGCAAAGTCCGGAGCAATTCAAAACTGCTGCCAGCCGAACGCACTAATTACACTAAAGGAATACCTTGAAGACTACGCAAGCGAAGATACAAAACGCAAGGGCGAAGCCGTTATTGAAAACGAGCTCAAAAATATCCCCAACGAAAAAGTGCGTAACACCACAACAGAGTACCTCAAAAAAATCGAACAAGGCGAAAGAGATTTCAGATTTTAAATTTAATAAAGCTGCCGTAGAAATTCTGCGGCGGCTTTATTTTAATCTAAAAGCTCACTATACGGTATTTCTAAAGCTTCGCACAGCATTTTAACTTCATAATCGGGAACAAACCGAGTACCTTTTTCAATCCTAAGTATTGTTATACGGTCAAATTCATAACCGCTCAACTGTAACTTTGCTGCAATATCGCTTTGTGTAAGATTGCGTTCCAATCTAATTTTTTTGAGATTTTTCCCAATAATATTTTTACTTTCGTTATACCAATATATTTTCATTTTATCGCCTATACTTTATCCAAATGTTATAAAGCTGAACTTTAATATTGATTTTAATTCATTTATCTGTTATAATGAGTTCTAAAGATGAACATTTGGAGGTTTATATATGAAAAAATGTTGTTTTATAGGACACAGAGATATTGTTGGCATTGAAAAAGAAATTTACTCATCAATAGATGACGCCGCCCGGGTTCGGCGGGCGGAACAGGGTTTGGCAACGCTATCTGCAATTCTAATTGCAAAAGTTACTTTTCCGGCAGGCTAAAGCCTCCGCGGTGCGGAGGCTTTATTTAAAATAGTCCGCGATTTTGTTCGGACCTTTCAGAATTTGCCGATTTACATACAGCGCTGAATTTTCAGCTGCGGTGACTGACCATTTAACAAGCGTTATTTCGCCGTTTTCTATTTCAATTCCGGTTATACCGCCCGGGTGAACGCAGCTGCCATCATTAAAGTACATACTCTGTCCCGGCTCGGGATACATCGGTCTGTGAGTGTGTCCCGCTATAAGCATTATACCGTTTGAGTTTGCATATGCGGTTAGCTTTTTCTCGATAAGCTCTTTTTTATTATGACTTCGCGCGGCTCCTGTCGGAGCGGTAAATCCGACAAGCTCAAGCGGCTTCCAGACGTATCGCACCAAAAATCTTGCTACCGGCCAGATTGTGTCGTTTAAAAAGTTTCCCTGATGCCCGTGAGCGAGCAAAATCCTGTTTTTTGTGTCTTTCTCTTCAAGCACAAGCCCCTCTTCTATCTCAAGCCACGGAAACAGCGGAGCAGCGCACTCCTCGCTCTCACAATAAAAATCCTTATATATACTATTCAGCAATCTCTTGCGGCGCTTGACGATATCGTGGTTTCCAAACAGGATATGCAATCTTTCCTCACTGTAAAACTTTGACATAACCTCAAATATATCCTTATGCGCCTCGATTATCGAATAGATATTGCGATTTTCCCACAATTCGTCACCATCGCCAAGCTCGATATAGCAAAAGCCATTTTTGTAATAATACTCAAGCGCGGCAAAGTGCAGCGTCCTGTTCGGGAGATAATTATCGCCGCCATTGCCCTGTCCTCTGTGGCAATCGCTCATTATAATGAACTTTGATTTACTGTCAAAACTAATTACATCCGCCGAGCTGTATACCTGCTTAAGTCTTTTTGCAGTCCTTTTCATATCAGCTTTCGGATTTATTACAGTTTATTCTATCCTCACACCGCCGACGGCAGCACTCGCAGCAAATATTATCCGTGCGGCAGGGCGGACAGGTACGGCAGGGTGGATTAGGCGGATATGGCGGCTTAGGTCCCGGCGGTCTGTCACCGTGAATTAAATCAAAAAGCCATTCAAAAGCCTTATAAAATGCCTTGCCATAGAGTGAGTTTATCATAAAATCAAACAGCGTCGGCGCGAATGATTTTAAATACTCAAGCTTATCAAGCGTGTCGGTATATCTTGCCGTCGCGGCATTATACGCCGCGCAGTTAACCTTATTCATATGCTGAGCAGTGTCTGCCTGAATACCGGTTTGAGTTATCGGCTGCTCTGTATGCGGTTTAATAAACCATATTTTGACGGTATTCCGAAATACGCCGAACTGCTTTTCGGTATAACCGATTTTTAAAAGCGCTTTAACAAATCTGCTGCGCATAACAGCGTTTGGAAATTTTATCTTCGCAATCATAATGAGCTCCTCTTTATCCGAAAACTCACCCAGCTTAAACGCTGTAAGCCACCAGTGATGCTCCTTGCGTTTAAGCAGCTTCTTACCGTTTTTATACAAGATGAACGACATATCCATCTGCTCACTGTCGTCCGCGGCGTCATAAAACGTCCCCGTAAACTTTTCTGTACTTACATCCTCCCTGTCAGTATTATAAATTCCGATTTCCGCTCCGGTGGTTATACCGTACTGACCCTTCCACAGCTCAATCATCCAGCGTTTTGCGCCGTATTCAAACTCTATCGGTTCACAGTCCATAACCATATTAAATGAAGGCGCACCCTCGTCGTACAGTCGACAATAACCAGTCTCGCGCTGCCAACAATCCTTGAGCGAATAGAAATGGTCATATCTTCTGTCATACGCAAATCCTGCGGCGGCAAGCAGCGCGTTTAATTCTGCCTCCTGCTCCGCCTTATTGGGATTTGGCTTGAATTTTTTTATTTTGATTAAATACACAATCCCCGCGAGAATTATCAAAACCGCAGCGATAATTAAAATTTTTATCAACATAAAGCTTCTCCTTTCTGTCTGACATTTCTCTACATAATATTCAGAAAGGGAAACTTTTGTGAAAAACAAAAAAAGCTGCCGTATGGCGGACACTGTTAAGACAGTAAGGTAAATTGTCCGTCAAACAGGATTAAAAATAGCGTATCATCAAAAAATGATACGCTATTCTTCTATGCCAATATGTCACGCAGCAGCGGAACAAATGTCCGCATTTTAGGGACATTTAGGATTTGGGAAACCGCATAAACACTCACTTTTTTGGTCGCAAAATTGCTCAAAAATGGGTAGTGCGTTAGTTTACTGCATACCTTCAAAATGCAGTTCTAAATGTCCATTTTTCTGCTTTGATAATCAGAGCCCCATTTTACCATTGAGTCAAGTATAGGCTTTAAGCTATAACCTGTTTCGGTAAGAGTATATTCAACTCTTGGCGGCACTTCGGGGAAAACCTCCCGCGTTAAAAGCCCGTCCTCTTCCATTGAACGGAGATTTGAAGTCAATACCTTTTGCGAGATATTTCCGACAGATTTTTTTAATTCTCCGAAACGCTTTGTACCGTCCAATAGGTCGCGTATAATAAGCACCTTCCAACGGTCGGATATTAGCATTAAAGTAGTTTCCACAGGACAAGCGGGTAATTCTTTTTTCATATTCTTAACCTCCTGTAAGTGTTTTTTTGATACTATGTTTCAAAAATACTGTATGGATATATTATACAGTTTGCCCCCACATTTGTCAACATAGTTACCTAAAAGTAACTACGGCACAATAAAGTGCGTACTTTACAAAATTACGCTTATGTTTTAAGATATATTAAGGAAAGGCGGAATTTTATGAATACAGTTGATGTTTTTAGATTTTTACAAAAAGATATTCATACCGTTGTTATGGCTACGGTGAATGAATACGGTTTACCCGAAACAAGGGTGATTGATGTGATGCTTTATGATAATGAGGGGATTTATTTTCTTACAGCAAAAGGGAAACAATTTTATGATAGCTTGATTAAGAATAACTATATATCCATTTCGGGTTTTAAGGGAAATGATACGTTATCCTCCGTTGCAATATCCGTATGCGGATATGTTACAGAGCTTGGCGATAAATTACTTGACCGTATATTTGCGGAAAATCCGTATATGAACGAGATTTATCCTACAATACAGAGCCGGCAAGCACTAACCGTTTTTAAGCTATGTAATGGAATGTGTGAATATTTTGACCTATCAAAAAAGCCGATTGAACGATATAATTTTTCATTCGGAAATACGGAAAACATACAACACGGATATTTTATCAATAATAATTGTATTGCTTGCGGAAAATGTGCGGAGGTTTGTCCGCAAAATTGTATTGCTATTGATGAACAACAAGCTATGATAAATCATAAAAATTGTCTGCATTGCGGAAATTGCTTGAATATCTGTCCCGCCAATGCAGTAGAAAGGAAATAATGAAAATGACGCAAACAGAGCGATTAAACTATTTAATAACCTATCTCATAAACGAACAGCAAGCCGATATACAAATACCCCAAAACATATCTGATAAAAAACGGCTTCTGCGCTCGCTTATGAATATAAGACCACCTATAAAGGCAGACGATGAATTTCTTAAAATACAGAATGAATATTTACAGCTTGAAATCGCAGAAACGGGAGTTACAGACGCGGCGGCTCTGCCTTTTATACAAGAACGTATATGTTTATGGCAGGGCGATATTACAACTCTAAAATGCGGCGCTATTGTAAATGCCGCTAACAGCCGTATGCTCGGTTGTTTTGTGCCGTGTCATAAATGTATTGATAATGCAATTCATACTTATTCGGGAGTGCAGCTTCGGGCAGAGTGTGAACAGATTATGCTAAAGCAAGGCTATGACGAGCCGACAGGACAAGCGAAAATCACGAAAGCATATAATCTGCCTTGTGATTACATCATACACACGGTAGGACCGATTGTAAGCGGAAAACTGACAAAAACAGATTGTGAATTGCTGACCTTCTGCTATAAATCGTGTCTTGAAACGGCAGAAAGAAACAATATTAAATCAATAGCCTTTTGCTGCATATCAACGGGCGAATTTCATTTCCCGAATGATAAAGCGGCTGAAATTGCTGTTAAAACGGTTAAAGAATATCTTAAAAACTCGAATATAGAAAGGGTGATTTTCAATGTATTTAAGGACGAGGACAAAGCAATCTACGCAAAACTACTCGGATAAAATAGAACTGCTGAAAAACAAACTTGAAACCGCTGACGCAATTTTAATCGGAGCCGGCGCAGGACTTTCCACGTCGGCGGGACTGACTTATTCGGGAGAAAGATTTGAAAAGCATTTTGCCGATTTTAAAGAACAATACGGAATAACAGATATGTATTCGGGTGGTTTTTATCCCTTTGACACTTTAGAGGAATATTGGGCTTGGTGGTCAAGGCATATTTATATAAACCGCTATGATGTTGAAATCGGAAAGCCGTATAAGGATTTGCTTGAAATTGTCAAAGACAAGGACTATTTTGTGCTGACAACAAATGTAGACCACCAATTTCAGCTTGCGGGATTTGATAAAAAGCGTTTGTTTTACACGCAAGGTGATTACGGGTTATGGCAATGTTCAAAACCGTGCCATAATGAAACATACGATAATGAAAGTGTTGTCCGTAAAATGGTTGCTCTGCAAAAAAATATGAAAATCCCAACCGAGCTAATACCGCACTGTCCGAAATGCGGCGCGCCTATGACAATGAATTTACGGTGTGATGATACATTCGTGCAAGACGAAGGGTGGTATAAGGCGGCAGAACGGTACAGGCTGTTTGTAAACCGTCATAAGGACTTAAATATATTATTACTTGAATTGGGTGTCGGCACAAACACTCCCGCTATAATAAAATATCCGTTTTGGCAAATGGCGGCGCAAAATGAAAATGCAACATATACTTGTATCAGCTTAGGTATGTCAGTTTGCCCTGCGGAAATAGAACAGCAGTCAATTTGTATTGATGATGATATTGGAAATGTGCTGACAGAGCTTTGTTTATAATTAAAATTTTTATTCTCTCAAAACCTCATAATCTCTAAAAAGTAACCTTTTGGTAACTACGGCACAAAAAAGTGCGTACTTTACAGGTTTTCAAGGTGCTGTTATAATGTAATCAAGATAAAGAGATGAGCGGACGGCATCTTAAAATCTAAGAAACAATTTTTTAAATATATGGAGGAATTTTATTATGAATAAGAATACATTTACAAACGTAAAACTTTCAAAAGGCGAGGTCAACGTATATGACTTTGGCAAAATCAGACTTCACGCTTACAAGACAAACGACTTCATTGACGATGAGGTGTTTATTATTGAGAAGGACGGTAAGGCTGTTATAATCGAGTCACCCTGCTTCTTTGATAACAATAAAGAGCTTGAAAAGTATCTTGATGATTTGGAAATTTGCGGCATACTTTTGGCATACCACATGGCAGGCGGCACATTTCTTGCCAAAGCAAAAAAGTTTGCAACAAAAAATGCGGACGAATACGGGCATAACGGCGGCGGCAAAGCATTGATTGATAATTTCACCGGCGCGTTCGGCGAGGTATTTGATAACTCAATTCATACCGTAACCGATTATATTGAACCGGGCAAAATCACAATCGGTGGTATTGATTTTGTTATAACCCAAACACAGGAAGCATTTGACATTGAAATTCCTGAAATTAACGCAGTATACACGCATATGCTCGGTCATGACTGCCATTCCATCGTTGCGGGAGCAAATCACGCTGACGCGATTATCACACAGCTTAATGATTATATCGCAAGGGGAATTGACTTAATTCTTACATCGCATTACACTCCGGAGGATTTAAAGGACGTCAAGATAAAAATTGCATATCTTGAGGATTTGAAAAAGATTTCGGCGGATTGTAAAACGGCTGACGAATTTAAGACGAAAGTAAAAGAAAAGTATGGAAATTACAGCGGCGAAAATTATCTTGATATGACAGCGGGATTTTTCTTCGAATAATTGAATATAAAAAATAAGGTACAGTGTCAAAACTGCAGAGCGTGTGAGAAAAAGTCTGTAAATTTAATTCCTTCTATCATAGAAAAATTAATTTTACATAAAAAGGCTCACACGCCCAAAAATAAAATGAATACCGGCATAGTTTAGGCTATGCCGGCATTCAAAAAATCATTAGTTACTGTCTTAACAGTGTCCCTCTTATGGCAGCTTTTATATACTGTTAGTCACATTCATCATCGGCGTCCGCACACGAGCACCTACAGTTATCCCCGCAATTAGACACGGCCGTCGACTCGCTTAAAACATACGAACTGCCGACCGTTACGTCAGCGCCGAACGCCATCGGTATACATATCTGAATTCTCTGCGATACGGTAAAATCACAGGAGCTGTCGCCACCGCGCGGCACGTCGCCGAATGTCACCTGAGGGTCACCGCAGCAGTCAACAGTCGGTGTTCCGTGCTCCGCAAACACGTCTATAGAGACCGGCATATACGCCGTCGCTTCGTGAGACGTACAGACGGGACAAGCCTCAACGTTTACAGATTGTTTTTCCTGCACAATAATCACTCCTTCAATTTGGTTACTACATTGTATGAAGAAGCGGCAAAATTTGTGCAAAATCAAAGCTTAAAACGGTATCCTGCTCCCCAGACCGTCTCAATATATTTATTCTTGTTTTCCGCCCCGGGAGAAATTTTGTCGCGCAGACGCTGAACGTGAACCGTAACAGTCGCCGCGTCACCGATTGCGTCCATTCCCCAAATGCGGTCAAACAGCGTGTCCTTGCTAAACACAATATTCGGGTTTTCAATTAAAAAGAGCAGCAAATCGTATTCCTTTACCGTGAGAATAATTTCGTCTCCGCCGATATACACACGACGCGAATTTTTGTCGATAGTGAGTCCGCGCACCTCAATAGTTTTATTCTCAGCCTTTTTACCGGAGCTTGTCAGCTTATTATACCGCTTTATGTGTGCCTTGACCCTCGCCACCATCTCCGATGGAGAAAACGGCTTAGCTATGTAATCATCTGCACCGAGCCCGAAGCCGCGAACCTTATCTATGTCCTCGCTTCTCGCCGAGACAAATATAACCGGTATTTCCTTTTTCTTTCTGATTTCACCGCAGACCGAAAATCCGTCACGGTATGGCAGCATTATATCAATTATAACAAGCGAATAGTCGTTTTCAAGAGCCATTTTAAGCCCTGTATTCCCATCGCCCGCTATATCGCAGGAAAATCCGTCTATCTCCAAATAATCGCGCTCAAGCTCTGCGATACTTCTGTCGTCCTCTATTATAAGTATTCTCACTTAACTGCCCTCCTTTTCACCCTAATTAAGCGTTGTATTTCAGTGCAATATTCACAGTCACGCCGCCGCTCGGATTTGCGCGCATCCAAATCTTACCGCCGTGGTCGCGCACTATTCTGTCCGCAATTGAGAGTCCGAGTCCGTTTCCCTCCAAATTTCTCGCAGGGTCGGCGCGGTAGAACGTTTCAAAGACCTTCTTTTCTTCTTCCTCCGAAATACCAATTCCGTTATCGGCAAAACTCAAAAGCGCTCCGCTTTCCTCGTGAACAAGCGTGACCTTCAGTTTGCCGCTTTTGTCGGGATTTTTATACTTTATCGCGTTGCCGAGCACATTCACCAATACTCGGCGCATTTTGTCCGCGTCAAAGCACACAAGCAATTTTTGATTATTTTCAAGCAACCCATCCGTCTCAAACTCTATTCCCGCATTTTTCAAATCTATAGTATATTCACCTAAAATTTCATTTACAAACGCACATAAGTCACCGGGCCGTATATCATACGGCTCGCTTTCAAAATCGAGTTTTGAGTAGACCGAAAGATTGCCCGCAAGCCTTTCGAGCAATTCTGCCTTTAACAAAATCGTATCCAGATACTTCTGTTCCTTTTCGGGAGTATTGGCAACACCGTCCTTTAGCCCTTCAACATACCCCTTAATCGAAGTTATCGGCGTTTTTAAGTCGTGTGATATATTTGCGATAAGCATTCTGTACTGCTTTTCCTTTTCAATACTTTCGCTGACCGAGTTTTTAAGGCTTATTCTGAGCGTGTCCAGTGCATCATAAACCTCTTTTATCTCTTTTGCGTCGGAACAGGTAAATTCGTAGTCAAGGTCGCCCCTTGCAATATTCTCCATCGCCTCAGACATCTTCCTCATCGGCAGAATAATGCTTCTTGAAAGATACGCCGTTATCCCGACACAGCAGCCCACTACAGCCACAATCAAAACGATAATCCACATAAGCACATACCGTCTCAGCACGGGATTTGTAAAGGTCGGAACCATCCCGTTTACCCGTATCGTTATATCCGGCAAATAACTAAAACCGATTATCAGAATAAACGCCGTTATGAGCGCCATTATCAAAACCGGCAATACCAGCATTATTATCGATGAAACATAAAACTTGGTCTTTATGGACATATCAAAAACTCCTACAGCAAGCTTAACATTCTTTAAAGCGGAAGATGTAATACCCGATAGCTCCGAAAATCATTCCGTAGCCTATAAGCAAAAGCGCTTTAAACGACACCGCCATAAACGGCATTCCGCCGCCGAGCCATATCTTATGCCACTGCATAAATCCCGTGAATACAAGTCCGCTCATACTCGGGATAAATATTTCCGCAATGCTTATTCCCGCATATACTATTATACACAAAAACATCGCCATTGTCGAGCTTTTTACAAACTGATTAATCATTACCGCCATAAGAATTACAATCAGCATAGGCGCAATATCGAACATATACGCCAGTACAGTATATCCGAAATTTACAAGCCTTTTTGAAACCAGAAAGTCCGCGGCAGATGAAGTCAGCAGCACGACCGCCATATTAATTACCGCCAGAAAAAGCACAGCCGCTGTCTTGGCAATATAAACCTTATACCTTTCTATAGGGCGGGAAAACACGCTTCGTATGGTCTTATCGCTAAACTCCGACGCAAACAGCTCGCACACCGCCATAATAGATATAAACGGTATGATAACAGAGTAAAACAGGCTCATAACCATAAGAGGCGTACTAACATTACTGAGCGTAATGTTGCCGCCTGAGAGCTTTAATGTAATGAGCTTTGTGCAAACCGTAACAAAACAAATAAGCATCTCAATTATCATAAATACATAATACTTCTTCCGCGAGAACAGCTTGGTACATTCATTTTTAAAGCATCCAAAAACCTTTTTCATTTTTCTTACTCCCCTCCTGCACCCACAACTTCAAGGAAGTAATCCTCAAGCGATGGATTTTCCGCCAAAATCTTGTCCATATCCTCGTATGAACACAATCTTCCGCAGTATATTACGGCGGCCTTGCTGCACACCTTTTCAAGCTCCGCCGCAACGTGACCTGAAATTAAGAAAGTGACGTTCTCTTTTTCCGCAAGATTTTTAATTACGCTCCGAATATGCACAACACCTTCAATATCAAGCCCGTTAGTCGGCTCGTCGAGTATGATAAGTCGCGGTTTCCCCAAAAGCGCAAGGGCAATTCCCAGCCTCTGGCGCATACCGAGAGACAGACGCCCTGCTTTATCACCCGCGTATCTGTCAAGGTTTACAAGCTTTAATACCTCATCAATTCTGTACCTTGCTTGCGCCTTATCAAGCCTTGGATAATACCGTGACGCAAGCTTTAAATTCTGATAAACACTCAAATTATCATAAAGAGCCGGCGACTCAATCAGACACCCAACGTCCTCAAGAGCGTTTTCAAGCTCAGTGTCTGTATCATAATTAAATATCTTTATATCGCCGCTGTCTATGCCAACAAGTCCCATAACCGCCTTCATTACCGTACTCTTTCCCGAACCGTTGGGGCCTAACAAGCCCACAACATCGCCCTCATTTATGTCAATCGAAAAATCTTCAACGCCGCGTCCGTTTCTGTAAAGCTTTTTAAGATTACTTATCGAAAGCACTGTCTTTGCCATTGTCCTACCGCCTTTCCGTTATTCTTTAAGCACAGATAGACATAGGAGACTCTTTAGCCTCCTATGTCTTACGAAATAATTGTTAATCCTCCTGAGCCTCGGCTCCGTCAATCACAACTTGAGTTTCATCACCTTCAACCTCAATACTATCGTCCGAATATTTATAACTATGCATACCGGTTGTGTAATCCTTATACTCATCAAGGTTAACCGACTCTATCGAGGTTGTACCGTAATCACTGACGTTTAGGTTAATGCTGAAGGTTATATCTCTGTAATTTCCGTCATTATCATAGCCCGTCAAGACAACCTTGCCGTCAAATCCCGTAATTCTATCGTGACTGTCAATCACAATATTTCCGTTGACACAATTTATATACGGCTCATTCTCATTCAGCATAATTTCGTTAAAAATCATTCCCGCCTCATCTCCGTAAGTAGCTTCAATATCCTCGTTCTGAGTGCGGATTGCAGCAGTAAACAAAGAAAATGCGGCCGTAACATACTTAGGCAGCTGTTCGCCCGACATATTGAGACTATACGTTCTCGTATCGTCGGAGTTGTTTACCAGAACGATGTTATTTTTAATATCCCCAATCAGTGTATCGCAAAGTGACTCTGCGAAGTTGACGCTTTTAACCGCAACCTCATTGTCACGGCTTAAAGTCTCGGTTATATCACTGCTGTAAATTGTCATTGGATATTTTTCTTTAATTGACTTACCGCTCAACCTATATTCATACGCCTTGTATCCGTCCTGAATAATCGTAGAACTCAGCCGGTTATCGTTTTCATAAAAGCTGTCTGTCAGCGCCTCCGACTTATATTTGGGGTTTCCATCCTTATCCACCTTAATAACATAATCAAGCCCCATCCGGCTTTCGTTATCAAGACTTATGTCGCCTTTGATAGCTGCAGTATAGTTATCGGCGAACAAGCTGTTCTTAGCTGCGGTCTTGATAGTCGAATATCCGTTAGCGTTATCAAAATTCGCAAATACTGCGGTAGTCAGTACAACCGCACCGACCCCAATACACGCAGCCGCGCGTATAAGTCTGCTCTTCGTCTTTTTCATAATGATACCTCGCTTTCATAAAGATTTTAAATTCAGAAGTTTTTTGTTTTGAGTTTTTCGTTAGAGCGTATGCCCGAGCTTCACTCTATGCTTAGAGTATAAAACCCAAACCTCAAAAACATCTAACACATTTCTAAAAACTTTCTAAACAAAAATAAACTTTTTATAAACAAAACGCGCCGGAGAATTCTCCGACGCGTTTTGAATTATACGGCTGTGCTTTAAAGTGCGTATTTATGTTTATAGAAATCGTAGTCCTCTTTATACTTTCCGGGCATTTCGGAGTGTAAGCGGCGCAGGTATTCGTGGCGGTCGATTGCACGTTCATCGGCGCGCGCCTGCATAATTGCAACACCGATATTTGAACAGTGATCCGATATTCTCTCCATATTGCTTATTATCTCAAGGAAAGTTACGCCCGCCTCAACCGAACACTTATGCTTTTTAAGCCGCTTCATATGCGCCTTTTCGAGCTTTTCCTGTATTCTGTCAACAACTTCTTCAAGCGGCTCTATCTTGCACACAAGCGCCATATCATCCCACGTAAACGCCTGAAACGTGATTTCCATTATATTGTCAACCGCATTGAAGAGCACATTAAGCTCATGGTCGGCTTCCTCGGTAAAGTCGATATGTCCGCCTATTACCTTTTCTATGCTATCGCGGATATTATCGCAGTAATCGCCTATACGCTCTATATTATTTACCAGATGGAAGTACGCAGCAGAACGCTCGTTATCAGAGTTACTTAGCTGCAAATCGGACACCTTGGTAAGGTACGCCGTGAGGTTAATCTCGTACTCGTCGAGCAAGTCCTCATTCTCCATCATTTTCTCGGAATACTTCATATCCCTTGATTTAAGCATTTTTCGACAGAGCATAACGTTCTCCTTCGCAATACCGCACATATCCGACATAACGGTGTGAGTATTCTCAATAGCGATAGACGGCGTCTGAAGGAAACGGTCGTCGAGCAGTGCAAACGGACTGTCCTCCTCCGCCTTTGCTGAGTCCTTGATAGACTTTTGTGTAAGCCATACCAAAACCTTGGAAAACGGCAGCAAAAGCAGCGTTGACGAAATATTAAACACCGAATGGAAAATCGATATATCCGTAGCGTTAACCTGACTGCTCCAGAACGGCAGCCCAACCGTAAGCTGTATTCCGTAAATCAGCACGAAGAATACAAGCGAGCCGATTATATTAAAATAAAGATGTATCATTGCCGCGCGCTTAGCGTTCTTGCTTGCTCCTATAGCCGAAAGCAGCGCGGTAACACAAGTACCTATGTTCTGACCCATAATTATCGGGAATGCCGTTGCAAACACAACCGTCGTGCTCGAGGCGACAGCCTGAAGCATAGCAACCGAAGCTGCGCTTGACTGGATAACCGCGGTAACGCCCGTACCGATTAACAGTCCCGTAAGCGGATTGGTCTGTCCCGCAAATAGGTTCTGGAGTGACGGAACCGCGTTAAATACGACTTCCATAGAATCAGACATATACTCCATACCCTTAAAGATAAGACCGAGTCCGACTAAAAACTCACCGATAGTCTTGATGTTCTTTTTCTTACAAAAGAACAGAAGCGCTGCGCCGATAATCAGCGCGAGAGGTGCAAGAGTGGTCGGCTTAATTACAGTGAGATACCATACGTCACCCGGCAAATCGTTAAGGCTGAGTATCCACGCCGTTATCGTCGTTCCGATATTAGCGCCCATTATAATACCCGCAGCCTGAGTAAGCGTCAGAATGCCGGCATTGACGAAGCCGACGACCATAACGGTTGTCGCCGACGACGACTGCGTAAGCGCTGCAACAATCGCACCGAGTAAAACCGATTTAATTAAATTACCCGTGACCCTCTGCATTATGCTGCGAAGCTTGTCCCCCGCCGCACGCTCAAGGCCGGTACTCATGGTATTCATTCCGAACAAAAACATTCCAAGCCCGCCAAAAAGGGCAAGTATCTGCAATGCTATATCCATTATGGAACCTCCAAATTTTCAATAAATCCAACTTCCACCATTTATACTATATCACCAAATCCTACAAATTACAACTTGTAATTTTACATATATTACATTATCGTTTTAACCCAATATTTTAGCAATCTTTATGCAAAGTTAACAAAAGCAAAATAAAGATTGAACTATGAAAGATATTGTGTTATAATATAGTATATTTGCGAAAAATTTTAAAAATTAACGTATTTGAAAAGGAGTAAAAGTTTTATGGGCGGATTTTTCGGCGCAGCATCTAAGGACGATTGTGTTTTCGACTTATTTTTCGGTATAGACTATCATTCACATCTTGGTACACGTCGTGCGGGAATGGCGGTGTACAACGAGGAAACCGGTTTTGACAAAGCAATTCATAATATTGAAAATGCTCCGTTCAGGACAAAATTCCGCAAGGAGTCAAATACTATGAGCGGTAAACTCGGTATAGGCTGTATTTCGGATTTTGAAGCGCAGCCCATTCTTGTGCGTTCGCATCACGGCACCTTTGCGATTACAACCGTCGGCAAGATTAATAATCTTGAAGAAATAGCCGACATTATTATCAAGAAAAACACTCACTTTTTTGAGATGCAGAACGGTGAGATTAACCAAACCGAGCTTGTCGCGGCAATCATTAACCAAAAAGAAAACTTTATAGAAGGCATAAAGTACGCGCAGGAAATCATTGACGGCTCGCTGAGTATGCTTATACTGACCCAAAAGGGAATTTACGCTGCACGTGACAAATACGGCAGAACGCCTATAGTAATCGGCAAAAAGCCCGACGGCTTCTGTGCGAGCTTTGAAAGCTTTGCATACTTAAACCTCGGCTATACAGATTATAAAGAGTTAGGCCCGGGTGAGATTGTCGTGATTACGCCCGACGATGTTAAGACTTTGGCAGCGCCCGGCAAGGATATGAAGATATGTACCTTCCTTTGGGTATACTACGGCTATCCGTCATCGTCATATGAAGGTATAAGCGTTGAAAAAATGCGTTATAACTGCGGAAATTACTTAGCCCGCCGAGACAAAGAGAGAAACGCCGCGAAGCCTGATATTGTCGCAGGTGTCCCCGACTCGGGTGTTGCTCACGCGATTGGCTATGCAAACGAATCAGGCGTACCTTATTCACGCCCGTTTGTCAAGTACACGCCAACGTGGCCGCGTTCGTTTATGCCGACGCATCAGAGTAAGCGCAACCTTATAGCAAAGATGAAGCTTATTCCGATACACGACCTTATTGAAGGCAAAAGCCTTCTGTTTATAGACGACTCAATCGTAAGGGGCACACAGCTCCGCGAGACAACCGAATTCTTATACGAGAGCGGCGCAAAGGAAGTACACATAAGGTCTGCGTGTCCTCCGCTGCTGTTCGGCTGCAAATACCTGAACTTCTCGCGTTCAACATCGGAAATGGAGCTTATAACGCGCCGCACGATTAAGGAAATCGAAGGCTGCGACCCTGACGCGGAAACGCTCAAGCAATATACCGACCCCGACAGCGAAAAGTACAAGCTTATGGTTAAAAAGATAGGTGAAAAACTGCACTTCACATCGCTTGCATATCACCGCCTTGACGACCTGATGAATTCCGTCGGAATTGAAAAAGACAAGCTGTGTACCTACTGCTGGAACGGCGAAGAATAAAAATATTAAAAGGCGCCCCTACGGGGAGCCTCTCATGGTACCAATAATTCTATAATCTTTTCTACAATTAAAGAGCCTCCCGATTGGAAGGCTCTTTAAATTGCTCTGTTACTTTATTGCGCTGTGGAAGTCCTGGAGGGATTTTACCCCGAATGAACCGGCTTTCATTGCTTTTATACCGGCGATGCAGGCCTTTGTTTCTGCCATTGTGGTCATATAGGGAATTCTGCCCTTGATTACACCCTTTCTGATATAGCTGTCGTCAGCCGCGCCCTTTTTGTCGTTCGGCGTGTTGATTACTATGCTGACCTCGCCGTTGGTGATTATATCAAGCACGTTCGGGCGTCCTTCATTAAGCTTCGCTATCTTCTCGGCGTCTATGCCGTTTTCTTTCAGGAAGTTGCAGCAGCCCTCAGTTGCGATGATGTTAAATCCGCAGTCCAAAAATCCCTGAGCAACCTCCAAAAGCTCGTCCTTATCGCGGTCACTGACACTAAGCAGCACCTTACCCGATGTCGGAAGACAAGTCTGTGTTGCCTCCTCAGCTTTTGAAAACGCCTCGCCAAAGGTAGACGCCATACCGAGAACCTCACCGGTTGAGCGCATCTCCGGTCCCAATACAGGGTCAACCTCTTGGAACATATTGAACGGGAATACCGCTTCCTTAACACCGTAGTGCGGGATTTTCTTATCCTTTAAAGCAGCTACGGGCGAGGAATTTCCGGTCAGCGGCATAGTGATAATCTCTGTTGCAAGCTGTACCATACGGATGTCGCATACCTTTGATACGAGCGGAACGGTTCTTGACGCTCTCGGGTTTGCCTCGAGCACATAGACCTTATCGCCCTCTATCGCGTACTGCATATTCATCAGTCCGCGGACGTTCATCTCTTTTGCAATCTTTCTTGTATACTCTTTTATAGTTTCAACGTGCTTTTCAGGTATATTGAGCGACGGCAAAATACACGCCGAGTCGCCGGAATGAATTCCCGCAAGCTCGATATGCTCCATAACCGCAGGGACAAACACGTTTTCACCATCGCTTATCGCGTCTGCCTCACACTCTGTTGCGTGACTTAAAAATCTGTCTATAAGTATCGGTCTGTCGGGCGTTACACCAACCGCAGCCGCCATATACACGCGCAGGCTCTCCTCATCGTGAACGACCTCCATACCGCGGCCGCCGAGCACGTATGACGGACGAACCATAACGGGATAGCCGATTTCCCCGGCAATTTTAATTGCCTCATCAACGTTTACAGCCATACCCGACTCCGGCATAGGAATACCGAGCTTATCCATCATCTCGCGGAACAAATCTCTGTCCTCTGCGAGGTCTATTGTCTCGGGCGTTGTGCCCAAGATGTTCACGCCGTTCTTTTTAAGCTCCGCAGCGAGGTTAAGCGGCGTCTGACCGCCGAACTGCGCAATTACGCCGACAGGCTTTTCCTTCTCGTGTATGCTGAGTACATCTTCAAGCGTCAGCGGCTCAAAATACAGCTTATCCGATGTATCATAGTCGGTCGATACCGTCTCGGGGTTACAGTTTACGATTATCGTCTCAAAGCCGAGACGCTTTAATGCCATCGCCGCGTGAACACAGCAATAGTCAAACTCAATACCCTGACCTATTCTGTTCGGTCCGCCGCCCAAAATCATAATCTTGGGTCTGTCTGATGATGTGTCGTTCTTATCCTCCATATTATATGACGAATAATAGTACGCCGCGTTCTCAGTTCCGCTGACGTGAACGCCTTCCCACGCCTCAACTATGCCGGCGTCTGTTCTTGAGTTTCTTACATCTGTCTCTGAAACTCCGAGTAAGCCCGCTAAATATCTATCTGAAAATCCGTCCTTCTTGGCGTTTTCAAGCACATCCTTCGGCGGAACGCTGCCCTTATATGCCTTGAGCGCTTCCTCCTCCTCGACCAGCTCCTTCATCTGCTCGATAAAGTAATGCTTAATCTTTGTGAGCTCCCAAAGCTGCTGAACTGTAGCGCCCTTGCGCAGAGCCTCGTACATAATAAACTGTCTCTCGCTGCTCGGATTGTGCAGCATAGCGAGCAGCTCATCAAGAGACTTTTCCGCAAAATCCTTAGCGCCGCCGAGACCGTAGCGACCTGTTTCAAGACTGCGTATCGCCTTCTGGAACGCCTCTTTATATGTCTTGCCTATACTCATAACTTCGCCCACTGCGCGCATCTGAGTGCCGAGCTTATCCTCCGCACCCTTGAACTTTTCAAACGCCCATCTCGCGAACTTGATTACTATATAATCGCCGTCAGGATAGTATTTATCAAGCGTGCCGTACTTGCCGCACGGAATGTCGCAAAGGTCAAGTCCCGCAGCGAGCATTGCCGAAACAAGCGCAATCGGGAAGCCCGTCGCCTTTGATGCAAGTGCCGACGAACGCGAGGTTCTCGGATTGATTTCTATAACTATTATTCTGCCGTCCTCCGGGTTACGGGCGAACTGAACATTCGTTCCGCCTATAACCTCAATCGCCTCAACTATCTTATACGCCTGACGCTGCAGCTCCTTCTGAACGTCCTCGGAAATAGTAAGCATAGGCGCCGAGCAGAACGAATCGCCCGTGTGAACGCCGAGCGGGTCGATATTTTCAATAAAGCAAACGGTAATCATATTACCCTTTGAGTCGCGGACAACCTCAAGCTCAAGCTCCTCCCAGCCGAGAACCGACTCCTCAACCAGAACCTGTCCGACAAGACTTGCCTGCAGTCCGCGTTCACACACGGTCTTAAGCTCACCCTTGTTATAAACAAGGCCGCCGCCCGCGCCGCCCATTGTGTAGGCGGGTCTTAAAACAACCGGATAACCGAGCTTATCGGCAATGGCAAGCGCCTCGTCAACCGAGTACGCAACCTCGCTGCGCGCCATCTCTATGCCAAGGCTGTTCATTGTCTTTTTAAACTCAATTCTGTCCTCGCCGCGGTCAATTGCGTCAACCTGAACACCGATTACCTTAACTCCGTACTTTTCAAGGACGCCTGTCTTTGCAAGCTCGGAGCAGAGATTTAGTCCCGACTGACCGCCGAGGTTCGGAAGAAGCGCGTCAGGGCGTTCCTTCTCAATAATCTGAGAAAGACGCTCAGCATTAAGCGGCTCAATATATGTAACGTCTGCGGTTTCGGGGTCGGTCATAATCGTTGCGGGGTTTGAATTAACCAGCACGATTTCATAGCCGAGCTTTTTAAGAGCCTTACACGCCTGCGTGCCCGAATAGTCAAACTCACAAGCCTGTCCTATTATAATGGGACCAGAACCGATAATCAGGACCTTATGAATATCCTCTCTTTTCTTCATTGCTTACTCTCCTTCTGTATCTTACAAAATTTACTGTCTTATTATATTATCTTATATTATGCGTATTTTGTCAACAGTAAATTATTTGCCTTTTGAGAGACGCCCGGACGTAGGAACATAGTAATTAGGTACTACGCGGGAATAATTCGCGTATCATTTTCGCCGCGAATGTATCACCCTACCGTAGGGGCGGATATTATATTTATAATTTCGGGGCTTTTTGCCATACTAAAATATTCAGCATTGATAAAAGAAGC
>UQOT01000002.1 GCA_900542675.1 uncultured Eubacteriales bacterium | reverse complement strand
GTTTTTGAACTTTAAAGCGGAGGTCAAAAGAAAAATTAATATTAATATGCTCGCGCCCGCAGGGGAAAGCGGGTTTATTTCGGTTGTGCTGCCGGTTTATAACGGAGAAAAATATCTCGAAACGGCGGTACGCTCGGTACTTTCACAGACTTGTGCCGATTTTGAGCTTATTATAGTAGACGACGGTTCCCGTGACGGAAGCCGGGAGATTGCGAAAAAATTTGCGGCAGTCGATGAGCGCGTTACGCTTATTTGCCACGGCGAAAACAAAAAGCTGCCCGCAGCCTTAAATACGGGATTTAGGGCGGCAACGGGCGAGTTTTATACATGGATAAGCCACGATAATATTATGAAGCCTAAGTTTCTCGAAAAGATGAGGGCAGAGCTTGTTCGCCGAAGTAATGCGGCTATGGTTTACGGAAATATACGGCTGATTGACAATGACGGAAAAATCCTGCGCGGCAAGGGGTGGTACGAGTTTCCGCCTCTGAGCGGAAATGTAATGCTGCCGAGGAGCACCGCCCGGTTAAATATTGAGGCGAACAACACAATCGGTGCGGCGTTTATGTACCGCGCGTCCGCCGCGGAGTTTATAGGCGAATATTCGGAGAGCTGTTTTGGAATAGAGGATTACGACTACTGGATGCGTATGAATGAGGTATTTGATATTATACATACGGTATTCGATGAACCGTTTTATTTGTACAGGTTTCACGATATGTCGCTCACCTCAAGAGACGCGGAGCTTAGGATTACAGCGGACCGTCCGCAGCTTATGGAATTTGATGCGCTGCGGCGGAAAATGATATGCAAAGCATTGCGAAAAGTCCGTTATGATGCGGATTTAAGGCGTGTTCTTAAGAATATTGAGGATATGCGAAAGTAAATTTTATTTTGCGGCAAATTCGACAAACTTTTAATCAAATACAGCGTATAATTGAACAATGCGTACAAAAAATAACTGCATAATTTGTGCAGTTTTCTCTGTATTTAAAATAGACAAAAATTAGTATTTATGGTACAATGTTATTGTTAAAATTAACATAGGAATAAAGTAATTAGGAGACGGCAATGAGAGACTTTAATGATTACAGAGATGATAATAACTTAAAGAGAGAGGCCGGTACTTATATAGATGACGCGCCTATGTACTTGTTTAATCAGGGCGTTAACTATGAGGCGTACCGTATGCTCGGCGCACACCGCGGCAAATCGTTCGCGGGGAAGGACGGATATCTGTTTGCTGTTTGGGCGCCGCACGCGAAGAGTGTTTCGGTTGTCTGTGACGGCAACGGATGGGACAGAAATAAGGGCAGAATGTATAAGCATATGAACTCGGGCATCTGGGAGGTTTTTATCGAGGGTGTTGAGCCGGGGCAGTGCTACAAATACAGTATTGAAACGTTTCGCGGCGATATAATTTTAAAGGCAGACCCGTATGCGTTCTACAGCGAGATCAGGCCCGCCAACGCTTCAATCACGGCGGATCTCACATATGAGTGGGGCGATGAGGAGTGGATTGAAAAGCGCAGCAAGACGCCGCCGTATAACGCGCCGATAAATATTTACGAGATGCACTTCGCGTCGTGGAAAACGCACGAGGACGGCACATATCTCACTTACCGCGAAATGGCGGACGAACTTATTCCGTATGTGAAAAAGCTTGGCTACACTCACATTGAGGTTATGCCGCTTGCGGAATATCCGTTTGACGGCTCGTGGGGATATCAGGTAACGGGCTATTACAGCGCGAACAGCCGTTTCGGTCAGCCGACCGAGCTCAAGTATTTTATAGATATGTGTCACGAAAACGGCATCGGAGTAATTATGGACTGGGTGCCCGCGCACTTTCCGCGCGACGCATATGCTCTTGCGAAGTTTGACGGCGAGTGTTTGTATGAGCATCCCGACAGCCGCCGCGGCGAGCATAAGGAATGGGGCACGTTGGTGTTTGACTGGACAAAGACCGAGATTTGGTCGTTCCTTATATCAAACGCTCTGTTTTGGCTTATGGAATACCACTTTGACGGGCTGCGCGTTGACGCGGTGTCAAGTATGCTTTATTTGGACTATAATAGACGTGAAGGCGAATGGCTGCCGAATAAGTACGGCGGCAAGGAAAATCTTGAGGCGATTGAGTTCCTGCAAAAGCTCAATATGGCTGTGTTCGAGAGATTGCCTAACGTTATGATGATTGCGGAGGAGTCCACTGCGTGGGGCGGAGTTACCGCACCGGCGCATGAGGGCGGTCTCGGATTTAACTTTAAGTGGAATATGGGCTGGATGCACGATGTGCTTGATTATATGCAGTGCGACCCGTATTTCAGAAAGGGTAACCATAGTAAGCTTACCTTCCCTATGATGTACGCGTTTGCAGAGAATTATATTTTGGCGCTCTCGCATGATGAGGTTGTACACGGTAAGCGCAGCCTTATCGATAAGATGTGGGGAACGTATGAGGAGAAGTTCGCGGAGCTGCGGCTTTTGTATGCGTTTATGTATTCGCACCCGGGCAAGAAGCTCTTGTTTATGGGCGGCGAGTTTGGTCAGTTTGTTGAGTGGCGTTTTGCCGAACAGCTCGACTGGATGCTTGACGAATATGAGCTTCACCGCGGTATGGCTAAGTTCTCATCAGAACTCGGACGCTTCTATCAGGAGCACCGTTCGTTCTACGAGATAGAGCGCGAGCAGGGCGAGTGGAAGGGCTTTAAGTGGCTTAAGGCAAGCGATGCGGACAACAGCGTTTTAGCGTATTTAAGACGCAGCGAGGATGAGAAAGAGGAAATTATGGTCGTCCTGAACTTTACGCCTATAGGTCACGCACTTTATACCGTGGGCGTACCCGAGCCGGGAGATTATACCGTTGTTTTAAACAGCAATGACAAGAAATATGGCGGAGACGGAAGCGGCACAAAGGTTTATCATACAAAGAATATACCCTGTGATGAGTTTGAGTATTCGGTTGACATAGTTCTGCCGCCGCTCACAGCGCTTTATCTTAAAAAGTCGCCGCTTACTAAGCGTACAAGAAAGACTACCAAGGTTGTGGGCGCCGAAAAACCGGCTGCAAAGAAAACGACAACCAAAAAGACTACAGCGGCAAAGAAGCCTGCCGCAAAGAAAACCACGGCGGCGAAGAAGACCGATAAAGCTAAATCGTAGGGTCGGATATTATCCGCTGCGGGTAATGAAGAATTCATAGGTTTGTCTTGTATTAAAGGTTGAGGCAGCCGGAATTAAATCAGTATAAAATAGCCTCCCCGGCTTTGAGGGGAAGAAAATAGGAGGAGATTATAAATGAGGTCAAAAGAATGTGTGGCTATGATTCTTGCGGGCGGACAGGGAAGCCGTCTCGGAATTTTAACCCAGAATGTTGCCAAGCCGGCAGTGCCGTTCGGCGGTAAGTACAGAATTATCGATTTCCCGCTCAGTAACTGTACCCACTCGGGTATCGATACTGTCGGCGTACTTACACAGTATCAGCCGCTTGAGCTTAATACTTACATCGCAAACGGTCAGCCGTGGGATTTGGATCGTACAAACGGAGGAGTTTTTGTACTTCCGCCTTACACATCGGCTGAAAAGGGCGAGTGGTATAAGGGCACGGCAAATGCAATTTATCAGAACTTAGGATTTATGGAGCAGTTCAATCCCAAGTATGTGGTTATTCTTTCGGGCGACCATATATATAAGATGGACTATAACAAAATGCTTCAGGCGCATAAGGCGGCTAATGCCGACGCGACAATCGCGGTTATTGAGGTTCCGTGGGAGGAAGCTCCGAGATTTGGTATTATGAATACCGACGATAATATGCAGATTGTTGAGTTTGAGGAGAAGCCGGCAAATCCGAAGAGCAACCTTGCATCAATGGGCGTTTACTGCTTCTCGTGGGAGGTTCTTAAAAAGTATCTTACAGAGGACGAGGCTAACGAGGAGTCTGAGAACGATTTCGGCAAGAACATCATACCTGCAATGCTCGGCGACGGACTGAAGCTGATGGCTCACAGATTTGACGGTTACTGGAAGGACGTTGGTACAATTCAGAGTCTCTGGGAAGCGAATATGGAGCTTTTGGACGATAATCCGGGCTGCGACCTTGATGACGATATGTGGAAGATATTCAGCAGAAATCCGGTTAAGCCGCCGCAGTACATAGGCGAAGGCGGAGTTATAAAGAACAGCTATTCGACAGAGGGCTGTGAGATTTACGGCAAGGTTGAGCACTCAATCCTGTTTGAGGGCGTAACGGTCGGAAAAGGCGCATCCGTTAAGGATTCGATAATTCTGCCGGGCGCTGTGATTGAAGAGGGCGCAAGCGTTAACAAGGCGATAATCGGTTCTGATGCTGTAATCGGCAAGGACGCTAAAATCGGAAGCACCGAGGACGATGCAAACTGTGAATATCACAACACAAAGATTTGCAGCGATGATATTACGCTTATCGGTCCGGGAGTCAATATCGGCGGAAGCAAAAAGGTTGGCGTATGCTGTATGGTTACCGCTGATATTTAAAGCGGGAATATTTAGTAAAGAATAATTAGTTGAGGTGATTTAAAATGAAGAATGATATGCTTGGAGTTATATTCTCCGAAAATCCCGAGGCGAGTATGGGCGAGCTTACAAGCCTGCGCGCACTTGCGGCTGTTCCGGTTGGCGGAAGATACAGGGTTATAGATTTTATGCTGTCCAATATGGTTAATTCGGGCGTTGTAAAGGTTGGAATTACGACACCGGTCAATTACCAGTCGCTGACTGACCACTTAGGTACCGGCAAGGCGTGGGATATGGACAGAAAGGACGACGGTCTTTACATACTCCCGCCGAAGGATACTGGCGAATCGTCGGTTGACGTTTTGGGCGGTATTGATACATTAAACGGTATTATGGGATTTCTCTCAAAAAGTACACAGGAGTATGTGCTCTGCACAGACTGTAACACAATCTGCAACATTGATTTAGACGATGTTTTGGACGCGCATATAAAGAGCGGTGCGGATTTCACACTCGTCTACAATAAAATCGGCAAGATAAGCGATAAGGATATAAAAAGACACATACTGCTTGAAGTGGATAAGAACAGTGCGGTTAAAGACCTTCATATTTATCCGAGCAAGCAGGTTACAGACAATTCGTATATGCATATGTTTATCACAAAGCGCGAGACGCTGATGGAGCTTGTTGAATATGCTTCGACACACGGCAAACACCAGATATCGAAAGATATTCTGCTCCCGGCGATATCGTCGATGAGCGTTAACGCGTACGAGTTCAGCGGATACCTTACGAAGATTGACAGTATTCAGTCATACTACGGATTTAATCTTGATTTACTTAAAAAGGACGTAAGAGACGAACTGTTCGGTCTTACAACAGATAAGCCGATATATACAAAGATAAAGGACACTGTTCCGACAAAGTACGCAAAGACCGCGGAGATGGAAAATTCATTCATCGCAGACGGCTGCAAGATAGAGGGCACGGTTAAGAACAGTATTCTGTTCCGCGGCGTGCACGTTGCAAAGGGCGCGGTTGTTGAGAACTGTATCCTTATGCAGAATTCTGAAATTATGGAAAACTGCCTTGTTGAAAATGTTATATTTGATAAGGGAGTTATCTTAAGGAGCGGCAAGAAGCTTGTCGGACAGGATACATATCCGATGGTAATCGGAAAGGATATTGTAGTTTAGTCATATTATGCGTCGCTCGATATAAGGGCGACGCATAAATTCAAAAGGAGTGATAAAAATGAGTAAGATTTATATGGTATCATCTGAGGTCGCACCGTTTGCTAAGACGGGCGGACTTGGCGATGTTGTCGGTTCTCTGCCGGCTGCGCTTTCTAAGCTTAAAGATGATGTTAGAGTGGTTATGCCGAAGTACGGCTGCATCCCGCACGAATATTTGGAGCAGATGGAGTTCAAGTTCTTCATCTATATCCCGCTTGGCTGGAGAAGAAAGTACTGCGGCGTGTTTGAGCTTGTGAAGGATAACGTTACTTATTATTTTATAGATAACGAGTATTATTTCGGCGACCCGTACCTCTATAAATGGAACGACCTTGAGCGTTTTGCATTTTTCGACAAGGCTGCGCTTGAGATACTAAAGCACCTTGACTGGAAACCGGATGTAATCCATTGCCACGACTGGCAGACCGGTATGGTTCCGGTTATACTCAATGCTTATTATGTAAGGGACGAGTTCTATCAGGGCATCAAGACGGTATTCACCATTCACAACCTGCGCTATCAGGGAATTTATTCGGTTGATATCGTGGCTGACTTCTTCTCACTGGGCAGAGAGTATTTTACGTCAGATAAGCTCGAATTCCACGGCTGCGCTAACCTTTTAAAGGGCGGCGTTACCTATGCCGATTATGTTACAACGGTAAGCCCGACCTATGCGGAGGAAATTAAGACGCCTATGGGCGGCGAAAAACTGGACGGCCTGCTCAGTGCAAGATCACAGTCGCTGTTCGGTATATTAAACGGTATTGATTATAATACCTATAATCCAAAGACCGACACATATCTTTATGATAATTACGACGCACGTACGGTTCTTGATAAGAAAAAGATAAACAAGATGAAGCTTCAGGAGCAGCTTGGACTTACGGTTGACGGTGAGAAGGTAATGATTGGCGTTATCTCGCGTCTTGTTGACCAAAAGGGCTTTGATATCATCGCTGAGGCGATGGGCGAGCTTATGAATATGGATATTCAGCTCGTCGTTGTCGGAACGGGCGAAGCGAAGTACGAGAATATGTTCAAGCATAACGCTTGGTGCAATCCGCAGAAGATGTCGGCGAACATTATGTTCAGCAACGATTTGGCGCACAAAGTATATGCGGCGTGCGACCTCTTCCTTATGCCGTCGATGTTTGAACCGTGCGGTCTCAGTCAGATAATCTCGCTCGCATACGGCACAATTCCGATTGTGCGTGAGACGGGCGGACTTAAAGACTCAATTCAGCCGTACAACGAGTTTACGGGCGACGGCAACGGCTTTAGCTTCTATCCGTACAGCGCACACGATATGATGCACACCGTGCGCTACGCGATAAAGATATTCAGCGACAAAAAGGCGTGGAACGCTCTTGTCAAGAAGGCAATGAAGCAGGACTTCTCGTGGACAGAGTCCGCAAAGAAGTATCAGGATATGTACAATCAGCTTTTAGGCAAATAAATTTTAGCATACGTAAGGCTCCACCTTCGGGTGGAGCCTTTTTGTTTATACGTAGTCTGTGATTACGCCGCGGAGGCGTTTTAAGAGGGCTGCGGCAAATGTTAAAATTATTAGTGTTAACGCCCAAAAGTACACGGTGTAGCTCATATCGGGCGCACCGCCGCTTAATACTGCGTGTCTGAAGCCTTCGGATATATAGGTTATCGGATTTATTATTTTAATTAATAGAGCGAGGTGCGGCTCAAGAGATGAAGCGCTCCAAAATATGGGCGTAAGCCAATAGCCTATTTGAATAAATATATTGACAGCACCGCGTATGTCACGGATGAATACCGTTAAAACCGAGAGCAAAGCGCCGAGTGATGAGAGAAATATGACTTCGGCGATAATGTAATATATCAGCCACAGATTTTGATAGCGCGGAAAATATCCGAGTGCAAATGCCAAAATCAGCAGCAGAAGCACAAAAAACATATGTATTATAAGGTTTGAAAGAATTCTGATTGCGGGCAAAATGCCAATATCAAGCTTAACTTTTTTAATGAGATATGAATAGTCGATAAATACGCTCGCGGTTCCCGGCAGGGCATCGCATAAAAACAGATACGGCACCAGCGCAGACACGAGCCAAAGTATGTACGGCGCACCGTTCTCCGCTTCGCTGTGAAGCGCGATACGGAACACAAACCAATAAAGGACGACCGTGGCACACGGGTACAAAAACGCCCAAAGCACGCCGAGAAAATTCCCGGCGTACTTTGCGTGAAAGTCGTTGTTTGCAAGTGCAGCCAAAGTCTTTATTTTTTTAAGGTCAATCATTATTTACTTTATTATATCTTTAAGGTATGCTTTAAACTCAGCACCGATATCTTCGCGGCGAAGTCCGTATTCAACAGTCGCCTCAAGAAATCCGAGACGGTCGCCCACATCGTAGCGTCTGCCTTCAAAGTCATAGGCATACATAGCTTCATCCTTTGCAAGAGCCTTTAGAGCATCAGTCAGCTGAATTTCACCGCCCGCGCCGGGAGTTGTGGTTTCAAGCTTTTTAAATATAGCCGGAGTGATTACGTATCTTCCCAAAATTCCGACGTCCGTCGGTGCGTCCTCGGGCTTTGGTTTTTCGATTAAGTCATTTACCGAGTACAGTCTGTCGCCGAGCTTTCCGCCGTCTACACAGCCGTATTTACAGATATTTTCGTGCGCAACCGTCTGAACGCCGAGCACGCTGCCGCCCTTTTCGTTGTATACGTCGATAAGCTGTTTAAGGCACGGCTTGCCCTCGTTGTACACAACGTCATCGCCGAGAAGCACAGCAAAAGGCTCATCGCCGACAAATTCCTTAGCACAGAGCACCGCGTGACCGAGTCCCTTTGCTTCCTTCTGGCGCACGGACACAATCTCCGCCATATCGGCAATATCGCGTATTTGCTTGAGATACGCGGTCTTGCCGCCTTTTTCGAGCAGAGCCTCAAGTTCAAATGTGCGGTCAAAGTGGTCTTCGATCGCCTTTTTGGTGTGGCTTGTAATAAGACAAATCTGCTCTATTCCCGATGCGACAGCTTCCTCAACTATGTACTGAATTGTAGGTGTGTCGACAATTGGAAGCATTTCCTTCGGCATAGCCTTTGTCGCGGGCAAAAATCTTGTTCCCCAGCCCGCAGCGGGGATTACCGCCTTACGTACTTTTTTAATATTTCCCATAATAATTCTCCTTTACAAACAAAGTGATTAGTCATATACGATTTTATCGGGCAAAGCCAAGAGTGAAATATGTATTTCGGCGAATACTGCGACCCCGCATCGTCAACACAGGTTGTTAGGTATGTAGGCGCGTATGTTCCTGCGGTCGCGGCGAAGATGATACGCTCCGTATTCCCGCGTAATCCCTAATCCCTAATCCCTGCGTTGCTAAGTTGCCAATCCGGCAATCCTGTTTGGATTGCGTGCAGTATTTTGGTTTTAAAAAATTTGTCTTTTCTTTTGCAGTTGTTTATAAAATCCTTCATTTCCTGCCGCTTCGATTTGCCGTCCATAGGGCACATATTATGCACAACCGGCAGCCGCGCGCGGGTTAAATACCCTTTTATATCTCCCTCGGCGACATATATCATCGGTCGCATAACGTGTATATCCTTTCGTGACAGATAGGTGACCGGTGAAAAGCAGCCGAGCCTTCCCTCGTAAAACAGCGAGAGGAAAAACGTCTCAAGAACGTCCTCATTATGATGCCCGAGAGCGACTTTGTTGCAGCCATGCTCTACGGCGGTATCATTGACTCCGCCGCGGCGCATTTTTGCACAGAGCGAGCACGGATTTGACTCCTGTCTTACATTAAACACAACTTCTGCAATGTCGGTCTTTTTGAGGATATACGGCACGTCAAGCTCATCGCAAAGGCGCTTAACGCCCGAAAAATCCATATTGCCGAAGCCCATATCGAGCGATACGGCTATAATGCTGAATTTTTTGGGATAAAACCTGCGAAGCTCACTCAAAGCGCATAAAAGTGTCAGGCTGTCTTTGCCGCCCGAGACCCCGACGGCAATCTTGTCGCCGTCCTCAATCATATGATAATCGTCAATTGCCCGCCTTGTACGGCTCAGAATTTTGCGCATACTCTCTCTCCCGAAATAATATATACTTATTTTAACACATATAAAAGATTTACGCAACAGCTTTTATAAAAAAAGAAAGGCCGCCCGCGCGGTCTTTCCAAAAATTAAAAAGGGAGGGAGTTATGTTTTATTTTGTAACAACTCCTTGTTACAATACATATTATATCACCATACAAAATTTATGGGGGAATATTCCGTTAAAAAGTGTTTAACAGTTTGTGAATACGCACAATAAATTCTTGGCAATTTATGCAATATTCCGTTTAAAAGCTATTCTTTTGATATTACCACTCTGAACATTCCGTTTGCTCTGCCTGCAAGTACCGTGACATCGCTTCTTGAAAACACGGTATAACTGTCTGAGGCGACCTTTAAAAAGCCCGCCGCGGCCATAATTTCGGCATATTTTTCTTCGGGACTTACCGAAAGAGAGCTTATGTCATAGGTGTAAATACTGCCATCAATCACAGCTGTGGGCGAAAGATTAAAGCACGCGCCGAAGTCGGGGATTTTATCGCCGCCGGGATAGTAAGCCGTCTTATTCGTGCTAATATCAACGCGGTTTTTTTCGCCGTTCCAGTTGACTTCGCAGCCGAACATTTCGGACACCGTGCGAAGCGGAACAAACGTTCTGTTACCGCAAAGCTCGGGCGGCGCATCGGTATATGAAGGCGCGCCGTTTATATAGAATGCACTTTCGTCTATTGTGAGATATGCGGTTACGCTGTCGCTCTTCACGGTTATGCTTCGCGTCGCATCATCCCAAATTACTTCTGCGCCGAGATGTTCAAAAATCCCGCGCATAGGAACCATAACTCTGTCGTTTTTCATATATGGCTCTAAGTCAAATGTCATTCTGCTGCCGTCTATATAAACGCCTATATCTTCTGCGAGAGCGCAAAGTGGATTTGCAGCAATCAGGAGCGCGATAAAAAGCGTAATAAATTTTTGGTGTATTTTCATAATTACTCTCCTACCTCCAAAGCATTTCAGCGTCCGATGGCATACGCCAATCGCCCCTCGGCGAAAGCGTAACCGAGCCGACTTTCGGCCCATCGGGTAAACAGCTGCGCTTGAATTGATTGCTGAAAAACCTGCGGCAGAATATATCAAGCCACTTGCTTATTATCTCATCATTGAACCTTTCGCCGAACGCCTCTTTTGCAAGGCGCAGAACCTTTGATTTGGTAAAGCCGAGACGGACGAAGTTGTATAAGAAGAAGTCGTGCAGCTCATACGGGCCTACTATGTCCTCGGTCTGCTGGGAAATTTGGCCGTCCTCGGGCGGGAGCAGTTCGGGGCTTACGGGTGTGTCGAGGACATCCGTAAGTACCGTTTGCATTTCGGTTTCGCTTATGTCAGCGACGTATTTTACAAGGTATCTTACGAGTGTTTTGGGGATTGAGCAGTTAACGCCGTACATTGACATATGGTCGCCGTTATAGGTTGCCCAGCCCAGAGCAAGCTCGCTTAAATCGCCTGTGCCTATGACAATTCCGTTTACCTCGTTTGCATAGTCCATAAGCACCTGCGTGCGCTCGCGAGCCTGTGCGTTTTCATAGGTCACATTATGATTGTTGATGTCCGCGTCTATGTCCGACATATGCTGAATGACCGATTTGTTTATCGGCGCCTCTATAAGCTCCGCGCCTATGCAGGCTACAAGCTTTTTCGCGTTGCTTAGCGTCCTGTCGGTCGTGCCGAAGCAGGGCATAGTTATCGCCTTGATGCCACTGAGAGGAAGTGATAGCAGACCGAACGCCTTTTCAGTGACGAGCAGGGCGAGTGTACTGTCAAGCCCGCCGGATATGCCGATTGTGACAGCTCTGCAGCCGATATGCTCAAGCCGTTTTTTAAGTCCCATAGCCTGCATTGTAAATATCGCCTCGCAGCGTTCGCGCAGCAGGTTTTTGTTGTCGGGGACGAACGGGTGCGCGTCAAATTTACGGCAAAGCTTGGTTTTATCTATAACTATATCAAAATATATCTTTTCATAATCTTCATCATTTTCTTTAAAAGTCGTCATTCTGCGTCTTTCAAGCGTCAGCTTGTTTAAGTCGATATCCGCATAGACTATTCCGTTCTCAAACAGCGGCGATTCACTCAGCACTGTACCGTTTTCACATATTATCCTGTGGCCCGAGAATACCATATCGGTAGTTGACTCACCATCGCCCGCGTTTGAATAGAGATAGGCGCATATGCAGCGTGCTGATTGAGATTTTACAAGACTGCGTCTGTAGCCGGCTTTGGAAATCATTTCATCGCCTGCGGAGGGGTTTAATATAACCGTCGCGCCTGCGAGGCACAGGCCGCCCGACGGCGGATTTGTCACCCATAAATCCTCGCATATCTCAACCCCGACTTTAAGCTCCGGCATATTTTCGGCGCAGAAAATCAGGTTAGGTCCGACCGGATATAAAGAGCCGTCAATTTTGACGGAGGTATTTTTATCAAGCACGTTAAAGTGTCTGGCTTCGTAGTATTCGGAATACGCCGGCAGGTGGGTCTTTGTCACAAAACCGAGAATTTTGCCGCCTTTTATAACCGCCGCCGCATTGTATAATTTACTGCCGACCGCAAGCGGCAGACCGATTGAAATCAGTATGTCGAGCTTTGCGGTACTTTGGGTTATATCTAAAACTGCATCAAGCGCATCCTTGACAAGTGTATCCTGCAAAAACAAATCGCCGCAGGTATATGCAGTCACGCACAGCTCCGGGAATGAAATTATCTTAGCGCCGTTTTCCGCCGCGGCGTAAACCTGAGCTATAATCTGTTTTTTATTATACGCGGTATCCGCAACCTTAATTTGCGGTACAGCCGCCGCGCACTTTATAAATCCGTCCTTCATAACAAAAAGCCTCCGAAACACAGTATTTGTCGTTAGTTTGCCATAATTATACCACATAAATTCCAATTTAACAACAAATTATTTAATGCCGACGCAAACAAATCAATGCTTGACATATAAATATATAAATGATATAATAAAAACACAAAAGGGAATAACTTTAGTTGTTTCCGCAAATTAAACAGTAGTTTTTTAAAACCGTCTACTTTGCAGAGTAGGCGGTTATTTCTTTATGTACTTGACGATTTCAAGAATAATAATCAAAGATATTAATCCGAAAACCAAATTCAAATCCATTTTAACACCCCCTTTCGGTAGGTGTCGGAAACAACCGCCGTTATCCCCTCTCGCGCATAATTATTTTATCATAATAAACCCATGCAGTCAACGTAAACATTCGCGGAGGAAATGTTCGCTTGCGTAATTGCGCGTAATTCTTATTCCCTAATCCCTATTTGCGTATTCAACATAAAGACATTGCAAACTAAGCGCACAATCGTTAATTTCTGCCGTCACACATCTACGATGTGTGGTCACCATTCCCTACGTTGGCACGATGCGGCATTTTTATTTTTGTATAATACAAAATGTAAGGCTTAGCAACTTACACTCCCGGGAGAAAATTTAGAAAGGAGCAATTTTAATGCTTGGATTTGGAAACAGAAAGCAAAACAGAAATTTTAACGAACAGATGCCGTACGGTATGCCGCAGAATATGGGCGGATATAACAATGCGTCTTATGCGCCGCAGGGAATGCCTCAGGGTATGATGCAGAATATGCCGATGCAGCAGAATATGCAGCAGCCGCAGGTCAATTCGCACGATGAGGAGTATATTGATATGAAGGTCGCGGAGATTGACAGACAGGTAAAGGAGTTTTCACAGAAAAATCCGAACTTTGACATAAGACGCGAAATCCAAAATCCCGCGTTCTGCACTTATGTATGGGGTAACGGACTCAGCGTTGAGGACGCGTACTATCTCGCACACAGAGATGAGCAGGACAAGGGCGCGATGCGCTTAGGAAATCCTGCTGCGGAGAACGCGGCGCAGAAGCGTATTTTTGAAAACGGCGCCGGCAGAACCGCGGGCAGCGGAATGGTTAAGAAAAACCCCAAGGATTTAAGTGATGAAGAGCTTGACGACATAGTTAAGCGCGTCAGAAACGGCGAAAAAATTTCATTTTAAAAATCATACAGAAAAATATTTCTAAGGAGGAATTATATTGAGTATCCCATACAATACACAGACAACCACCACAAATAATATCGGCAATAACATAACGCCCGAAATGAAAGCGTACTATGACCGCCAAATGATAAGATTTGCGCAGCCCAAGCTGGTTCACGCGCAGTTCGGTCAGAACAAGCCTATTCCGAAGGGCTCGGGTAAGACGATTGAGTTCAGAAAGTTCAGTCCTCTCCCTAAGGCGCTCAAGCCGCTTACCGAGGGTGTTACGCCAAAGGGTAATACGCTGAACGTCAGCACAGTTGAGTCAACCGTTGAGCAGTACGGCGATTATGTGACGCTTTCGGATATGCTGACTCTTTCGGCAATCGATAACGTCATAGTAGAGACTGAGAATGTGCTTGCCGACCAGGCAGGCAGAACGCTTGATACCGTAATACGCGAAAAGATTAACGCGGGTACAAATGTACAGTACGGCAACGGTAAGGCGGACAGAAACGTGCTTGTCGGAGGCAATTCAACATATGAGAATAACGATTACCTCACTGTTGCCGCGGTCAAGAGAGCGGTTGCGACGCTGAAGCGCAACAACGCTCAGCCGCTTAAGGACGGCTGCTATGTAGCTATCATTCACCCGGACGTGGCGAACGACCTTACAAACGACCCCGAATGGAAAGAGGTAAAGCAGAACGTTGACCCTAAGGACTGGTACAACGGCACAATCGGCAAAATCCACGGCGTGGTATTTGTCGAATCGACTGAGGCGAAGATTTTCAGAGCCGCGCCGCTGCGCAGCATAGATAATATCACAACCGGTGACCCCGAAAGTTTGACCGTTGCAAAGGTTGATGGCAAAAAGATTTCCGTTCGCGAGGAGATCGCGGCAAGCGACGCGGCAGCGCTCAGCGGTAAGTCGATCCAGATTAACGGTTTTGATTACACTGTTGCATCTGTTGCGGCGGGCGATGCGGGCAAGGCGACGATTACGGTCAGCGAGGCGCTTTCCGACACTGTTGTCGCAGATTCAATCATATACCCCGCAGGAGCCGGCAAGGACGGCAGGGATATATATTCGACCCTGTTTATCGGTCAGAACGCTTACGGAGTGACCAATATTACGGGCGGCGGACTCGAAACGCTGATTAAGCAGAAGGGCAGCGCCGGTACGGGCGACCCGCTCGACCAGAGAAGCACTGTCGGCTGGAAGGCGACACAGACTGCGGAAATTCTCTCACCCGAATTTATGGTAAGAGTAGAGACAACTTGCAGCTACTAATTTAAAAACATATAGAGGCTCCGCGGTTTATTTACCGCGGAGCCGCCGAAAAAGATAAGGAGGTAATAAAATGACAGCTGTAAAAGAGAATATAGATAAAAAGCTATCTGATTTTTATTCCGAGCAGGTGCCGCTCATGCTCGTAAAGGACAAGCTGAATAAGAAAGACGATTTAACTGTGACGGTAAACGGTACGAACTATCAGATAAAGCGCGGAGTTTCCGTAATGGTTCCGCGTTGTGTGGCTCTTGCGGTTGAGCGCAGTCACAAGCAGGAACTGGCGGCGGAGGAGTATATCGACAGCCTTAAAGAGGCGTAAGGCGGTGAAGCGGCTTATATGAAAATTTTAAGTGCGATTAACGCAGCTGACAGTCTCAGCCCGAACCATTTTACGCTCGATGAAAAGCTTATGTGGTGCAACGAGGTAACCACGGCAATCCGCCGCGGAGTAAAGAAAAGCTACAAGACTCTTGATACCGTAATCACAAGTGCGGAGGATATTTGTATTCCCGAGGATATAAACGTGTCTGACATCGAAATGGTGTTTATAGACGGCAGACCGATTGACAAGGCAGATTTCCGGTCTCTGCCGTTTTTAAATCACGGTGAAATCCTTAGCGGCTATGGAATAAACTTTTCATCGCCCAAGAATTTGCGTCTTGTTTGCCTTGATATGCCGAAGGAAATCAGAGACATCGATATAAGAGGCGAGTTTAAGACCGATGCGAATTGTATATACGGCTGCGAGCTGCCGTTTTTCGAGGGCGACTGCATAAAGATTTTTCCTTTTGAAGACCTGGACGCGGAGCCGAATTTAACCGACGCGGCGGAGACATATGTTGTATCAAACGACGGTGAAAAAATTATGCTTTCCGATGACATATTAACGCCGGAAACGGCCGCGTATCTTGAGATAAAGCGTGTAATAGACGATGAGACAGAGGCCGACCCGCCGTACGACCGTATGTACATTGAGTACATACTCGCCAAAGGGGCTTTGTATCAGCACGACTATGACAGCTACACGGCGCATATGGTTCAGTACAATAACTTGTTTGATGAGTTCAAACGTGATTACAAGACGAGAAATCCTCTGACCGATATGGCGGGGTTTCATAATTATTGGTAGGAGGTGTTTTTATATGTATCTTCCGCCGGCCGCTTCCCGCGGCACAGATAAAAACAAAAAGGTGGATGTTTTGAATTTCTTTGGATACGATGAAAGGGATAAGATAGACGAAAGACAGATGTCGGAGATGAAAAATATGTCCTCAGACTCAATCCCCGCAATGTCACCTCGGCAGCCGAGGCAGCTTGTTTGCCGAAGGAGCGGTATAACCGCGATGTGCAGTCCGGAATATACGCCGTTTGAACTGACCGAGTTCACAGGCGTTGCAGGCGGATATTTTTATTATAACGGTGAAAAAATCGGGAATAAAAAGCTGTCCGATACCGAAAAGTCTATCGCGGACTTCGGCGGAAACATCTGCATATTTCCCGATAAGGTATATTATAGGTATCTGCCCGACCCAGACAGCGGAGAGATAAAGCACGAGCTTTATGATATGGCAAAGTCGGTTACGGTGAGCGGCGCGTTGTTTTACTCGTCATATAACAGTATAACAGGCGTGTATTCCGCCTATATTCAAAAAAGCGGAGCGGGCTTTAACGACGTGTTCTCGGTCGGCGACAGTGTGGTAATCAGCGGCTGCAGCAACGCGCAGAACAATACCGTTGTGACAGAAAGCCGAAAAAGCTACGCGGCTGCGGACAGTATTGTGAGCGCTGTGGTCAACGAGGCGACCGCTTCAAAACTCTCATTGCTTATGTACACAAAAAGCGGAAAGTACGCCTTGTTTAAGAATATGACTGACAGCGCAAACGTTAAAATTGAGGTGAGCATACCCGATATGAATTATGTGTGCGTGCACAACAACAGATTATGGGGTACGTCCGAAAGCGGCGAGTATGTGTACGCGTCAAAGCTCGGCGATTGCTTTAACTTTAATTCGTTTCAGGGGCTTCAGGACGACAGCTGGTTCAGTGAAATCGGCACCGATGGCAGCTTTACCGGCATAACAAGCTACAGAACTGCGGTTGTTGCGTTTAAGAGGAACTACATACACCATATCTACGGTGACTCGCCGCTTAATTTTTCCATACCGAAGCAGACCTTTGGAGGTGCGGCGGACGGGCGAAGCATTGCTGAGGTCGGCGGTGTGCTATACTATATGGCAGACGATGGGTTTTATGAGTACACGGGCGGGGAGCCCGAGAAGATAAGCGGCTGTATAAAGACCGTGTATAAAAAATGCTGTTCGGGCACGGACGGAAGACGGTATTATGCTTGCACCGAAAGACCGGGCGGAGAGACTGATGTACTCGTGTATGACCCTAGCTGCTCGGTATGGCATAAGGAGGACAATACAAAATTTGTTTCTTTCTTAAAGCATAATGAGTATCTCTACGGGGCGACGAATTCCGAAATGTATAAATTCGGCGGCGGAGATGAGGACGTGGACTGGTGTGTGGTATCCAAAAAATTCACTCTTGACGATATTGACTTCAAGGGCGTAAACTCAGTCTATATCAGAATGGATGCGCCGGTAAATACAAACGTGAACGTATATACCTCAGTGGACGAGGATGAATTTTCTCCCGCAGGTCAAATATGCGGCAGTGGATTTATAGTCTACAGGATACCCGTCAGATTTAAAAAGTGCGACAGCTTCAGAATTATGCTCGAGGGCAGCGGATATGCGGTGGTACATGATATAGAAATTGTTACATACAAAGGAGGCAGGACGAATGTCAAAAACATCAGATAACTATATAAATTCGGCTGCGTTGAGCGCCGCAAGAACGTCTGCGGGAAACAAGGAGAAGGTGAATGTTCCTATGCTCGGCAACGGAAGCGTAGGCGTGCGCGCAACGCTTAACAATATGGGCATAGACAACAGTCTTATAGGGTTTGACGAGGGCAGCAAGACCGTTACTCTCGGCGGCAAAGCCTTTATGCGTCCGTCGTATATAGACGAGGGCGCAGGCGTATCCTATGCTTCGCCGGGTGATATACAAAAAAGCCTTGTGAGCTTTTATTCGGGCAGCAGTAATCCGGTAGTCAGGGTTACCGACGCATATGCGAAATACGCTGGAGATTACGGCCTTTCCGCTGATGCGATAAGCTACGGCAACGGAACCGTGTCTGTCGGCGGGCAGCCGCTTAATATTCTCTATACGGACGATGAGGGCAAGTCGTGGGCATTTGAAAGTGATGTAAAAAATGCGGCAATGTCGTATATAAATTCGCTTGGTGTTCAAAAGCCCGGCGAGATATTTGATTACTACAGCCGCAAGTATTTAACACCGATTAACAATCTTGCGCGCTCAGTTGCAAACAGAGACGACTTTAAGTACGACCCGGAGGATGACCCTGTGTACCGGGCATATAAAAATCAGTACTTAACTCAGGGTGCGAGGGCGAGCGAAAATACAATGGCAAATTACGCCGCGCTTACAGGCGGATATGCGAACTCAGCCGCTTTGACGGCGGCAGCGCAGACCAATCAGTATTATATGTCTCAGCTCACGAACCAAATACCGGAGCTTGCTCAGGCGGCATATGAGAGATATGCTGATAAGTACAGCACGGATATAGATTTGATAAACAGTATGGCAGACACGTTTGACAAGGCATACGGCGCGGCATACAGTGCAAATAACAAAATGCTGAGCAACGCAAACAACAGCGCATCCAGCAATACAAAGAGGGATGAAAACTCATATCAAAAGTATTGGGATAGCTTATTTAACGCACAGCAGTACAGCAGAAACGATTTGGACAGCTATTGGACCAATGAGCAGAATGCTCAGGATTACCGCTGGACAGATTTGTTAAATACGCAAAAGTCAGAACAGAATATTCAGAATATACAGGGCACGCAGCTTGATAATATTCAAAAGGAAATTTACCTGAGATATTATGACAGCATTGTTCGGGCACAGCTGAATAATCTGCTGCTCGGCAGATAAGCTAAAAAAGTGAGGGCGGACGCAAAAACAGCGTCCGCCCTCTAAAATTTTAATATTTAAGGTTTCAAAAAGTTTTAAAAGTTAAATATTATATTAACTCTTACTAATGATACACTAAAATAACAGTTTCGTCAAGTATTTGAAACAAATTTGTTACAAAAATTTTAAAAAACTTGACTTTGCATAAAAAATATACTAATATAGTTAAAATAAGTAAAAAGGAGACGGATTACCTATGAAGAAAATTACTAAAATTTTGTGTGTATCGCTGGCGGTGTTTATGCTTGCAATGATGACGTCGTGCGGCGGAAACGACAAATCGGCTGAGCCGACGCTTACACCCAAACAAACGGCTAAGCCTGCGAGCACGACGGTACCGGTTACGGGCGAGCTTTCTAAAAACACCTCGCGTACCGTTTTGTTCACTATGAGCGATGGGCAGACGTTCACGGTAAAGTGTGAGCCGGAGTATGCGCCCGAAACGGCAGAAAACTTTTTGCAGCTTGTTAAATCGGGCTTTTATGACGGGCTCACCTTCCACAGAATTTTAGATAACTTTGTGGCGCAGGGCGGAGACCCGCAGGGCACAGGAATGGGCGGAAGCGAAAACAAGATTAAAGGCGAGTTTGCCGAAAACGGCTTTGCGCAGAATACATTAAAGCACAACCGCGGAAGCGTAGCGATGGCACGTTCAACAGACCCTGACTCCGCAAGCAGCCAGTTCTATATCTGCTATCAGGCACTGCCTCAGCTTGACGGAAAATACGCGGTATTTGGCGAAGTAACCGAAGGTATGGAGGTAATAGACAGCTTTTTAAGTGTTTCGCGCGACAACTCCGGTATGCCCGAAACCCCGATAGTAATAGAAAGCGCAGAGATTGTAGAGTAAAAATAATTAAGACTTCTTTGACACACGCAGGACACACCAAAGCGGTGTGTCCTGCGTTTATTATATTAAGTTCACCTATGTGCGTAACTCATAGAGGCAATGTGTCGACTAAAATGCTCCACCGCCGCCTCCGCCAAATCCGCCGTTTTGGCCTGAAACAAGACGTTGATCCAGGTGGACAGCATCGTTAGTTAAGGCATCTTACTCTTCAATATATTCTATTAATAAATAAACTGCAAATCATCTATTAATAAAGCAGAGTCATAACTACTATCGCCAATGTCATAAATATAGAATTTAATTGTAAACTTATTTGAAGAGAATTTACTTAAATCTATAGTTACTTTTTCCCAATCAGTATGATATGTTGTTTCATCACCACCATTAAAGACGTTATCATCTAGATATTCCCATTTGACAGTGTTGACAGTATATTTCTTTTCTTCATAACTAGTTGTTCTATCTTCGTCGGTTGTAGTGATAATACATGTATCATCATATTCGCTACCAACAAATTCATCGGGTTCTTCGGAAATAAAATTACACCAAAATGTTAATTGTTTTGCTCCATTTGTAGTAAATGTTCTTTCAATATAGCTATGTGAATCATCTTCGGCTCCTAAACCTGTGCCTATAATACACATATTATTTCCATTTTTAGAAGTTAAATTGGATAATTTTGTAATTATTCTGGCATCTCCACTATACTTCCAACGATTTAAATTATTTTCAAATGATAGATTCGTTAAATCTTTGCTATTATCTATATTCAAATTAAATTCCCATTTTCCATTTAAACATAATTCAGCTCTATTTTCTTCTTTTTCATATTTGCCCAAAAGCCAGTCATACCAATGAGAATATGTATCATCTTTGCTACCGTTTTCTTTTTTTGCAGTGTTTAAAGCTTCAATAACAGTTACTGGTTCAGAAGTATCCGATGCTAATTCATCGAAAATAGTTTTCACCATTTTAGCGTCATATCCCGAATTAACAGAATTCTTATATCCTAAAACAGCATCTACGCCTTTATTTAGGAAAGTTTGTGATAACACATTGTCATCCATGCCATGACAACACCCTAAGTAGACCAAACAATCAGCAAAATCATCTGAATCATAGTATTTATCAAAGAATTTTGAAGTTACACCATACTTTCCGCTACTTGTTGTGATTATTCGACCTGAAGAAATATCAGCTGAATATTTTATATTGTTTGATTCTGAAATATCTATGCCTGCATCAAAAAATGAATGTAAACTTTCACTATATCCACCATGACCGTTAAGAATAATAACATTATATTTATACAGATTTTTTAATAATTCTATAGAAACCTCAGAATTATCCATGTTATCATTAAAATTAAAATCATATCTACTATTTGCAACTGTAGTAGCAGCATTATCAAATTCAGCATTGCTTAATTCATCAGTATATGGATCCATTGTTAAAATTGTGTTGCTATTTGCTGAGTAATTTGCTGACAATATAATTGCATTGTCATTATAATAGCATGTTTCTGCCGTTCTATCTGAATTACCAGATTTCAATTCCTTGTCAATATTAAATGTATAAACATATATAATACCAGATGAGAGAGTAAGAGCAATGTTTTCTTTACAAACCTCATAAGAAGATATGTCGCCACTCTCAACCTTAGTATTTATGAACTCAATAATTTTATTATATAATGTTTTTGATGAGTTTTCGTCGTTATTATCATAGGACGCTTCAATATCGTGGATAGTATTATCAATACATGTCTGTTGTTCATAATCAGCATGGGTCAATATGTTATAATAATATATTGTTTCATATTCGTTAGATATACTATCATTATTATACGCATAGTATCTTTTTTCTTGTGCACTTTCGGAATAAAGAATAATTTCGCCTGTGTATATGTTGTCATTTGCTATATCATCTGCACCAATACCATCATCTTTAACAAATCCTATACTTACTCCAGATTCATCAATAATTGATATTTCGTCTTATGACAAGGAAGTATTTACTTTTACTTTAAATTTTACTGATTGAGATGTACCTGTTTCAATATCTGTTTCATCGGCCTGAATATATCCAATATTTAATGTTTGAAGCATAGTCCATTTTGCGTATAATACTATGTTGCTAGAAATAGTCGTTGAGAATTCAAATGATGTCGCACACTCATCATCTGTGCACCATCCCATAAACATATACCCTTCTCTTGAGGGGTCATCGGGCATTGTAGCTTTTTCGCCTTTTTTGACTTTTTGGGCGGCGGGTGCGCCGGTTGCACCTTCATAGTTAAGATCAAATGTAACTGTGTATGTGTTGCTCGTCCCTGAGGGCTTGTCGCCACTGCCGCCTGTGCCGCCGCCGAAATGGATGCCTCCGCCTTGTACCTTACCGCCGCTTGAGTTGGACGGTGATATGTTGGGGTCTAATATAGTCAGGCTGCTTGTGCGGCTGTTTGAATATTGTTCGGTTTGGTCTATAATCTGTACGGTTTCCGCTCTTGTTATGGGCATCTGCGGTTTAAACGTACCGTCGCTGTAGCCGTTTATAATTTGATTTGCATACATTGCTCCGACATACTGTGCCGCCCAGTCGCTTATGCTTGCGCTGTCGCTGAACCGAGCTGCGGAAGCCGCGCTTATCTCATAAGCGCGCCCGATTATAACAGCAGCTTCTTCACGCGTTATGTTATCGTTCGGTCTGAATGTGCCGTCTTCATATCCTGATATTATACCTGCAAAAGCAGCTTTTGCGAGACTCAAATAAAACCAGTCGTCTTGACTGACATCGAAATAGTTGACGCTTCCCACGTCAGAGTATTTTTTTGCTGAGGTTATAACCTTTACAAACTCAGCTCTTGTGATATAATCATCGGGTCTGAACGTACCGTCGCCGTCTCCCGAGATTATTCCCGAGGCAGTCCATTTATTGATTACAGACTGCGCCCAATGCCCTGAGGTGTCACTGTAGGCATAGGCGCTTAATATTCCTATACCGCCCAAAGATGCTGCGTATACAGAAATAATAAGCACCAAACACAAAACCTTCTTCAATTGTTTTACCATAATCATTCCTCCGATTTAATATATTCCGCTTAAAATTTAGGAATAAAGCGGGTGTTTAATTTATTTTTTCTATAACTATAACAATTAAATATTACCATTAAAAACATAATTTGTCAACTCTATAGTTATAATTATTTTGCTCTGTTGCTGTTACAATAAGTATATAGCGGAAAGGAGCAGAATTATGGAAGTGGGGAAACGAATTACCGAACTAAGAGAGCAAGAAGGTATAACCGTAAACAAGCTTGCAAATCTTGCAGGGATTTCTCAGAGTCATTTAAGAGATATTGAACTCGGGAAAAAGTGTCCGACAGTAGAAACGTTAACGTATATTTGTGATGCTTTAAACATATCTCTTGTAGCTTTTTTTGATACGCAGAAAAATGAAATTAATTCGGCGCTGCTTTCATCTGTCAAAAAGTTAAATCAACAGCAGCAAAAGCTATTGTCAAAATTTTTAGACAGTATAGTGACATAAAAAGCCCGCAGCCATAATGACTGCGGGCTTTTTATGTTTTATTTGAGTATTGCGCCTTCTGCGCCGGAGCTTACCTGCTTTGCGTATCTTGCGAGGTAGCCGGTCTTGATGTTAGGCTCCTTCGGAGTCCAGCTTTTACGTCTCTCTTCAAGCTCTTCGTCCGAAACCTCTATCTTTATTGAGTAGTTCGGTATGTCGATGCTTATGATATCGCCTTCGTGAACCAGAGCTATTGGCCCGCCGTCTGCTGCTTCGGGCGAAACGTGCCCGATTGCCGCACCGCGTGTTGCGCCGCTGAAACGTCCGTCGGTGATAAGCGCAACGCTGCTGCCGAGGCCGCTGCCTACGATTGCCGCGGTCGGATATAGCATCTCTCTCATACCCGGACCGCCCTTGGGACCCTCATAGCGGATAACGATTACATCGCCCTCGTTAATCTTGCCGCCGTAGATTGCTTCAACTGCGTCCTCTTCGCATTCAAATACACGCGCCTTGCCGGTATGTACCATCATTTCCTCAGCGACAGCCGAACGCTTTACAACGCAGCCGTCGGGCGCTAAGTTGCCCTTAAGCACGGCGAGACCGCCCGTCTTCATATACGGGTTGTCCTTGGTTCTGATTACCTCGGGATTGGTAATCTCGCAGTCCTTTATGTTTTCGGCAACCGTTTTGCCCGTAACCGTTATAAGGCTTGTGTCTATAAGATTTAGTTTGTCAAGCTCGTGCATAACGGCATATACGCCGCCTGCATTATTAAGGTCGAGCATAAAGTGATCGCCTGCCGGAGCAAGGTGGCACAGGTTCGGAGTTTTTTCCGAAACCACATTAATTGTGTCAAACGGAAGTTCAATTCCGCATTCGTGTGCAATTGCGGGCAGGTGCAGCGCGCTGTTTGTGCTGCAGCCGAGCGCCATATCAATCGTAAGCGCGTTTATAAACGCCGCTTTTGTCATAATGTCGCGCGGTTTTATATCTTTTTCGATAAGCTCCATAATTTGCATACCCGCTTCTTTGCCGAGACGGAGTCTCTCCGAGTAAACCGCGGGGACAGAGCCGTTGCCTTTAAGTCCCATACCGAGCGCTTCTGTCAGACAGTTCATACTGTTAGCCGTGAACATACCCGAACACGAGCCGCAGGTCGGACAGCAGTTTTCTTCACAAATTCTAAGCTCTTCTTCGGAAATTTCGCCGCCTTTTGCGCGGCTTACCGCCTCAATCATCGTTGAATAGCTTGCCGGGCCGCCCGTCCATTCCTGTCCTGCAAGCATCGGACCGCCGCTGACAAAAATTGACGGAATATTAAGTCTCGCCGCCGCCATTAAAAGGCCGGGAACATTTTTGTCGCAGTTCGGAACCATAACAAGACCGTCGAACGGATGCGCCGTTGCCATTGCTTCGGTCGAATCCGCGATAAGCTCACGCGTTACCAGCGAGTACTTCATACCCTCGTGCCCCATTGCAATACCATCGCAGACCGCAATTGCAGGAAATACAATCGGTACGCCGCCCGCCAGAGCAACGCCTTGCTTTACGGCTTCTACAACCTTATCGATATTCATATGACCGGGCACGATATCGTTCTTTGAACTTACAATACCGATAAGCGGCTTTCCTATTTCTTTATCGGTAAGACCCAGCGCATAAAGCAGCGACCGCTGCGGCGCCGCGTCAATACCCTTTTTTATTCTGTCACTTCTCATTTTAAAACACCTCTGTATATTAAAAAGTTTTGAGTAAATTATATAACATATTTTGCGCATTGTCAACGTAGAGATTAGCGATTAGGGAATAGAGAATACGCGAATATACGCTGCGTATCGTTTTTGCCGCGAATGTTAATTTTTCGCGAGGAGTCCCGTTGGGGCGCCTGTCAAAATTTTGCAAGGCTTTCGAAAGCTTACAAGCCTAATATCTGCGTGCGGGGGTTGTATGAGTGGGCGTGGCAGACGGCTATGGCGAGGGCGTCTGCGGCGTCGTCCGGCTTGGGAACCGCATCAAGACCGAGCATTGACTTAACAAGGAGCTGAACCTGCTTCTTGTCGGCACGGCCGTAGCCAACCACTGCCTGCTTAACCTGAAGCGGCGTATATTCCGCAACTCTTATATCGTGGTTGAGAGCCGAGAGCAGAAGCACTCCGCGCGCCTGCGCAACATTTATCGCAGTCTTTTGGTTGCTGTTAAAATACAGCTGCTCAATCGCCATAAAGTCGGGATTTGTGCGATTTATTATTGTATTTAAGTCGTCGTGTATCGTCTTAAAGCGCGAGTTCATTTCCTCGCCCGCCTCGGTTGTAATCGCGCCGTATTCCACGACTTCAAACTTATTCTTATTATAATCTATAACGCCGTAGCCCACTATTGCAAAGCCCGGGTCTATTCCTAAAATTCTCAAGAGTTTTTTCTCCTTTTGGCGGATTTATCTACGAATATTTTAGCATAATTTAAAGAAATTTTCAATATAAAAAACCATATAACCGGCATTGCGGAAATAGGCGTAAATTTTTGTTGAAATTATTTTTAAATATGGTATAATTAGGGTATTATTTTATAAGGAGTGTCAATGTGCTAAAAATTGCGAATAATAATAAAAATCTGCTGGAAATTAAGGACGGTGCAGAAAAACCGTTTTTCTGGCTGGGAGATACGGCGTGGCTGCTGCTTCAGAAGGTAAGTATGGATGAAATAGCGATGTACCTCGATAACCGTAAGTCGAAGCATTTCAATGTTATTCAGTCGGTGCTTATTCATAACTCAAATTTCGAGGAAGATGCTCTGCGTGCGGTTGATGATTTTGACTTTGCAAACCTCAACAAAGACCATGAGTATTGGGATAAGGCAGAGGCTGTGCTCAAAATGGCGGCGGAGCGCGGAATGTATATGGCGTATCTGCCGGTTTGGGGCTCAATGGTCAAAAAGGGCTACCTGACAGAAGCGAATGTTGAAGGATACGGTGCATTCCTTGCGGAGCGTTTCGGAAAATACGACAATCTCGTGTGGGTTCTGGGCGGCGATATCAGAGGTCATCAGGGCTTTGAAATATGGAATAAGCTCGGCGCGGCGCTAAAGAGACTTTGCCCGGAGCGGATATGTACCTTCCACCCGTTCGGCAGAACCTGTTCTGCGCTGTGGTTCCACGAGCAGCCGTGGCTTGACTTTAATATGTTTCAGTCGGGACACAGACGCTATGACCAATCGTCTCTCGGCGAGTGGGACGACAACAAGGAGTCCGAGGACTTTTTCGCGGAGGATAACTGGAAGTATGTAAAGCGCGATTTGGCGCGTACGCCGATGAAGCCCATTCTTGATGGTGAACCGTCGTATGAGCATATTCCGCAGGGTCTTCACGACTTTAACCAGCCGGTATGGCTTGCTAAGGACGTACGCAGATACGCGTATTGGTCGGTATTAGAAGGCGCGTGCGGACATACCTACGGCAACAACTCAATATTCCAGTTCCACGACGCAGTGCCAGAGCACGGCGCGTACGATGTATATCTCGACTGGCGCAGCGAGATGGACGCACCGGGAGCTTTACACTTAAAGCTTATGTATGAGCTGATTACAAGCATTGACTTTACAAACGGCGAACATAACGATGCGCTCATAAACAACGATGGCTTTAAAAAGCACGGCAGAGTGACCGCATACTCAGGCAGGGATTACGCGCTTGTATACGATTATAACGGCAGACCGTTTGAGCTTAATTTGTCCGCGCTCGGATTTGAGCCGAAGTCGTTTAAGTGGTTCGACCCGACGAATGCTGAAGTAACCGATGCAAAGCCGATTTCGGACGGACGCTATGCTCCGCCGATAAACGCGAACAACGAGACCGATATGGTATTGATTATCAAGTAAAAATAAACATTTTGTTAAGAATTTTACAATATTATTGTAATTTTAAGCGAAATGTGATATAATTTCTACTCGTTTTAAATAGTATATGGGGTATTATACTCTGTAGGCAGGAGGCAAAAAAGTGAAGAAGCATTTTAAAGGCTTAGGATTTTACTTGCTGCTGGTTCTTGTTATATTTATGGTATTTATGATGACGCGGGTCACACCGCAGCAGGAGCCGGGCGTGTACTCAGACTTGGTTGCTAAAATCCAAAATCACGAGGTCAGCGAGATAAGCATAGTGGACAGTATTGCCACAGTAAAATACAAAAACAGCGATGCTAAGACAACGGTTGAGGTGCCCAACTATCAAACCCTGCGCGCTGACGTAGGCGAGGAGATGGAGAAGCAGATAAAGGACGGCTCTCTCAGGGTTGAAACGCCGCAGCCGTGGACTCCGCCGTGGTGGATGTCAATACTGCCGGGACTCGGCCTGCTTATTCTGTTCGCTGTATTCTGGTTTATGTTTATGCAGCAGTCGGGCAGCGGCGGACGCGGTATGATGAATTTCGGCAAGAGCAAAGCCAAAATGACAAATGATATAAAGAGCAAAAAGACGTTTGAGGACGTTGCGGGAGAGGAAGAGGAGAAGGCGGAGCTTGAAGAAATAGTTCAGTTCCTCAAAAATCCCGAACGTTTCAGACGGCTGGGAGCGAGGATACCGAAGGGCGTCCTGCTCGTAGGCCCTCCGGGAACAGGTAAAACCCTGCTTGCCAAGGCAGTTGCAGGCGAAGCGGGAGTGCCGTTCTTCTCGATATCGGGTTCTGACTTTGTGGAGATGTTTGTCGGCGTTGGCGCATCGCGTGTGCGTGACTTGTTCGATAACGCTAAGAAGAACTCACCGTGTATCATATTTATAGACGAGATTGACGCCGTTGGCAGACACAGAGGCGCAGGTCTCGGCGGCGGTCACGACGAGAGAGAACAGACCCTCAACCAGCTGCTGGTTGAGATGGACGGATTTGGTGAGAATGAGGGCGTTATAATTATCGCAGCGACTAACCGTCCGGATATACTTGACCCCGCTCTTTTAAGACCGGGCAGATTTGACAGACAGGTACTTGTCGATGCGCCCGACGTAATCGGACGCGAGGCGATACTGAAGGTTCATACCAAAAACAAGCCGCTCGCGGCAGACGTCAAGCTTGACGTGCTCGCCAAGACCACAATAGGCTTCACGGGAGCAGACCTTGAAAACTTAGTTAACGAGGGCGCTCTTGCTGCGGCGAGAAAAAATCAGTCCGAAATCACGATGCACGACCTTGAGGAGTCGATTATGAAGGTTGTCGCAGGCCCTGAAAAGAAGAGTAAGAAGGTTACCGAAAAAGAGAAAAAGCTGACCGCGTTCCACGAGGCGGGTCACGCGGTGGTATCAAAGATGCTGCCGACTCAGGATAGGGTTCATCAGGTATCTATTATACCGCGCGGCAGAGCAGGCGGATATACGCTGTCGCTGCCCAAGGAGGATGCAAGCTACAACAGCCGTACCGAAATGCTTGAAGAGATTACGGTTCTGCTCGGCGGCCGCGTGGCGGAAAGTTTGACGCTTGACGATATAAGCACAGGCGCGTCCAACGATATTGAACGTGCGACAAAGATTGCCAAGAATATGGTGACTAAGTACGGTATGAGTGAACGTCTGGGCGCAAGAACCTTCGGCGAGCAAAACGACGAGGTATTCTTAGGCTTAGAGGCGGGTCACTCCGCTGATTACAGTCAGGAGACAGCGGCGATAATAGATGAAGAAATTCACAGAATTATTGATGAGTGCTATAATCGCTGCAAGCAAATTCTTAAAGATAATATGGCAAACCTTAAAAAGGTTGCGGAAATCCTGCTTGAAAAAGAGAAAATCGAAGGTGAAGAATTCGACGCTCTGTTTGAGATGCCGAAATCGGAACCTAAAGCGGAAGATGCCGAATAATTAGGGCGCCCTGCGGGGCGCTCTTTGTGTGTTCCGTACCTGTGGACGCGGCGAAAGTGATGTGGAGTGAAGTTTCGCGTATTATTTACTGCATTTGATTAAGTTTTTCTTGCAAGGTAACGATAAATGCGTTACAATATTGACAAGGAGATGATTGTTATGCGAAAAACAGACACTTTGAATTTAAGAGTTGACCCGATAGTTAAGCAACGTGCTGAGGAAGTCTTGAACAGTTTGGGAATACCTATGTCAACGGCAATAGATGTGTATCTCAATCAGATTTCATTAACCGGAGGAATTCCGTTTTCGATTACACTTCCAAAAGCTCCGCCGCAAATAAATGCAGACTTGATGAGCAATGAAGCAATTCATCAAGCACTTAAAGAGGGTCTAAACGATATGGATGCAGGAAATGTTAAAGATGCCTCAAGTGCATTTAAAAGATTTAGGGAGAGTCGGTAATATGGACGGGTACAATGTTACAGATTACCGATATAGCGCTTGGCGATATGGAAGGTATATATAATTATATTTTGAACAATCTGCAATCGCCTGAAAACGCCGTTAGACAGTATAACCGCATTGCTGATGCGATAGAAGGACTCGGCCTTTTTCCCGAACGTATAAAAATTATGAATTCCGAGCCTGAACACACTATGGGTATAAGACAACTCTATGTAGATAATTATTCGGTCTTTTATATCATTCGGGATAAGCGAGTTGTTATAATTAGAGTGCTTTACAGTTCATCGGATATTTCAAAACGTTTATTAATATAATAGGAGAAGAACATATGAAAAACTATATAAAAGGTTTATTAAGCGGACTTTTGATTGCGGCGGTGCTGTGTTGTGTGCCGGCGTTTGCTGAGAATATTCAGGCGTTGTTTAATCAGATACGTATAAACGTAAACGGGATTGATATAGCGCAATGGGGAGAAAGCTATACGCTTGAGAGCGGCGAGGAGGTTCCGTATAGCATAAGCTACAGGGATACTACATATCTTCCGCTTAGAAAAATAGGCGAAATTAATGATAAAAAGGTTTATTGGAACGGCGACTCAAATACCGCGTCAATGACAGGATATCAGAGCGAGATAAACGAGCTTGCCAAAAAGCCTGATAATAACGGCAATATATGGACATATTACACATTTAAGGCTGACGGAGATACATATCTCGGCGTAAAGGACAAAACCCGCGGATATGAGCGGGTATATAGATTGATGAGCGCGCAGTCGGGGAACAGCTCGGTGTGTCTTAAGGATGACTGCATATATTTTGTGAGGTTTGAGAATAAACCGGGAAAGAGAGCACCGCGTGCAAATTCCCATTCGGCGGCATTATACAGGATAGACTTTAATAATGATAAAGAAAATCAGGATGGCGAATTGATAGCTGATATACCTGATATAGACATGGATACGGCGTTATTTGACGGGGATTATTTGTTCTACTTTAGTTATGAAGGCAGTATGGTTAGCCAGCAAAGTGTTTTAAACGCCTATAATATAAATAATATGAGTGAAGTATGTGGAAGATACAGTCGCGGCAGCTACCATGAAATGTATGATCTAACAATTGTCGAAAGCGGTACTTTGAGATTTAAAGCATATCCCGAGTCTGAAACATATCAGATCATATTCGACAAAAACTCAAATACATTTTCAGAACCTACTGTGGTAGAATAACCGAACGTGATTATTCGGTTTGAATATATGTTTCAGCGCATAACGTAGTTGCAGCACGGTTCGAAAGGCGCCTGGGCGGGCGCCTTTTTATGTGTTGACAAATTTGGAAGTTTTGTGTATAATATAAATAACTAAATAACAATTGAAAACTGCTTCATGGGGGAGTAGACGGCGTTTTGTTTTTTGCGCAAAACGCGGTAAGTCGTCAATCACTGTCCGCTTCGGCGGTCCGGCTTATCTTAAATGGCGAGACTCATGTAATGCCTTTTTGGGCTTTACCTGAGTTATTTATTTTTGGGCTCGGGTAAATATCCGGGTCTTTTTTCATTGTCAAATTAATTTTTCGGGAGGTCTGACAATGGACAGAAAAAATTTAGGGTTTCACCCATATTTGTTATCGGCGGAGGAGACGCTTGGGGAGTTTGGCGTAGAGCGTGATATTGGGCTGAGCGAAGAGCGGGCTGCGGAAAGCCGCAGAAAGTACGGTGAAAATGCGTTTACGCAGCAAAAGCCCGAGACATTTTTAAGCCGTCTGCTTAAGGGCTGCGCAGAACCTATGGTTATTATGCTGTTTATAGCGGGGTTTATTACGCTCGGCGTAAACATAGCACGGGGGCTCAGCGGCGGACACACCGACTTTTTGGAATGTGCCGGAATTTTTGCGGCTATATTTTTGTCGGTTATCATTACGGTCGTTATGGAAGGCAGAAGCGCAAAGGCGTTTGAAGCGCTGAGCAAAATTACGGATGATGTACGCGTGCGCGTTATACGCGGCGGCGAGAATATAATCATTTCGCAGCGCGAGCTTGTTGTTGGTGATATAATATGCGTTGAGACGGGTAATAAAATTCCCGCCGACGCGCGGCTTATTAGCTCAATTGCGTTAACGGCGGATGAATCCGCGCTGACAGGCGAGAGTATGCCGGTCAGCAAAAGCTCTGAAACTGTATTTATGGACGAACAAACTCCCGTTGCGGAGCGCAGCAATATGCTGTATTCCGGCTGCTTTATCACGGGCGGCAGCGGCAGAGCTGTTGTCACAGCAGTCGGCGATGAGACCGAGTTCGGTAAGATTGCGCGTGAGCTCGGCGGCGAGGATAAATCCATAACTCCGCTTCAGGGAAGAATGACAAAGCTCGGCGGACGCATCGCACTGCTCGGCGCTGCAGCGGCGGTAATTGTGTTTGTGTTTAGAATAATAACTCTTATATCACGCGGAGCGGCAAGCCTTGAGACCGTGTCAGAGGCGTTTATCACAAGCATAATTTTAATTGTTGCGGCTGTGCCCGAGGGTTTGCCGACGATTATGGCGGTTTCACTCGCGATTAATGTGATAAAAATGTCGCATAACAATGCGTTAGTCAAGAAAATGGCGGCGTGTGAGACGGCGGGCTGTATTAACGTTATATGCTCCGACAAGACCGGAACTCTGACTGAGAACAAAATGACAGCCGTGGGATTTTTAAGCGGCAGAGATTTAATTAACCCAAACGAGCTTAAAGCTGATGAACTGCTTATCAATATCTGCGTAAACAGTACGGCGGATATTAACAAAGACGGCGGGTTTATCGGTAATCCAACTGAGTGCGCACTGCTTGTTGCCGCGGATAAGTCGGGCTTTGATTACAGAAAAATCAGGGGAGAGACGAACGTTCTTCACACTTTCCCGTTTTCGTCCGAGACGAAGAATATGACTACAGCAGCGGCGTCGGACAGCGGGCTGACCGTCTACACAAAGGGAAGCCCCGAGAAAATACTTACAATGTGTCTTATACCCGAACGACTGCGCCGCGAAATAGAGCGGGAAATAGAGAAATATCAGAAAAAAGCCTGCCGTATAATTGCGTTTGCGCATATAGATATCGACGGTGTAAGCGACTTTGAAAGAGACCGCGCGGAAATAGAGCGTGATATGGAATTTGACGGCTTCGCGGCGATAACCGACCCTCTGCGCGCCGAAGTTTTTGATGCTGCCAAAACCTGCCGCTCGGCGGGAATAGAAATTAAGATGCTGACGGGCGACAATTTGATAACCGCGCGTGCAATTGCGGAGGAGCTTGGTATAATCGACGATGAGCACAAAGCGGTTGAGGCGACGTATATTGACGGACTCAGTGAGGATGAGCTGCTGCGCGAAATACCGAAAATCCGTGTTATAGCGCGAAGTACGCCGGTTATAAAGATGCGCGTGGTGAACGCGCTTAAAAAGCTTGGCAGTGTTGTTGCCGTTACGGGCGACGGGATAAATGACGCGCCCGCGATAAAGAACGCGGACGTGGGAATTGCAATGGGGATTTCGGGAACGGAAGTGTCGAAGGAGGCGAGCGATATTGTGCTGCTTGACGATTCGTTCTCAACGATAGTTAAAGCGGTACAGTGGGGACGCGGAATTTTTGATAACTTCCGCCGTTTTATTCAATTTCAATTGACAGTTAATCTCTCGTCCGTGCTCGTTGTACTGTGTTCGGTGCTTGCGGGGCTTGCCGCGCCGTTTACTACGCTTCAGCTTCTTTGGATTAATATAATTATGGACGGTCCGCCCGCGCTGACGCTCGGTCTTGAGCCGATACGCGGTGATTTGATGAAGCGCAGACCGATACCCAGAAGCGAGGGTATAGTATCACGCGGAATGTTTACGCGTATTGCGGTTAACGGCATATATATCGCCGCGGTATTTATGCTGGAGAGTATATTTAATTTCCTCGGTGCAGAGCCCGCGGAAATGCCGACCGTACTGTTTACTCTGTTTGTCGTATTTCAGCTATTTAACGCTTTCGCCTGCCGCGAAATAGGCGGAGCGGGAATTATTAAAAACCTGTTCAAAAATAAGACGATGCTTGCGGTATTTGCATTAACTTTCTGCCTTCAGGTGATAATAACGCAGTTCGGCGGCGTGTTTTTCGGAACCGTACCGCTATCTATTGTGATGTGGATAAAGATAACGGTTCTCGCACTGACTGTTATTATTGTAAGCGAGATTACGGCGCTCCGTGCCAAATTGACGTAATGCGCTCATAGGACAATTGATTTTCTTTGCCGCGTGCAAATATTACTTATGATATGTTATGTTGCTGTTTATTGTCATTGCGCGGTAGATTTGTTCGGCGAGGACTACGCGCATCAGCTGGTGCGGGAGCGTCATTTTTGAAAAACTGAGTTTTTCGTCCGCAAGCATTTTGATGTTATCCGCAAGTCCGAGCGAGCCGCCGATTATAAATGCAATATGGCTTATGCCGCCTGACGCAAGCGAGCTGAGCTTTTCGGCAAAATCCTCGGAGGAACACTGTCTGCCTTCTACGCATAATGCGATAATATGTGCGCTTTTAGGCAGCTTCGTCTTTATGCGCTCCGCTTCTTTTAAAAGCACGGCGGTCTTTTCGCCGTCGGACGGAGACAAAGGTATCGGCTCGTCCTTAACCTCGGCGACGCTGATTTTCGCAAATCGGCTTATTCGCTTTATATATTCGTCTATTGCGGCGGAATAATATTTTTCTTTTATCTTGCCGACACAGATAATTGTAATGTTAAGCATAGTTTTGCCTCTTAAATTCTAAAAAATAAGGACGCCGATTGACTGTATCGGCGCCCGAATTGTATTTTAAATTAAATTGCAAAGTAATAGCCGACACCGCGCTTGGTCATAATGTGCTTCGGCTGCGACGGGTCGTCCTCAATTTTTTCTCTCACGCGTCTTACGGTTACATCAACCGTTCTGACATCGCCGTAGTACTCGTAATCCCATACAAATTCAAGCAGGCTCTTGCGTGAATAAATTTTGTTCGGCTGAGCCGACAGAAATTTAATAAGCTCAAATTCGCGTACGGTCAAGTCGATAAGTCTGCCGTTTTTATAGAGCTCATAGCGGTTGCAGTCGAGAGTAAATTCACCTATTTCAACTATGTCGTTTTCAACCTCTTCGGTCTGCGGCACGATATCGCTGCGGCGCATATTTGCCTTTACTCTGGCGAGCAGCTCACGTACGCTGAACGGTTTGGTGATATAGTCATCCGCGCCGAGTTCAAGACCCAGCACCTTGTCGACCTCTTCTTCACGCGCGGTAATCATTAAAATCGGAACCGATGAAGTCTCACGGATTTTCTTGCAGACCGAAAATCCGTCGAGATTGGGAAGCATAACGTCAAGTAAAATCAGGTCGGGCTGCTCAATTGCCGCCTTTCTGACCGCTTCCTCTCCGTCATAAGCCGCACAAACCGTATATCCTTCATTCTTTAAATTCAAAGTTAATATTTCAACAATACTTTTCTCGTCATCAACAACAAGAACTTTTTTACCCATAGGTTTTACACCCCCGTTATTTTATTATCCGCGTAAAATATGTATAATTGCGCCGAGCCAAAATCCAATTTTAGGTCAATCCACAACTGTACGGCAGCAAAGATGATTACATTATTATTACATATGTTTTAATTTTATACTACTTCACGCAAAAAATCAAGGTTTTTATCAAAATATTTTCAAAATCTTTTAAAACGCGGTTTTGCTGTGCTCTTGTCAAATTTTAAGCCTCATGCTATAATGTTCACATACGAAAAGAAATCGGAGAATAAAATTATTATGAAGGAATTATACCGAACGGTCGAAAGAGAGGCAAGTGCGGAGATTATCGAAAAACGTTCGCGGTTTATCGCAGCGGTAAAACCTGTCGCTTCCGAGCAGGAGGCTCTTGAGTTTTTAAACTCGCTTCGGCAGGAATACTGGGACGCGGCTCACAACGTCTATGCCTATATAATAGAAGAAAATAATATAATGCGCTACAGTGACGACGGCGAACCGTCGGGCACGGCCGGTATGCCCGTACTTGATATACTGAAAAAAGAGGGGCTTACCAACCTGATTGTTGTTGTGACTCGTTATTTCGGCGGAATACTGCTCGGTACGGGCGGACTTGTTCACGCGTATTCAAAGAGCGCTAAGGCGGGCGTGACTGCTGCGGGTATAACGGATATGGCTCTGTGCCGTGAGCTTACAGTCAGCTGCGACTATACATTGCTCGGCAAAATTCAAAATGAGCTTCATAATATGGAGGTAATTATCGGAGAGACCGTATATAAGGATAACGTCGAAATTCCGCTCTATGTGCCCGTCGGCGAGTATGACCGTGTAAAGGCGGCGATAGTCGAAATCACAAACGCAAAAGCGTTTTTAAAGGACGGGGATACCGCGTACCATAGGCGCCCTGTCATATAGGATTTTCTGCCTTAACCGAAATTTGTCCAAAACACCGAATTTACTTGACTTTGGGGGCATTTTGTGTTAAATTATTGTCAAAGAATGTTGACGTTTTGCACCATCCCCCCCCCGGGCACGTTATGGCGGGAGTGTGGATTTTAAGGAGGAGTTGCATTGATTAATTATCAGGACGAAATTGCGCACAGAAAAGTCGGCAACAGGCTTTATTTTGATTTGATGCGTTTTTGGTCAATGCTTGGCGTATGGCTTGTATGTGCTGTATTTTCGTTTTTCCCGCTTATATTAAGACCGCTTTTTACAAAGGCGGCGATGGAGGTTGACGCGGGATATTGGCAGATGATAATGGGTGATAATGACGTTTTGTATCTCGTTGTTGCAATGTCGGTTATTGCGCTGGGTATCGCGATACTTTTCGGCAGACGCGGCTCTGCTATTGTTTATGTCATCGCCGTGCCTGTGGTTATAGGTATTTTTTTGGCGATGATGGGATATTTGATGCTTGAGGGCGACCCTACAGTATTCGGTGAAAATGTCTTCCGAATAAACACGTGGGCGGTTATCGCGGATATACTTTTGGCTCTTGCGCTGTTTATATCGGTCAGCTTCAGAGTGAGAGAGGGAGCTGATAAGTTATGAACGGGATTTCATTTTTAATCGCGGCACTGCTTATCACGGCGCTTTCGATATTACTTTGTATAGTTTACATATCCTACAAAGTAAAGGAGGCGCGTGAGTCGGTTCGGCTCATTGATGCAGAATTTCCTTTTAAGGCGCGGGGAATTAGCAAAAAAACAATAAAGGGCGATGAGGATTTGTATGACAGACCGTCGTCGGACGCGAGGCTTGCAATGAAGATGTTTTACACAGCGGACGATATAGAAAGTCTGCGTCATAAGGCGTCGCCGACCAGATTACCGAAGGGCAGGAATAAGATATGAGTAATAATACATATAATAATGAAAAATTAAACAGCGGCGATACGGAGAATACTAAGGCTGTATTGGTCTCAGAACGTACTTCAAAGCCGAAGGGCAAGCGCACGCTTTTGCCGGACGATGATGAATTCAGAAAGGGCACGACTCAGGATATCGCGATAGACGAGTCGAACAAGGCTCTGTTTGAAAGCATCAATTCGTACAGAAGAGACGAGATGACGGCAGATGAATACTGGGAGCGTATTTTCTATGTTCATCTAAAGACAAAGGAGCTTTATATTCTCGCAGAGGAATACGGCTCGGAGCTGAGAACCTTTTATCTTCCGATAAACAGCTTAAAGGATGCGTATGAGCACGTAATCCGCGTATGCGCAAACGATTATATGGCAAAGTCGGGTGCGGCGGCGTCCAACGAGACGTATGTCAGGGATAATCTTAAAAATGCTCTTGTCTGCGAGTGCAAGGCGTTTTTTGATACGGCAGATTTTTTATCGATTTTGCTGAGGAAGAAGATTGCGGAGTGTTTAAGTGCGTTTTCGTATCCGCAAATTTCGTCGGTCTGGGATGAATATAACGGCGCAAGGCTTAATATACTTCGCATCAATCAGGAGATTTCGGAGATAAGAAACAAAAAGTCCGAAACTAGCGATTACTACATAGACGCCAATATAGAAAAGTATTATAACGAAACGAAAAAGCTTTTGGATTATTATATATTTATTGAAGAAAAGGTGTATCCGAAGCTCCATCAGCGTTTCAGCGATATTTAAAATGAATAACAATGATTTTTCGCGCGGCAGCATATTAAAGCATATACTGCGTCTTGCCGTTCCTATGACTGTCGCGCAGCTTATTACGATACTATATAATGTTGTCGACCGTATGTTTATCGGCAGGATAGGCGGTACGGAGACAACAGATGCGCTGACCGGCGTAGGTATATGCCTGCCGGTCATTTCGGTTGTTATGGCTTTTTCTAATCTTGTCGGAGCGGGTGCGGCTCCGCTTATCTCAATCGAACGCGGCAGGAAGAACGCGGCTGAGGCAGAGAGCCTCTTGGGTAATGCCGCGTCGCTGCTCGTTATATTCGGCGCGGCTGTGACGGTTTTAGGACTCATATTCAAAACGCCTGTTTTAAAGCTGCTCGGCGCAAGCGGGGCGACACTTCCGTATGCGGACGAATATCTTGCGGTTTATCTTTTCGGCTCAATTTTCCCGATGCTTACGCTTGGACTAAACGGAATAATAAACGCGCAGGGCTACAGTAAAATCGGTATGCTGACGATTGCAATTGGAGCGGCGCTTAATATTGTGCTTGACCCGATACTGATTTTTGTGCTCGATATGGGCGTGAGAGGAGCTGCCGCCGCGACAGTTATATCACAGTTCTTTTCCGCTGTGTGGGCGGTTTGGTTTTTAACGCTCGGCAAGTCGGAGTATAAGATAAAGCTTAGAAATATGCTGAGTCTAAACCTTAAGCGGACAAGAAAAATCCTCGCGCTCGGTCTGGCGGGCTTTACAATGATGGCGACAAACGCGGCGGTGCAGATGGCGTGCAATGTTACGCTCAAGGCGTACGGCAGCGATATCTATATCGGAGCTATGACGATTATAAATTCGGTGCGCGAGATAGTTTCGCTGCCGGCAAACGGATTTTCTCAGGGAGCGCAGCCGGTACTCGGCTATAACTATGGTGCGGGCAGGAATGACCGTGTAAAGAGCGGTATACGCAGTATGTCCGCTATACTTATCGGGTATACCGCCCTTGCGTGGATTGCCGTGTCCGTGTTTCCGCGGTTCTTTATTGGGCTGTTTACCGAAAACACAGAACTGCTCGTCTGCGCACAGGAAGCGCTTCATATCTACTTTTTCGGTTTTGTGTTTATGGCTTTGCAGTTTTCGGGTCAGACGGCGTTCACCGCGCTTGACAAGCCGAAGCACGCGGTATTCTTTTCGCTGTTTCGCAAGATAATAATAGTGGTGCCGCTGACTCTGATTTTGCCGAAGGTGTGGACCCCTGCGGTATACGGTGTGTTTTGGGCGGAGCCGATATCAAATCTGATAGGCGGCACAGCGGCGTTTACCGCAATGATATTTACCGTTTACAGAAAGCTTTTAAAAAATTAATGGCAGAATACACAAAAATGTGCATTAATTCGGGCTTTAAATCTCGAATTTTGTGTAATATTTACTGAAAATTTTCTTGACATTTTTGGGCATAGGCTGTATAATAGTTAGGCGTGACAGAGACATACGATGAACCCGGAGGTGGCAGACCGCGCGCAGTGACGCGTGAGTTTGGAAATTTCGGGGGAGATTGTCCGGTTTTAAAAACAGGGCGGAAGGTCACACTTTAATACTACACTTATGCTATGCCCGCGGTATTTTTATTATTCTGCGGACATAAATGATTTGTGTAAATTCCTCCCGGCTCGTATGCGGAAGCATCGGTTCGGGTTTTATTTTTAAATCGTGCGAAACGCCCGGCACGGTGGTTAATCTATTTCAATAAGGAGGGCACATTTTATGGCTACAGAGAGAATCAGAATCAGACTTAAGGCTTATGATTCAAATCTTATCGACCAGAGCGCCGCTAAGATTGTTGAAACAGCTAAGAGAACAGGTGCGAAGGTATCGGGTCCTATCCCGCTTCCGACAAGAAAGGAAGTTGTTACTATTTTAAGAGCTGTTCATAAGTATAAGGATTCGCGTGAGCAGTTTGAGCTTAGAACGCACAAGAGACTTATCGACGTTTTAGGTCCGAACAGCAAGACAATTGATGCTTTAAAGCACCTTGACCTGCCTGCAGGTGTTGATATCGAACTTAAGATATAGTTCAGGCAGATTTTTTTACGCAAGGAAATCTTGCATAAAGTCGTTTACCAAAAATTTTGGTTATGTTGGGGTTTTCTCAACCGCTGACCCGCAGGTAAGTTCGCGCATATCAGTCCCGCGATGAACCGATGCCTGTGTATATAGGAGGAAAGAAAAATGAAGAAAGCAATCTTAGGTAAAAAGATTGGTATGACACAGATCTTCACAGAGGACGGCGTACTCATTCCGGTATCCGTTATCGAAGCAGGTCCGTGTCCGGTAGTACAGAAGAAGACCGAGGAAGTTGACGGTTACACAGCCGTTCAGGTCGGCTTTGAGGACAAGAAGGAAAGACGCGCAAACAAGCCCGAGAAAGGTCACTTCGGCAAGGCGGGAGTTCCCGTTAAGAAGCACCTTAAGGAGTTCAAGCTTGACAGTGCCGCTGAGCTTAATGTCGGCGACGTACTCACTGTTGAACAGTTTGAAGGCGGCGACGTTGTAGACGTTACCGGCACAAGCAAGGGTCACGGTTTTGCGGGTACAATCAAGAGATGGGGAACACACAGAGGTCCTATGACACACGGTTCTCACTATCACAGAGGCCCGGGTTCACTCGGCGCATGTTCAGACCCTTCAAGAGTATTCAAGGGTAAGAAGATGCCGGGACACTTCGGTGTTGAAAAGGTTACAATCCAAAATCTTGATTTAGTTAAAATAGATACAGAGCGCAATCTCCTGCTCATAAAGGGTTCGGTTCCCGGTCCCAAGGGCGGTCTGGTTGTTGTAAAGAACGCAGTTAAGGCTGAGGCCTAAGACCACAGAGAGAGGAGGATATAGAAATGCCTACAGTAGACGTTTATAATGTGGACGGTAAGGTTACCGGCACAATGGACTTAAATGAAAACGTTTTTGGTATAGAAGTTAACAAAGACGTTATGCACGAAGTAGTTGTAAACTACTTGGCAAACCAGAGACAGGGCACACAGTCCACTTTGACCCGTACAGAAGTCAGAGGCGGCGGTATAAAGCCTTGGAGACAGAAGGGTACAGGCCGTGCAAGACAGGGTAGTATCCGTGCTCCGCAGTGGGTTGGCGGCGGCGTTGCCATCGGCCCGAAGCCGAGAAGCTACAGATACTCGGTAAATAAGAAGGTAAGACAGCTCGCTCTTAAGTCGGCGCTTTCATCAAAGGTCGAGGATAACGATATCATCGTACTTGAGGCGCTCGAGTGCGGCGAATACAAGACAAAGCAGATTGCCGAAATGCTTAAAAATCTTAATGTTTCGGAAAAGGCTTTGATAGTTCTCCCGGAGAATGACAAGATGATTGTTAACTCGGCGAGAAATATAAGAGGTGTTGACACGACATTCGTCGGTGCAATCAACACATACGAGGTATTAAATCACACCAAGTGCATCATCTTAAAGGATGCGGTGAATAAGCTCGAGGAGGTGTACGCATAATGGTAGCACATGATATCATCAGAAGACCCATAATCACAGAGAAGAGTATGGATCAGACTGCGGACAAGAAGTACACTTTTGAAGTTGCGAAGAACGCAAACAAGATTGAGATTAAAAAGGCTGTTGAAGAAATCTTCAAGGTAGAGGTAGAGAAGGTTACTACAATCAACTACAAAGGCAAGCCGAAGAGACAGGGTGTGTTTGCCGGTAAGAGAGCGGACTGGAAGAAAGCAGTAGTTAAGCTCACACCGTCAAGCAAGACAATAGAACTCTTTGAGTCTTAATCATAACCTTAAATTTTGCAGATAAGGAGATATAGAAAATGGGTATTAAGAAATATAATCCTACTACACCTTCGCTGCGCCAGATGACTTGCTCGACTTTTGAGGAGATTGATAAGGTAGCACCGGAGAAATCCCTGCTCCGTCCTCTTCACAGCAAGGCAGGACGTAATTCTTACGGCAGAATTACCGTAAGACATCGTGGCGGCGGTACAAAGAGAAAATACAGAGTAATAGATTTTAAGAGAAACAAGGACGGAATGGAAGCTACTGTTCTTTCGATAGAATACGATCCGAACAGATCGGCTAACATCGCGCTTCTTCAGTATGAGGACGGAGTTAAGACCTACATTATCGCTCCGGTCGGACTTAAGAAGGGTGATAAGGTAATCTCGGGCGAAGGCGCGGATATTAAGCCGGGTAACGCTATGGAGATTAAGGACATTCCGGTCGGCACAATGATTTACAACATCGAACTTAGCCCCGGTAAGGGCGGTCAGATGGTAAGAAGCGCCGGTAATACAGCTCAGCTTATGGCTAAAGAGAACGGCTTCGCTCAGGTAAGACTGCCAAGCGGCGAGGTTAGAATGGTAAGACTTAATTGCCGCGCGACAATAGGCCAGGTCGGCAATGCGGATTATGAGAACATCAACCTCGGTAAGGCGGGCAGAAAGCGTCATATGGGCTGGCGTCCGACAGTTCGTGGTGTAGTTATGAACCCGAACGACCATCCGCACGGCGGTGGTGAAGGTAAGTCGCCTATCGGTATGCCGAGTCCTGTTACTCCGTGGGGTAAGCCTGCACTCGGTTACAAGACGAGAAATAAGAAGAAAGCGTCTGACAAGTTTATTGTTAAGAGACGTAACGCTAAATAAGGAGGGAATATATAATGGGCAGAAGTATTAAAAAGGGACCTTTCGTTGACCAGAAGCTTCTCGCAAGAATAGTTGCAATGAATGAGAAGAACGAAAAGACAGTCTTAAAGACATGGTCGAGAGCTTCCACAATATTCCCTGAGATGGTAGGACATACCATAGCGGTATATGATGGAAGAAAGCACGTTCCGGTGTATGTCAGTGAGGATATGGTCGGTCATAAGCTCGGCGAGTTCGCTCCGACAAGAACATACAGAGGTCATGCCGGCGCAAAGACAACCGGCTAAACCGTCTGCGGACGTAAGTTAGCGCCGAACATACGGCGTACGGATTTTTAAGATTGTGATATAAATCGAAAGGAGCTATACAGATATGCAAGCAGTAGCAAAAGTTACTCATGTACGTATCGCGCCGAGAAAGGTTCGCGTAGTTATCGACCTTATCAGAAATAAGTCGGTAGGCGAAGCAATCGGAATTTTAAAGAATACTCCTAAAGCGGCAAGCCCCGTTGTTGAGAAGCTTTTAAACTCCGCAATCGCAAACGCTGAAAACAACCACAATATGGATGTTGAGAAGCTTTACGTTGCAGAGGTTTATGCGGATCAGGGCCCGACGCTTAAGAGAATTCAGGCAAGAGCGCAGGGACGTGCATTTAGAATTAATAAGAAAACAAGTCACATAACAATAAAACTTCAGGAGAAGGAATAAGATAGGAGGACACAAGCATGGGTCAGAAAGTTAATCCACATGGTCTCAGAGTCGGCGTAATCAAGGACTGGGATTCACGTTGGTTTGCAAACAAAAAGGACTTCGGCGACAGCCTCGTTGAGGATTATAACCTCAGAGTATTCTTGAAGAAGAAGTTATTCCAGGCCGGAGTTGCAAAAATAGAAATCGAGAAATTCGCGAACAAGGTTCGTATTTCAATCCATGCCGGCAAGCCGGGTATCGTAATCGGTAAGGGCGGCAGTGAGATTGAAAAGCTCAAGAAAGAGCTTGAGAAGATGACAGGTAAGACCATCATCTTGAATGTAATAGAAGTAAAGTCGCCCGATTTGGACGCGCAGCTCGTTGCTGAGAACATCGCGTCACAGCTCGAGAGACGTATTTCGTTCAGAAAGGCTATGAAGCAGTGTATGGGCAGAGCTATGAAGCTCGGCGCAAAGGGCATCAAGACTCAGGTAGCAGGTCGTGTAGGCGGCGCCGAAATCGCAAGAACCGAGCACTATCATGAGGGTACAATTCCGCTTCAGACCTTAAGAGCTGACATAGACTACGGTTTTGCAGAGGCAAACACAACCTACGGCAAAATTGGTGTTAAGGTATGGATATACAGAGGAGAAGTCCTCGCTGATAAGGGCGGTCGCAGCACCAGACAGGAAATCCCGGCAAGAAAACCGAGACAGAGAAGAGACGGTGCTCCGAGACAGCAGAGAAATGCAGGTCAGAGAGGAGGCAGAAGGTAATGTTATCTCCAAAGAGAGTTAAGTACAGAAGACTCCATCGCGGACGTATGAAGGGAACGGCTCATCGCGGTAACAAGGTTACTTACGGTGAATACGGTCTTCAGGCACTTAGCCCCGCGTGGGTTACAAGCAACCAGATTGAGGCTGCCCGTGTCGCTATGACGCGTTACACCAAAAGAGGCGGTAAGGTTTGGATAAAGATTTTCCCGGACAAGAGCGTTACTAAGAAGCCCGCTGAAACTCGTATGGGTAAAGGTAAGGGTGCACCGGAGTACTGGGTATCGGTAGTAAAGCCGGGCAAGGTAATGTTTGAAATAGGCGGTATAAGTGAGGAAGTTGCACGCGAGGCGCTCCGTCTTGCTATGCACAAGCTCCCGATGAAGTGTAAGTTTGTCAGAAAAGCTGACCAAGAAACGGAAGGTGATAGTTAATGAAAATAAATGAGATAAGAGACCTTTCAACGCAGGAACTTGAAGATAAGGTTCAGGATTTAAAGGAAGAACTTTTTAACCTTCGTTTTCAAAACGCTACCAACCAGCTCGATAATCCTATGAGAATGGTTAGCGTTAAGAAGGATATCGCAAGATGCAAGACAGTTTTAAAAGAAAAAGAACTCGGTTTGAATGCAAACCTGAACGCGTAGGAGGTGCAGAGATAAATGGAAGAACGTAATTTTCGCAAGACTCGTATAGGCGAGGTTGTAAGCAACAAGATGGATAAGACAATCGTTGTTGCAATCAAAGAGAACGAGAAGCACAAGCTCTACGGCAAGGTTATGAAGAGAACTTATAAGCTTAAAGCGCACGACGAGAACAATGTCTGCGGTATAGGCGACAGAGTTAAGGTAATGGAAACAAGACCGCTCTCTAAGGATAAGAGATGGAGACTTGTTGAAATTGTTGAGAAGGCTAAATAATAGGCCGGATAAATTAGACTGTAAGATAGGAGGAAATCCGTTATGGTACAACAGCAGACTATATTAAAGGTTGCTGACAACAGCGGCGCTAAGGAAATCCTTTGCATCCGTGTAATGGGCGGTTCGTTCAGACGTTACGGCAATATCGGCGACGTTATCATCGCTTCTGTTAAAAAAGCAACGCCCGGCGGCGGTGTTAAGAAGGGTGACGTTGTCAAGGCGGTTATCGTTCGCACAAAGAACGGCGTTAAGAGAAACGATGGTTCAAAGATTTGCTTTGACGAGAACGCAGCTGTTTTAATCAGAGATGACAAAACGCCGAGAGGCACACGTATATTCGGCCCGGTTGCAAGAGAACTCAGAGACAAGGAGTATATGAAGATATTGTCTTTGGCTCCCGAGGTATTATAAAATTTGCACCCATCCCGATGGTTAAGGATACCTTGTGTATTTGATGCGCGGGGGCATCCTGCATCGTCAGGCTGAGCACAAATTTATATAATGCTTAAAAGCGGGTATTAAGGTCTGAATTCAGATATTATTAAATAGGAGGAATACAATGTCTACTAAGATGCATGTCAGAACCGGCGACGAAGTAATCGTCAGAAGCGGCAAAGACAGAGGCAAAAAGGGCAAGGTTTTATCGGTAAACCGCGACAAGGGCACTGTCATTGTTGAAGGCGTTTCGATGGCTACCAAGCATAAGAAGCCGCGTAAGATGGGCGATGTCGGCGGAATTATAAAGCAGGAAACACCGATTTATGCCTGCAAGGTTATGAATGTATGCTCAAAGTGCGGCGCACCGACCAGAGTCGGACGCAGAGTGCTTGAGGACGGTTCGCACGTTCGTTACTGCAAAAAGTGCGGAGAAACATTTTAACCCAAAATTTTAACGGAAGGAGGTAAAAGTCCAGATGAGACTTGAAGAAAGATATACAAAAGAGATTAAAGACGCTTTAATGTCTAAGTATAATTACAAGAGCGCAATGCAGATACCTAAGCTTGTAAAGGTTGTAATCAATATGGGTGTCAGCGATGCGAGAGAGAATTCAAAGGCATGCGAAAGCGCGGCAGCAGATCTTGCGATAATCACAGGTCAGAAGCCGATAATCACCAAAGCGAAGAAGTCGGTCGCTACATTTAAAGTCAGAGAGGGTATGAACCTTGGCTGCAAGGTTACCTTAAGACGCTCGAAGATGTATGAGTTTGTTGACAGACTCTTTAACGCAGCGCTTCCTCGTGTACGTGACTTCAGAGGAATTAATCCGAACTCTTTCGATGGCAGAGGTAACTATAACCTCGGTATCAAGGAGCAGCTTATCTTCCCTGAAATCGAATATGATAAGATTGATAAAATCAGAGGTATGGATATAACGTTTGTTACAACGGCAGAGACCGATGAAGAGGCGAAAGAGCTTCTTACGCTTATGGGTGCTCCGTTTACAAAATAATACCGAATATTATAGGAGGATAAAAGCTTATGGCAAGAAAGTCAATGGTTTTAAAGCAGCAGAAGAAGCAGAAGTATTCAACACGCGAATACAACAGATGCAAGATTTGCGGCAGACCGCACGCATATCTGCGTAAGTTCGGTATTTGCAGAATTTGCTTCCGCGAGCTTGCTTATAAGGGCCAGATACCGGGCGTTAAGAAAGCTTCGTGGTAAGCTTAAAGCCCGAGAGAATATTAAACAGGAAATAAACAGGAGATAAGGTGGTCTTATAAAGACACGGAAAACCAAACCAATCTCCGTCAGTCCGATAAAAAGGAGGTAAGTCTAAATGCATATTACAGATCCTATAGCAGATATGCTCACCAGAATCAGAAACGCTAACAATGCAAGACATGAATCCGTTGATATCCCGGCTTCTAAGATGAAGAAGTCAATCGCAGATATTTTGGTTCGTGAAGGATATGTGAAGAGTGCCGAAGTAATCGACGACGGCATTCAGGGAGTAATCCGCATCACGCTTAAGTACGCGGAGAACAAGCAGAAGGTACTGACAGGCCTTAAGAGAGTTTCAAAGCCGGGTCTGCGTTCGTACGCTTCAAAGGATGAGCTTCCGAGAGTACTTAAAGGTCTCGGTATAGCAATCATCTCAACATCAAAGGGTGTAATGACAGATAAGGAAGCCCGCCAGCAGAATGTCGGCGGTGAAGTTCTGGCATTCATCTGGTAGTCAATTATTTGTCAGGAAGGAGGAGAATTCATTGTCACGTATTGGAAATATGCCGATAACGGTTCCCGCAGGTGTTACCGTAACAATCGGTGAAAACAATGAAGTTACCGTAAAGGGTCCTAAGGGCGAGCTCACACAGACAATGCCCGCGGACATAATAATAGAAAAAAACGGCGACACGATTGACGTAAAGCGTCCGTCGGAGTCGAAGCAGCATAAATCACTTCATGGTCTCACACGTTCGCTCTTAAACAATATGGTCGTTGGTACAAGCGAGGGCTTTTCTAAGGAACTCGAGATAAACGGCGTAGGTTACAGAGCGGCTAAGCAGGGCAAGAAGCTTGTTATGAATCTCGGTTACTCACATCAGGTAGAGATGGAGGAGACGGGTAACATCACAATTGATGTACCGCAGCCGAACAAGATTATAATAAACGGTCCCGATAAGCAGAAGGTAGGTCAGTTCGCTGCCGAAGTCAGAGAGAAGAGACCTCCCGAGCCGTATAAGGGCAAGGGTATTAAGTACGTTGATGAACGCATCATACGTAAGGAAGGTAAGACCGGCTCGAAGAAGTAATAGCCGTATGGAGGTGAAAATTTAATGATTAAGAAGCAAAACAGTAATGTAGCAAGACTCGCAAGACACGCAAGAGTACGTAAAAAGATTTCGGGTACACCCGAAAGACCGAGACTGTGTGTGTTCAGAAGTCTTAAAAATATCTATGCTCAAATTATTGATGACACAACCGGCAAGACTTTAGTTGCAGCGTCAACGCTCGACAAGGACTTAAAGGGCAGCTACGGCGGCAATAAGGACGCGGCAAAGGCAGTCGGCGTTTCTGTTGCGAAAAAGGCGGCAGCGGCAGGTATCACCAAGGTTGTATTTGACAGAGGCGGATATGTATATCACGGCAGAGTAGCAGAGCTCGCCGCAGGCGCGCGTGAAGGCGGTCTGGAATTCTAATTTAAAAAGGAAGAGGTGAAACGATAAATGGCATTAAAGGGCGAAAGAACAAGAAAGCAGGAGCGCATAGACGCTGACGTGCTTGAGCTTGAAGAAAAAGTAGTTTTCTTAAACCGTGTTGCAAAGGTTGTAAAGGGTGGTAGAAACTTCAGATTTAGCGCGCTCGTAGTAGTCGGCGACCATAACGGTCACGTAGGCTGCGGTATGGGTAAGGCAGCTGAAATTCCGGACGCTATCCGCAAGGGTATCGACGATGCAAAGAAGAATATGATTACCGTTCCTATGGTTGAGACAACTATACCTCACGAAATTATCGGTGAGTTCGGAGCCGGAAGAGTTCTCTTAAAGCCGGCTGCAGAAGGTACCGGTGTTATCGCGGGCGGTCCCGCTCGTGCGGTGCTCGAGCTTGCGGGTATTAAGGATATCAGAACAAAGTGCCTGCGCAGCAACAACCCGAAGAACGTTGTAGCTGCTACAATCGAGGGTCTTGCATCACTCAAGAGCCTTGAAGAGGTTTCGCGCCTCAGAGGCAAAAAACCTGAAGAGATTTTAGGCTAATACAGCAAAGAAGTAAAGTGAGATAGGAGGAAACAGTCTTGGCTAATACAATTAAAGTTACTTTAACCAAGAGCACTATCGGTGCTAAGAAGGACCAGATTGCCACAGTAGAGGCGCTCGGTCTTAGAAAGCTTCATCAGACTGTGGAAAAGCCTGACAATCCTCAGATAAGAGGAATGATTTTCAAGGTTAAGCATCTGGTGACGGTAAGCGAGTAATTTTTATCGCTTGAATATATTAATGGATTATTAGACAGAAAACACAAAGCATTTAATATGTAAAGAGAAGGAGGAGGTGGACTCAATGAAACTTCACGAATTATCTCCGAGCAAGGGCTCAAAGAAGAAGGCTTTCAGAGTCGGCAGAGGTCACGGAAGCGGCAACGGAAAGACTTCGGGCAGAGGTCAGAAGGGTCAGAACTCGCGCAGCGGCGGCGGTGTACGTCCCGGTTTTGAAGGCGGACAGATGCCCATTTACAGAAGACTTCCGAAGCGCGGATTTACCAATATCTTTGCAAAGAAGTATACTTCTATCAATGTTGAGGACTTAAATAAGTTTGAAAACGGCACCGAGATAACAGCTGAAATGCTCAAGGAAAACGGTGTTATAAAAAAGATTAACGATGGTATTGTTGTTTTGGGTCGCGGAGACATCACAAAGAAGCTTACCATCAAAGCAAAAAGGTTCAGCAAGAGCGCTGAAGAAAAGATTAATGCGGCAGGCGGAAAGGCTGAGGTGATTTAGTCATGCTGGAAACCATTCGTAACGCATGGAAAATTGTTGACCTCAGAAAGAAGATTTTATACACTATCGTAATGATCATAATTTTCCGTCTCGGTTCGTGTATTCCGGTTCCGCTTTTGGATCCGGCAGCGATGAAAGAAATTTTCTCGCTCGATAATTCAATGTTCGGATTTATCGACGTCATCTCGGGCGGTGCGTTCCAGAACGCAACAATATTCGCGATGAGCATTACACCGTACATTAACTCGTCAATTATTATGCAGCTTTTGACTGTTGCCATTCCGGCTCTTGAGAGACTCTCAAAGCAGGGTGAGGACGGCAGAAAGAAGATTGCTCAGATTACGAGATACGGCACGGTTGTACTTGCGTTTATCCAGGCTATAGGACTGTACTTTATGCTTAAGAGCTATAACGCAGTTACAAATCCGGGATTTTTAACCGCGATAGTTGTAATATTCACATTTACCGCAGGTACGGCGTTCCTTATGTGGCTTGGTGAGCAGATTACCGAGAAGGGCGTAGGTAACGGTATATCGCTTATCATTTTTGCGGGTATCGTTTCACGTTTCCCGAGCTTGGCTCAGTCGCTTTACGCGTACGCTAAGGGCGGCACAATCGGTCTTGTGGGCGTTGTCGCAATCTTGATACTGATTGTTGTGGTAATAGGTCTTGTCGTTCTTATGAACGAAGCAGAAAGACGTATTCCCGTTCAGTATGCAAAGCGTATGGTCGGCAGAAAGATGTACGGCGGTCAGAGCACGCATATCCCGATTAAGGTTGCGTCGGCAGGCGTTATCCCGATTATCTTCGCTATGTCGATTATGCAGTTCCCGGGTACTATCGCAGGATTTTTCGGTAAGACTGCAGGCAGCGGCGGCTTCTGGGGAGGATTTTTAAAGGTATTCTCACCGGATTCGTGGATTTATGCTATTCTGTATTTTGTGCTGATTTTATTCTTCACATATTTCTACACAGCAATACAGTTCAACCCGATTGAGATGTCGAATAATATGAAGAAGAACGGCGGATTTATTCCGGGTATAAGACCGGGACGTCCCACGTCGGAGTACATTTCAAAGGTACTCTCAAGAATTACATTGGTTGGCGCGATATTCCTCGGACTTATTGCAGTTCTGCCTATATTTATGAACGTAGGTCTCGGACTCAATAACTTCGCAATCGGTGGTACCTCACTGCTTATCGTAGTTGGTGTTGCACTTGAAACCGTTAAGGATATGGAGTCGCAGATGCTGATGAGACACTACAAGGGTTTCTTGGAATAATCTGACTTTAAGATTATTTATGATTATACGATATGAGTAGGTGTATTACACGCAGGCGTGTGTCTATACCTGCTCTATCCGTTTTTATGGGGTGAAAACAAAATGAGACTTATATTATTAGCTGCGCCGGGCGCCGGAAAGGGCACTCAGGCGGAAAAACTCAGCGAACACTTTAACATTCCTACAATTTCAACAGGAGCTTTACTCAGAAAGAATATTAAAGCCGGAACCGAGCTCGGCAAGATTGCCGAAAATTATATAAATGACGGTAGGCTGATACCGGACAGTGTAATGATTGACGTTATGGCGAACAGACTTAAAGAAGACGACTGCAAAAACGGATTTATCCTTGACGGATTTCCGAGAACACTCGCTCAGGCTGAGGCGCTCAGCGCATCGACAATTGAGATTGACTCGGTTTTAGAGCTTGACGTGGCGGATGATACGATAATCAACAGAATTTCGGGCAGACTCGAGTGCGAGAGGTGCGCGACAACCTACCACAAGGAGTTCAGAAAGCCTAAGACCCCGGGTGTGTGCGACAAGTGCGGCGGTAAGCTTGCTGTCCGCAAGGACGATAAGCCCGAGACGGTCAAGGAACGTCTTAAGACATATCATTCACAGACAGAGCCGCTTATTGCGTACTATAAAGAAAAGGGTATGCTTAAAGTTGCAGCGGGCAAGAATTCTATAGAGGACACAACAAAAGAAGTACTTAAGGCTCTGGAGGCGTAAAAGTGGTTATCTTAAAATCAAAATCAGAAATTGAAAAGCTCAGGGTTGCGGGACGCATTACTTACGAAGCATTGATTGAGGTTTCAAAGGCGGTTCGCCCGGGCGTAACTACAAATCAGCTTAACAAAATTGCAGAGGACTATATTCTGTCTAAGGGCTGCACTTGTTCGTTTAAGGGCTACGGCGGTTTTCCCGCGGCAATCTGCGCGAGCGTTAACGACTGTATTATCCACGGGTTTCCGGACGATACTCCTCTTAAAGAGGGCGATATTGTGAGTGTTGACGTCGGTGCGTGCTGGCACGGCTATCACGGCGACGCAGCGAGAACGTTTAAGGTCGGCAAGGTCGATGACGAGACCGAAAAGCTGGTTCGCGTTACGCGCGAGAGCTTCTTTAAGGCGCTTGAATTCGCAAGAGAGGGCTACAGAATATCTGACATTTCACGTGCGGTTCAGACACACGCGGAGTCGAACGGATTTTCGGTTCTACGGAACTATTGCGGTCACGGGGTAGGTGCGGATATGCACGAGGACCCCGAGATACCGAACTATGTAACGCATCAAAAGGGCATACGCCTCAGAGCGGGTATGGTCATAGCGGTTGAGCCTATGATTTGTGCCGGAAATAAGGATGTGTACGTAGCCGATAACGAGTGGGCGGTAATAACAAAGGACGGAAAGAATACAGCGCACTATGAAAACACAATTTTGGTAACAAAGGGCGACCCTGTTCTGCTGACCTTCCCCGCAGGCAGTCCTGAGGCTGAGTAGCGGAGCTTCCCGCAAAAGGGGATTATAGGTCAGGCGCGCTGTGCTTGCTGAGAGGGGTTAGATTTATGAAAAATTCAAAGCGTCCGCAGCTCGCTGTCGGTGACATTGTACGCGCGACGGCGGGGCGCGGCTGCGGCAGAGCTTATATTGTCGTAGAAAAAACAGACGATGAATATGTAAAAATCTGCGACGGAAAATTGAGAAAGACCGAAAATCCTAAGCTTAAAAAGAACCTGCACCTTGTAAAGACGGGAAAGACGGCAGAGGATGCGGCAAATCTCAGCGACGCGGAAATAAGAAAAATTTTAAAGGAGGTATAATCAATGGCAAAGGAAGACGTTTTGGAAGTTGAAGGTAAGGTAGTCGAGGCGCTGCCGAACGCAATGTTTAAAGTAGTGCTTGAAAACGGTCACGAGATTTTGGCTCACATTTCGGGCAAGCTCAGAATGCACTATATTAAGATTTTGCCGGGCGATAAGGTTACAATCGAAATTTCGCCGTACGACCTTACAAAAGGCAGAATTACGTGGCGCGCAAAATAAAAATCGGAGAAAGAGCTATGGCATTAAAAAGATATATTATATCTGTAAGCTTGTCGCTTGCTCTGCTTCTTGCCGTCTGCGGGAGCAGAGCAGAGAAAACATCGGGCAAGCAAATCCCGTCGGCTGTACCGTCTGCTCCCAAAATACAGACGGTTACCGTTTTATAGACAAGAATGTCATAAAACTTAAACATTTGGCTGAAAAGTTTGGTTAATATTAAGCGGCGCTTAGCGGCGCAAAGACTTGACTAAACGCAGAGTATATGATAAAATATTATGGTTCGATTAGTATGGTTTAATGTAACTTATTAGGTATATTTAACCTGAAAATCGGGCATAATACAAATTTAGGAGGTGAAGGAAATGAAAGTAAGACCTTCAGTTAAACCTATTTGTGAAAAGTGCAAAGTAATAAAAAGAAAAGGTAAGGTTATGGTTATCTGCGAAAACCCGCGTCATAAACAGAAGCAGGGCTAAACAGTATCATAATGCGGGCAGGGTCAGGCATCAAGACCACTATATTTTTGCCGACTTCATAGTTTTATTATTTTAAATATTATGGGTGAAATTCTGCTCCGCTTATTTTTTCGGAAAAATTTATGGAGGTGAATTATTAATGGCACGTATCGCAGGTGTGGATTTACCGAATGAGAAGAGAGTCGAATACGGACTCACATACATTTTCGGTATCGGTGTTTCCACTTCGAGAAAGATTTTGGCAGCAACAGGGGTTAATCCGGACACAAGAGTCCGTGACCTCACAGAGGACGAAGTACAGACTCTCAGAAACGAAATTGACAACTACAATGTTGAAGGCGACTTGAGACGTGATATCGCTCTCGATATTAAGCGCCTTATGGAAATCAACTGCTACAGAGGCATCCGCCACAGAAAGGGTCTTCCCGTTCGCGGACAGCGCAGTAAGACAAACGCGAGAACCCGTAAGGGACCGAAGCGTACAATCGCAAACAAGAAGAAATAATAGTTTTTTCTTTGTATTGCACCCCTTCGGAAGCTTTCGGCGGTATAAGACTGTCTATGGGCTTTCGGCAGGCATTAATTTAATTTGAATTTTCTTCAATAACAAGATATTGTAAGATTTCGTATTCTAACAGGAGGTGAAAACACAATGGCAAAGGTAGTAAAGAAGTCAAGACGCCGCAAGGAGAAGAAGCACATAGAGCGCGGCGCTGCACATATCAAATCTACATTCAATAACACCATTGTTACTATTACAGACGTTGCCGGCAACGCGATTTCGTGGGCAAGTGCAGGCGGTCTTGGATTTAGAGGTTCTAAAAAGAGCACTCCGTTCGCGGCACAGATGGCTGCTGAGACAGCAGCAAGAGCTGCAATGGAACATGGTTTAAAGACAGTTGAAGTTTACGTTAAGGGCCCGGGCGCAGGCCGTGAAGCTGCAATAAGAGCGCTTCAGGTTGCGGGACTCGAGGTCAATATGATTAAGGACGTTACACCTATTCCTCACAACGGCTGCAGACCGCCGAAGAGAAGACGTGTGTAATTTATTCTAAAGTTACGCCGCGCAGAATACTGCGCGGGGGATTTGATATTGTAAGGAGGATAAAAGAATGGCTAAAAATATGCAGCCTGTGCTTAAAAGATGCCGCACACTCGGTATCGAGCCGTCTGTAATGGGTATTGACAAGAGTTCAAACAGAACCATCGATACCAGACGCAAGAAGCAGAGCGAGTATGGTATGCAGCTTAATGAAAAGCAGAAAGTCAGATTTATATACGGCGTTCTTGAGAAACAGTTCGCTAAATATTATGTAATGGCAACAAAGATGAACGGTGTTACGGGTGAGTGCCTGCTTCAGATTTTGGAGTCGAGACTTGACAACGTAATTTTCCGTATGGGTCTTGCCAACACAAGACGTGAAGCAAGACAGATTGTTAACCACGGTCACGTTACAGTAAACGGCAAGAGAGTTAACATTCCGTCGTATCTTGTAAAGCCCGGCGAGGTTATCAGTCTTAAGGAGAGCAGCAGAAACGCTGACAGAATGAAGGATATTATTGAGAGAAATTCAAACAGACTGGTTCCGAAGTGGATAGATATGAACAAGGATACCTGCGAAGGTAAGATTATTGCGCTTGCAGACAGAGAAGATATAGACTTCCCGGTTGAGGAGCATATGATTGTCGAGTATTACAGCAAATAGTAGGCTGCGCCTACAATCCTAATTCATAGGAGGTCTTTACAATGATTGAAATAGAAAAACCAAGAATTGAGTGTATCGAATCATCGGAGGATGACAAGTACGCAAAATTCGTTATAGAGCCTCTTGAAAGAGGCTATGGAACAACACTCGGTAATTCACTGAGAAGAATGCTTTTGTCATCGCTCCCGGGTGTTGCTTCAACTTCCGTGAAGATAGATGGCGTTTTACACGAGTTTTCTACTATTCCCGGTGTTAAAGAAGACGTTACCGAGATAATACTTAATATTAAGAACCTTGCAATTAAGCTTCATGGCGACGGACCCAAGACGATTTATATTAATCAGGAGGGAGCGGGCGAAATCCTAGCACGCGACATCAAGCATGACGCGGACGTTGAGATTATCAATGAGGATTTGCATATAGCAACGCTCGACGACGATGCGAAGCTGTTTATGGAAATCAACATTGACAGAGGCCGCGGATATGTTTCGTGCGACCAGAATAAGGAGCTTATTCAGGGACAGATTGGTGTTATTGCGACCGACTCGATATACACACCGGTAAAAAAGGTAAATTACTTTACCGAAAAAACAAGGGTCGGAAATGTGACTGATTATGATAAGCTGACGCTTGAGCTCTGGACAAACGGAACGATTGCTCCGTCTGAAGCCGTGAGCCTTGCGGCAAAGATTATAAGCGAGCATTTAAGTCTCTTCATTGACCTTTCGGACGATACTAAGAACGTTGAGATAATGGTTGAGAAGGAAGAAGGCCAGAAGGAGAAGGTACTTGAGACAACTATTGAGGAGCTCGATTTGTCGGTACGTTCTTACAACTGCTTAAAGCGCGCGGGTATCAACACGGTTCAGGATTTGACCACACGCAGCGAAACAGATATGATGAAGGTCAGAAATCTTGGACGCAAGTCGCTTGAAGAAGTAATTGCAAAGCTTGACGGTATGGGACTCGGGCTTGCAAACGACGACTAAAACAAAAAGATTACAGGAAGAGGTGAAATAAATGGCACAGGAAAGAAAGCTGGGCAGACCTACCGCTCACAGACGTGCTATGCTCAGAAACCTCACAACTTCGTTTTTGGAAAACGGTAAGATAGAGACCACCACAACAAGAGCGAAAGAGGTTAAAAGAATGGCTGAGAAAATGATTACTCTCGGCAAGAAGAACACACTTCACACAAAGAGACAGGCGCTCTCATATATTACAAAGAGAGAGGTTGTATCAAAGCTGTTTGACGAAATCGCGCCCAAGTACGCGGACAGAAACGGCGGATACACAAGAATAATCAAGATAGGCCCGCGCCGCGGCGACGCAGCAGAGGTTGCAATTCTTGAGCTTGTTTAATAAAGAGCATCAAAAAATCCCTTCGTATTTCCGAAGGGATTTTTATTTTGCTATGCCGAGCGCTTAGTTAAATGCGCCCGTGCGTGCGCATTTCGGACGAATTTTACGGAAAATATGACTAAGTCGCTCTTGACAAATTTCAAATAATAGTGTATAATATCTATCTGTGAGTGCCGATATAGCTCAGATGGTAGAGCGATTCACTCGTAATGAATAGGTCAGCAGTTCGATTCTGCTTATCGGCTCCACTTTAAGACACTTGAAGCTTTGTGTTTCAGGTGTCTTTTTTCGTGTTTAATAAAATTGCACAAATTCCGCGTATCTTTTTCTCAGTGATAGGGTATATTATTGTTGGTGTTGAACAAAAATGACTATTATTGATTATTTATGATTAAAAATGATTGACAATGAGCATAAATGGTGGTATTATAGCATTGTAAATAAAAAGAGACAATAAGTCAGGCGGCATTGGGAGGATATGATATGCTGACGGAAGAGAGACACGACAGAATAGTAAATTTGCTTAGGGTTCAGGGGTCTGCGACTGTGACTGAGCTTGCGCATATGCTTGATACGTCTGAGTCTACTATAAGGCGCGACCTTACGAGCCTTGACCGAATGGGCAGGCTTAAAAAGGTTCACGGCGGAGCGACTGCAGTGAGTGAGCAGATAAGCATAAACGAGCCGGATTTTGACACCAAAGCGGCTTTAAATGTGGCTGAAAAGGCGGCAATCGGCAGGACGGCGGCAGGATATATCCAGAATACCGATTTTGTCTTTATTGATGCGGGTACCACAACGGCTGCGCTGATTGACTATATACCGAGCGGAGTTAAGGCGACATTTGTCACAAACGGAATAGTTCAGGCACGTGCGCTTATCCGCAGAGGGCTTAAAACATACATTCTCGGCGGGTTGATTAAGCCGGGGACGGAGGCTGTTGTCGGTTCGGACAGCATTAATAACATAAAAAAGTATAATTTTACCAAGGCGTTTATCGGAACAAACGGAATTAATCTGCCGGAGGGCTTTACGACTCCCGATATTGAGGAGGCACGGCTAAAGACCGAGGCGATAAGAAATTCATTTGTTACTTATATATTGGCGGACAGCAGCAAGTTTGACATAATGTCGGCGGTCACATTCGCCGAGCTTAAACAATGCTGCATTATAACAGATGAACTGAAAAACCCCGAGTATCGGGAGCATACGGTTGTTAAGGAGGTTATGGTATGATTTACACCGTCACTTTTAACCCGGCAATAGATTATGTTATTCATATGGACAGAGTCGTGCCGGGCAGCGTAAACCGAACCGAGAGCGAAGAGGTATTCTTCGGCGGCAAGGGAATTAACGTGTCGACTGTGCTGAATAATTTGGAGGTTGAGAGCACAGTTCTCGGGTTTATCGCCGGCTTTACCGGTGAAGCGATTGAAAAGCACCTTAAAGAAATCGGCATCAAGACGTGGCTGATTGTGCTTGACCGTGGAATAAGCCGTATTAATGTGAAAATAAAAGGCGGCGAGGAGACCGACATCAACGCGCAGGGACCTGAGATTTCGCCCGAGGCTCTCAGTAAACTGTTTTACAGAATTGAGCATTTGGAACAGGATGATATTCTGGTTCTTGCGGGAAGCATACCGAGCAGTCTGCCCGATAATATATATGAAGGAATTATGAAGCTAATTGACGGAAAGGGCGTTCGCACAGTTGTTGACGCAACGGGCGATTTGCTTGTGAATGTGCTTAAATTTAAGCCGTTTTTAATTAAGCCGAACAATCACGAGCTGGGCGAGATTTTCGGCGTAGAAATTACAGACAGAGACGATATCATAAAATACGCGCAAAAGCTTCAGGAGCGCGGTGCAAGAAATGTTCTTGTATCCCGCGCGGGCGACGGAGCGATACTTGTCGCTGAGACAGGTGAGGTTATAGAGATGGGAGTGCCCGACGGCAAGGTAGTTAATTCAGTCGGCGCGGGTGATTCTATGGTAGCGGGATTTTTGACAGGTTACCTGCGCACCGGGGATTATAAAGAGGCGCTGCGCCTCGGGACCGCGTGCGGAAGCGCGACAGCGTTTTCGGCAGGGCTTGCGGAAGCTGATTTGATTAATAAATTATATAATTCAATATAAATTAGAAAAGGAGAACACGTCATGAAAGTTATTGATTTGCTAAATGAAAACGCCGTGCAGCTCAATATTGCGGCGAGGTCAAAGGAAGCGCTTTACGACAAGCTGATAGAATTGCATAACAAGAACGGAAACCTCAGTGATAAGGCGCAGTACAGAAAAGACATTTTTGCCCGTGACGCAGAGGGACCGACGGCTATAGGCGACGGAGTCGCTATCCCGCACGCAAAGAGCGCGGCTGTTAAAACACCGGGTCTTGCGGCGGTAACCGTACCTGCGGGAATTGACCTTGAGGCGATGGACGGCGGGAAGTCAAACCTTATATTTATGATTGCGGCGCCGAAGGCGGGCGGCGATACACATCTTGAGGTGCTGTCAAGGCTGACCGTTATGCTTATGGACGAGGACTTCCGCGCAAAACTGCTTGCGGCGAAGGCGCCAAAGGAATTTTTAAAGCTGATTGATGAGCAGGAGGAGAAGAAGTACGGCGACAGCAATGAGGAAAAACCGGCTAAGGCAAATAATTCGTCTGCAAAGTCTATAAAAATTGTTGCGGTTACAGCGTGCCCGACAGGAATTGCGCATACGTTTATGGCAGCGGAAGCGCTTGAAAAGGCGGCGTCAGAAATGGGCGTTACGATAAAAGTCGAGACAAACGGCAGCGGCGGTGCGAAGAACGTACTGACCAAGGCTGAGATTGCCGAAGCCGACGGCGTAATTATCGCCGCCGACAAAAATGTTGAAATGGGGAGATTTGACGGTAAGCCGATAGTTCAGACAAAGGTTGCGGACGGTATTCATAAGCCGAACGAGCTTATACAGAGAATTATCGACAAAAAGGCGGGCGTATACAGTCACAAGGGCGGCGCAGCAGTGGCATCGGATGAGAAGAGTTCGGACGGCATAGGTCATACGATTTATAAGCACCTGATGAACGGTGTTTCGCATATGCTCCCGTTTGTAACCGGCGGCGGAATATTGATTGCACTTGCGTTTCTGCTTGACGACTATTCGATTGACCCGAGCAACTTCGGTATGAACACTCCCGTAGCGGCGTTCTTTAAGACGGTCGGAAATGCAGCGTTCGGATTTATGCTTCCGATACTTGCGGGCTTTATAGCAATGAGTATCGCGGACAGACCGGGACTTGCGGTCGGATTTGTCGGAGGTGCGCTTGCGGTTTCGGGTATGACGTTTATGGAGCCTGCGGGCGGAGTATCGGCAGGATTTTTGGGCGCATTGTTCGCCGGATTTGTCGGCGGATATATAACGCTTGGACTCGAAAAGCTGTTTTCAAAGCTGCCGCAGAGTCTTGAGGGAATTAAACCCGTATTGCTTTATCCGCTTTTGGGAATACTCTTTATTGGCATTATAATGTGTATATTCAATCCGATTATTGCGTGGCTCAATACCGCACTCAATAACGGACTGCACGCTATGAACGGCGCGAGCAAGATTGTACTCGGTTTTGTCCTCGGCGGAATGATGTCGATTGATATGGGCGGTCCGTTCAACAAGGCGGCGTATGTATTCGGCACGGCGGCGATTGCAGAGGGTAACTATGATATAATGGCAGCCGTTATGGTCGGCGGTATGGTTCCTCCGCTTGCGGTTGCGCTGGCAACTACGTTCTTTAAGAACAGGTTCACACCTGCTGAGAGAAAGTCGGGTATAGTCAACTACATTATGGGTCTGTGTTTTATCAGCGAGGGCGCTATACCGTATGCGGCGGCTGACCCGCTCCGCGTAATCCCGTCCTGTATTGCAGGCAGTGCGGTTTCGGGAGCGCTTTCTATGGCATTCGGCTGTACGCTTATGGCGCCTCACGGCGGAATATTCGTCTTTCCGGTTGTCGGAAATGTTTTGGGCTACTTAATCGCGCTTGCTGTAGGTTCGCTTGTGGGAATGGCTCTGCTCGCGATTTTAAAGCCTAAGAAATATTAAGAAAATTTTATTAAAAAAGGAGTGCTTAAATATGGTATCGAAAAATGTTAACGTAACAAATCCCGAGGGTCTGCATATGAGACCGGCAGGCGTATTCACTAAGGAAATGTCAAAGTTTGAATCTGACGTGACTATCGTGTTCGGCGGCAAGGAGTTTAACGGCAAAAGTATTATGAATGTTATTGCAGCGTGCATAAAGTGCGGAAGCGAGATTGAAATCAAATGCAGCGGCACGGATGAGCAGGCGGCTCTTGACAAGGCGGTCGAACTCGTTCAGGAATAACATATATCTTAGATTGTGGGTGAAAATATGTTTAAATCCGGTATTGCCGGTTCTGACGGAATAGGCATAGGAAAGGCATTTATTATAAAAAGCGGCGGCGCGGAATGGGAAGAAAAATCCTCTCTGAGCGCCGCAGAGGAGACCGCAAGATTTGACGCGGCGGTCGGCGCGTTTGTCGAAAAGACGACTGTAATGGCGGACGCAATGCGTGAAAATGTGGGCGAAAAAGAGTCTGAAATCCTTATGGGTCATATACTTATGATAAGCGATCCGTCTATGACAGATGAAATCAGGAACAAAATAGGCGGGGGACTGACTGCTGAGGCAGCGTCGGCAGAGGTCCTCGATATGTTTGCAATGATTTTTGAGGGCACGGATGATGAGCTTACAAAGCAGCGTGCGGCGGATATCAGGGATATAAAGACGCGCCTGACAGCTATCCTTTGCGGTGCGGAGGAGACGGATATCAGCGCACTGCCTCCGGACAGCGTCATTGTTGCGCACGACCTCACTCCGTCAATGACGGCAGGGATAAACAAGCAGAACGTTGTCGCTATAGTTGCCGAAACGGGCGGCAAAACATCGCACTCGGCAATACTTGCGCGTGCGCTTGAAATTCCCGCGGTACTGAGCATTGACGGGTTTACGGAGCTGGTTAAGGACGGCGACAGCCTTATTGTCGACGGCACACGCGGCGAGGTGATTGTTGGCCCCTCTGCGGAGGAGCAGGATAAATATACCGCGTTTAAGAAAAAATATGATAATGAAAAGCGTGAGCTTCTCAAATTTAAGGATAAGCCGACTGTTACGGCGGATGGCGGCGAGGTAGAGCTTGTCTGCAATATAGGAAACCCGGAGGACTGCGCTGCAGTAGTTGAAAACAGCGGTGAAGGCATCGGACTTTTCAGAACTGAGTTCCTGTATATGAATTCAAGCGAAGCTCCCGATGAAGAAACGCAGTTTGAGGCATATAAGAAGGCGGCAATGACTATGAAGGGCAAGCCTGTTATAATCCGCACGCTTGACGTCGGCGGCGACAAAGATATTCCGTACTTAAATATGGAAAAGGAAGAAAATCCTTTTATGGGCTTTAGGGCGGTCAGATATTGTGTCGCTCATACAGAGCTTTACAAGACGCAGCTTAGGGCGCTGCTCCGCGCCGGTGCGTACGGCGATATAAAGATTATGATTCCGCTTGTGACCTGCGTCGATGAGCTGAGAGCGGTCAAGGCGATGATTAAGTCCATAATGAAGGATTTGGACGCCGAGGGCAAGGAATATAATAAGAATATCGAGGTCGGGGTTATGATAGAGACTCCCGCCGCAGCGGTTATCGCGGATATTCTTGCGAAGGAAGCCGACTTTTTCAGTATCGGCACAAACGATTTGACCGGTTATACAATGGCGGTTGACAGAGGCAATTCCAAGGTGGCGTATCTATATTCGGCATACAATTTATCGGTAATCCGCAGTATAAAGCGCATAATAGAGTGCGGCCTTGCAGAGGGAAAGAAGGTTGGAATGTGCGGAGAGGCGGCGGCAGACCCACTGCTTGCACCGCTTCTGATATCCTTCGGGCTTAGTGAATACAGCGTCAGCCCGTCGTCGGTACTAAAGACGCGGCGCACCCTGTCGCTGTGGAGCAAGGCGGAAGCCGATAAGGTAGCAAACGAGGCGCTCGCCTGTGCCACCGAAGAAGAAATCCGCGAAGTCCTGACTAAACACGCAAAATAATTATAGTAAAGAGGAACGCGAGGGCGTTCCTCTTAGTTTATTGACAAACCTACACGAATAATAATGAAAACACTAATTTTTAGTTGACAACTGAGTGAATACATAGTATAATAATAACAGAAAGAGGTAAGACCTCAAACGGTTATGCCAAATAAATTGTCAGAATAACGCTTCATTTAGCCGTGGGCGTTATTTTTTTGTGATTATGATTAACACAATAAATATTGCACAGTTTAAAAGCCCCTCTACGGGCGCCTTTTTAAGTCAATACTTTCGTTTACTTCATTCCGCTAAAGCGGTGCGGGTTTTATGTTGACAGTTCTCGGTTTTTGTGGTATATTATTTCTTGCTAAAACAACTGAATATTGGTAAAGGCTTTACGTTTAGTAAAAAACGTTGGGCTTATTCGTGATATTCCTTTACCAATAGGTTGTTTTAGCAACACGAGTTTGGCCGCGTTTTTTGTGCACGGTTCAATCCGTGCACTTTTTTATTGGAGGTATTTATTATGGAAATGATGGATTTGCTTAACGTATTTGCGGAAAGGTCGATTGATGATCGTATTGATGAAATAGTCAGTGCTTTTATCCAAAATGATAAGGCGTACAAAGAGTACCTGCGCAGAATTCACGAGATATACGGGAAAAGCGAAAAGGTATATCATCTTGTATCTGAGTTTAAGCCTTCGGAATTTACTTATGATGAGTGCAAGCTTATTGCTGAGTATCTCAGAATTCGCCTTGATACCGATTGGATTGATCTTCGTGCAGTATACACACAGGGGCTTATAGACGGCCTAAATCAGGCGAATAACGAATAGGCTGTCAGATTATAATGACAGTTTAGTGGTGTTCAATCAAAAATTTGGTTATTTATTATCTTGAATTGACGTTTATTATGTGTTAGAATTATACCTAAATTTGTGTTTGAATTTGGAGGGCTTATGCTGTATCGAAATCCTGTTCACAGAGGATTTTTTCCCGACCCGTCGGTTATTCGTGTCGGTGAGGATTATTATATGGTCAATTCGTCGTTTCAGTACTTTCCGTGTATTCCTATATCTCATTCGAGGGATTTAATTCATTGGGAGATAATCGGTCACGCGATTGCCGAGCCTGAATACCTCGATTTATCCGAAATTAAGGACTCGCACGGAATATGGGCTCCGGATATTTTTTATTATAACGATGAGTTTTATGTTACTGCAACAATGCGGCTTAACGACAGAGAGGATAATACAGGCTATGCTGCACGGCAGCAGCTTATTATGAAGTCGAAAAAACCGGGCGGACCGTATTCAAAGCCGGTATGGCTTGACGCAAACTCGATTGACCCGTCTCTGTTCGTCGATGATGACGGCAGAAAGTATATGGTTACCGCAAAGGCGGTGACCGTGCGAGAGCTAAGCGATGATTTTTCCGAAATTATTTCTCCTCCGCGCGTGGCGTGGGCGGGCACGGGTGAGAGGTGCTCTGAGGGGCCTCATATAATGAAAAAAGACGGATACTATTATGCGATTGTCGCCGAGGGCGGAACGGGTTACGGTCACGGGATTAACGTTGCGCGCAGCCGCGAGCTGTTCGGCGAGTATGAAGAGTGTCCGTATAATCCCGTGATGCGCCAGACCGACCCCAACGCGCTTATTCAAAGAGCGGGTCACGGGAAACTGGTCGAGGACACAAACGGCGACTGGTGGGCGTTTTACCTCTGCGGCAGACGCAACGGCGGAAATTATACAACTCTCGGGCGAGAGACTGCACTCGACCCGGTTGTATGGACGGACGACGGCTGGTTTTTGATAAATGAAGGCAAAGGACCGAGCGAGACGCAGACCGCACCGGCTCTGCCACCGTGCGGTGAGAGATGTAACAAATTTTTCGATGAATTCGATACGGATAAGTTAAACCTTGAATGGGAGTTTGTCAGAAACCCCGACTATGACAATTTGTCACTGAACAAAGAGCGTCCTTGCAATTTAAGGATTTGGACGGGGGACAAGAATTTAGACGAGCTCGGTTCAAAGAACACCTTGCTTCACCGCGAAAAGGAATTTTGCTTCACCGCTGAGACAAGGCTTGAGTTTGAACCGCTTGAGGGCACAAGAGCGGGACTTACCTGCTACTACAGCACAGCGACATACATACGCTATAACGTAACCCGCCGCGGCGGCGTAAAGCTTGCCGAGCTTGTAATCAACCGAAATAATGGTGAAGAACTGATTGCCGTGACTGAAATTGCGGAAAACACACCGATTTATTTGCGCGTAAAAACCGACGGTCAGAATCGCGAATTTTTGGTCAGCACCGATAATGAAAATTACACCGTAACGGGCGCGGTCGAGCCGTGTACCTTTCTATGCGACGAGGGTGTGCCGGAGGACAGAAAGCGTCACACGGGTACGCTGACGGGTGTTTTTGCCAATAACGGAGGAACAGGCGCAAAAATTCCCGCTGATTTTGATTGGTTTTTAATAGAATTTCGGGATATATAATGTACAATTTTATGATAATAGTAGATTATATAAACGGTTTTTGGAAATTAACTTGATAAATTACAAAAAATGCGCTACAATAAAGAACAGTAATGATTAAAATCTATCCAGGAGGTATAGAATAATGCAGATTAAAGTATCTAAGGCTGCGAAAAACGCACCGAAGACAAAACATCATCCTTTAAAACCCGGCACGTCCGAGTTTGAGAAAAAGAAGGAGTTTGTGAAGTCGGAAATAACCGGCAAGGTTAAGCGCTATTTCGGTAAGCCGCTTTCAAAGGCTGACGATATGGAGATATACAGAGCGGCCGCACTTACTATTCGCGATGAAATTATGGAGAAGTGGGTCAGCTATCAGGAGAAGGTTGACTCTAAGCCGCAGAAGGAGCTGTACTATCTTTCGTTTGAGTTCCTTATGGGACGCGCTATGGGCAACAACCTGATGAATATTATGGAGACCGAGGTCTACAGACAGGCGATTAAAGAGCTGGGCTTTGACCTTAATAATATTGAAGAAGTCGAAACCGACGCAGGTCTCGGTAACGGCGGTCTCGGCCGTCTTGCGGCGTGCTTCTTGGACTCGCTTACAAATCTTGAGCTGCCGGCTTACGGCTGCGGTATCAGATATGAATACGGATTGTTTAAGCAGAAGTTTGTGGACGGCTATCAGATAGAAATGCCCGACCCGTGGCTTCAGAGCGGTAACGTATGGGATATCGCAAGACCCGAGGACACAAAAGAGGTTCACTTCAACGGACGTATCATTGAAAAGTGGGAGGATGGTCAGCTCAAGTTTGAGCACGTTGACTACAACACCGTTATTGCTGAGCCGTATGATATGCCGATTACGGGCTTTGACACAAATACGGTTAACACGCTCAGACTTTGGAAGGCGTGCTCGCCCGAGGTTATCAATATGACTGAGTTTAACCGCGGCGATTATGTAAAGGCTAATGAAAACCGTGACCTCGCCGAGGTTATATCAAAGGTTCTCTATCCCGAGGATAATCACTACGAGGGCAAATTGCTCCGCTTAAAGCAGCAATATTTCTTTGTGTCGGCTACTGTTCAGTGGATAATCTCGAAGCATAAGCAGAAGGGTTTATCACTCTATCAGCTTCCCGAGTATGTTCAGATACACATCAATGACACGCACCCGACAATTGCAATACCCGAGGTTATGAGAATACTTATGGATGAAGAGGGTATGTCGTGGGATGACGCGTGGAAGATTGTCGGCAGAACCTTTGCGTACACCAACCACACAATTCTGTGTGAGGCGCTTGAAAAGTGGCCTATGGAAATGGTTGATTCGCTTTTGCCGCGTCTCGGTCAGATTATACACGAGATTGACAGACGTCAGAAGATTGCGCTTGAGGACCGTTTCCCGGGCGACTACGGCAAGATTGAGTATATGGCGGTTATCCATAACGACGGTCAGGTAAGTATGGCAAACCTTTGTCTTACCGCCTGCCACAGCGTAAACGGCGTTGCGGCGCTGCATACCGAAATTCTTAAGAAGGAAACGTTCAAGGACTACTACAGCATATATCCGTATAAGTTCAAGAATATGACAAACGGCGTAACCTTCAGAAGATGGCTTTTAAAGGCAAATCCTGCGCTTGCAGGCCTTATTAACGAGTCTATCGGCGATGGCTGGATTAAGAATTATAAAGAGCTTGAAAAGCTTGTGCCGTTCGCTGACGACGCTGCGTTCAGAGAAAAGTTTGCTAAGATTAAGCACGATAACAAGGTAAGCCTTGCCAAGTATATTATGGATCACAACGGTATTGCGGTTGACCCCGACTCGCTGTTTGACGTTCAGATTAAGCGCCTGCACGAGTATAAGAGACAGCTTTTAAAGGCGTTCCATATTATATACAGATATAAGTCAATCACCGAAAATCCCGATACGGCGAATATGATGCCCGAAACATTTATATTCGGCGCAAAGGCAGCGCCGGGATATCATATGGCGAAGCTTATAATTAAGTTTATAAACAACATCGCTAAGGTTGTAAACAATGACCCGAGAACCAAGGATATCTTAAAGGTTGTGTTTATCGAAAATTACAACGTATCGGTTGCCGAGAGGATTGTCGCTGCCGCTAACCTCAGTGAGCAGATTTCGACAGCCAGCAAGGAGGCTTCGGGTACAGGTAATATGAAGCTTATGCTGAACGGTGCGCTCACTATGGGAACAATGGACGGCGCAAACGTTGAGATAAGACAGCAGGTAGGCGACGAGAATATCTTTATTTTCGGCCTTTCATCGGATGAAGTTCTCGGACTTTACTCGACTAACCGTTCGCCCAGCCCGGAGCTGTACGCGACTAATATGGGCATCAAGAGTATTGTTGATACACTTATCGACGGTTCATTCTCGGACGGTGACCATAATATGTTCTATGATATATACCGTTCATTGGTACAGTCGGGTAACAGCTTTGCAGACCCGTATCTGCTGCTTGCAGACTTTGAGTCATATATTCACGCTTGCCATACAGCAAATATACTGTATAAGGACAATCAGGATTTGTGGACAAAGAAAGCAATAATAAATACCGCAAAAGCCGGCTTCTTCAGCAGCGACAGAACAATCGAGGACTATAACAGAGAAATCTGGCATTTAAGATAATAAAGAAACACGACGGCACAGCTCAGGCTGTGCCGTTTTTATATTTACGCTTTTTAATATACTTTACCTCAAACGCGAGAATTTTGTGTGCAGGGAGCGTCGGAGTCGTCGTTCCCTACGAATGGTTCGGTGGATATTTTAAGGATTGACAATAAAATATCTGTGATATATACTGTAATATTGCGAACTGGTATTTAAAAAATAATTTAAATTGGTCATTGCATATTTGATAAAGAAAGTATATAATTAATACATAGGTGAGAACAAAATTAAGAATATAAATAATATTTAATATCTAAGGAGGAAATCAAATGCTAAAAAGGAGATTGATCAGCATGGCGCTTTCTGTCGCAATGATTTTAGGTTCGCTTGCCGGTATGACAGCTGTGTCTGCCGCGCCTGCATCGGACGTTACGGCAGAGGCAGCCGAAGGTGAAGTTGCTGTTGACTTCACAACTATGTCAAGCGTTCCGGTGTATAGCGCTGCGGCGAAGCAGGGTTTTGTTTCGGTATCCGGCGCAATTATGCCGGAGACATATGATAGAAAGGTTGCTTCTACCGACAATATTACCGTAGGCGCAAACGGAGCGTCTGTGACAGAAAGCAACGGAGATTATTTGGCAAACGGCGAATATCTTAATAGCAGTAACTATAAGAATTACGGCGGTCTTATTTATAGGGTTGATACTGCTCCGGGAGCTTATCATATTGAAGTTACGCTTGGAGGAAGCAGTACGAGCAGCAATACAAAGATTGCTCCCACAGGCTTAAACGCGGATAATTTAACAGGTACTGCAAATTGGGATAATGCAAATCATGTCCCAAGAACAGTTTCGGCAAAGTGGGAAGAGAATACATGGTCCTATGATTTTGCTACAGGCGAAAGCTTTGTGGAGGTTGATATAGAACCTGCTTCTATGCCTAAAGCTGATGCACCGCAGACTGTTACGGTTAAATCAATAAAGATAACTCCGATTGCGGTCGGTGCATCGGATGGTAAGCCTACAATTCACATTTTGGGCGACTCTACACAAAAGGCTTATACATTCAATGAGACAATAAGTTCGTGGGGGCAGACACTTTGTAACTACTTTGATTTAAATAAGGTTAATGTAATTAATTACTCAATGGGCGGCCGCTGCATGAGAAATAATTACTGTGAGGGAAGATTTGACGAAATTCTCGTGAGAGGTAAAGCGGGTGATTTTGTGTTTATTCACTCGGCTCACAATGACGAGTCTCCGGCAGAAACGCGTTTTGACAGAGGAACAAATTATACCGGAGGGACAGCGGCGCAGAATAATGCGCTGTATAACAGATGGCTCGATATGTATGTAGAGGCTGTCAAGGCTCGCGGAATGACCCCGGTTTTGGTATCACCTATGACTAGAGGCGCAGGAAAGGCACATACGTTTAACCCTGACTCACCGGGAAATATGAGAAAGAAAGCGGCTTCAGACGCCGAGGTAGGATATATTGAACTATATCAGGGTTCAATAGATTATTATAAGAAACTTGACGCAAACGAGGGTACATGGACATATAACAGTGTTGAAGCAGGCGAAACACCGGCAAATAATTCTGCTAACGGTGCGAGCGGTGACGGTACCCACTATAGAGAAGCTGCTGCAAAGCAGTTCTGCCGCATTATGCTTCAGAGCATATATGATCAAGCAAATGCATCAACAGATACATATACCGATAAGGCTATAATGCAGAAGCTTGTATCATATATGCCGCAGACAGTTCAGACTGCCGCAAATACCGGTGACTGGTCGGCGGTATTCCCTGAAATGGCAAAGGATGTAAGCGCTGTGGACGTTATTCCGGGCGCGACAAAGCAGGCTCAGGACAATTACTATTACAGAACGAGTATAGAAAAGGCTTTGCAGCTTGGTCTTTTGCATAAGGACAGCAATAATTTATTTAAGCCTACACAAACTATTACGGTTGGCGAATTTGCAAGAGGCGTTGAAAAGGCGTGGGGACTTGCTGAAAATTCTCTTACAAATTACACAAAGACATACGCACAATTTAGTGCTGATGATGCTGCAGTTCAAACAGCCGATTTAGCTGATGAAGAAGCTTCGGTTGCGAAAAATGAGATTGCCGAGGCGGCAGATTTGGATGTTTCTGCTGCGGAAGACGGTTATGTTGTTACGGTAAAGCAACCCGAGAACGGAGAAATTACTATATATAACGAGAGCGCTCTTAAGAGCTATACAACGGATATTCCGTCAGGCGTCAAAGCTAATCAAGTTGTATCAGATAACGAATACTTTAAGCTGACAGCTCCGTCAGAAATAAAGGCAGGAAGTGATAAATCGGGAGTATTCTCAGATAATAAGGCTATTTCAACCAACTATGTTGAATTTAGAAATGCAAATCCCGAGAAAATCGTTATTTATGAAGCTAAAGCCGATGGCATTATAAAGGTGTATGCAAATGCGGCTTCAAACAAGGCAATTGAGTTTGTGGGAACAGAAACACAGTCGGGTAACGTAAGCGGAGCCGGAGTAGTTGAATTTAAAGTAAAAGCAGGTGAAACATATAAGCTTTGGACAAGAGGCGGTACAGGTAAATTGTTTGGCGTTAAGTATGAATCAACAGATTATCCGCAAAGTACCGAGTCTCTTACTGTAAACGCAAAAGATAATGTTAAAATTGTTGCTGCACCGGATAAAGGCTACTTAAATAAGTCGATTACAGTAAACGGCAAGTCTGTTTCAACCGGAGGCTCATATATACTTACTGTGACAGAAAATTCAACTGTAACAGCTGATTTTAAACGTGAACCGGATTATGTTGACAAGACGATAATAGCAACAGATGCGGCGCTTACTCGTCAAGCAATGGGTGCAATATTCTATGATGCATATCAGGAATTTTTAAAGAGCGGTAATGAGGACGCTAAGAAGAATATGCAAACTTATATGAGTCAGAACGGCAGTGTTCCGTCGCCCGATGACCCGAATTACGACCCCAATCTTACATATGATGGAACTCCGTATATTCCGCTTACGGGCTGGGGCGCTTTAACAGATATAGACGAACTTAATATTGATCTTTATGCAAAGGTTAAGGCGGCTTATAATCTCGGTCTTATTCGTTCGGAGCAGGGAATAATGAGAGGCTCGACCGCCTGCGGCGATGAGCTTGAGCCAACCGTTGAGGTAACACGCGCAAAGGCGGCAAAAGCATTGGTGTTCGCATTCATCTTGACGCAGCTGCCAAGCGAGGAAAGCCAAGTTATACCCGGCGGTGTAAATCACGCGGCAGAGACAGCGGAGATTGCAGCTCCCAATCCGAATGCACCTAAGACACCTTATGTAAATAAAGGTTACACCTACGAAATAACAAAAGCAGAGTATGACGCAGGCGGCAGTCTTGCGGTTGAGCTTAGCTATTTGGGCGAGGAAGCAAGCCCCAAGGCAAAGCTTATCGTTGCAGCATACAGTGAAAATGATGAAAAGGTATTGTTGGATACGGTGGCATATGACGTTGAGGGTACGACAATCAAAGATTTTGTTTATAACAAGCCCGAAAATTCAATTGTAAAGCTGTACGTATGGGACGGTCTTGACACAATGGTTCCGTTGAGTGCTGCAAAGACGGCAACCCTTTCGGCAAATCCGGTTCAGTCGGCTGACCCAAATCCGTCACAGTCGCCTTCTTATGAGAAGAAGGCGACCGTAGTGACCGCCTCGGGCGATACATTTGATTTCACATCAATCAGAGATGCGGTTGCAAAGGCAAAGGAGATTAATCCTCAGTCAGAAGCACAGCGTGTTACAATCAACGTTAACCCGGGCAACTATGAAGAGCAGGTCGTATTTGACGATATGAAATTCGTAACACTTCAGCAGACGCCCAATACAGCGGACGGCGGCAGAGTTAACCTCAGCTGGTATTTTTGTACGGGCTATTGCACATCGAACACAGATTTAAACGGCGCTTATGACCCGACTATTGATTGGTCGCGCGATGAGACGTGGAACGGTTATAAAGAGGGCGACGAGAAGTTTACAAAATATGAAATAGGACAGAGTCTGGAAGGAATTACCAATATTTCATATTATGATATAAACGGTAATGTGCATAAGGATGTTCCTGTCAACTCATAGCTGAAAAATCTTGGCGGTCTCGGCTGGTCATATGACAAGATGGCAGCATTGATTATTAAGCAGTCATCAAGTGATATTACCGTAAAGGATTTAAATGTGGTAAACAGTGTTCCCGTAATGAAAATAGCGGCTGAGGAAAGCGGTCACTTAACACCGGAGGCAGGAAGCACTTTGTTTGATCACAGTGCGCTGTCTATATGCTCTGAGGATACACCGATGGTTAGACCTGCTGATGATATTTATACCAGCAGTGGTGCGGTTGACAAGGAGAAATTTAAAGAGGTTGTTGCAGCAGGACGTAAATTTAATGCGGGTGAGAGTGCATGGCTGCTCAGGTCATCGATATTTAATGAACGCGGACACGCACTTGCCACTCTCGGAGACAGAATAGTGTTTGAAAATGTACGTGCAAGAGGTAATCAGGACTCGATTTGGGCATCTGACGGCAGAGTGTACTTTAAAAATTGTACTCTTATAGGCGGCACAGATTATATCTACGGCAGCGCTGCTGCGGTATTTGACAGCTGTAAGCTCGGATTTGCGGGTTTTACGGATTATTCTTACGGTAATCCGCTTGGAACTCCGAATACCCCGGCTTCAAGAAATTACGGATACTTATTCTGGAACTGTACAATATATAACGAGTGCGACAACGGCGGAGAGTCTAACTTTGGAGGACCGTGGGGTGCAGGCGGTCAGTCAACATTCTACAACACTACAATTGATGACGCCGGTAAGATTGGTAATTCCAAAACGAATATTATCTCCAAGGGCTGGGGCAGATTTGGTGCAGAAAACGGTTTGGCACGTTTGTATGAGTACGGTACAAAGAATACGAGCGGCAAGACGGTTGATCTTTCACAGCGCGTTGTGAATAAGTCGATTGAAGAAGGCGGAACGGGTATGGGTACTGTGCTCGACGAGTGGCAGATACTTGAGTTTAACCCGAGAAACTATTTTTCAAAGGAAAGCAACGACAGTACATGGGCTGACAGCTGGGATCCGATGAACTTCGGCGAGACATATCTTAAAAATGTTGACGCGGCAATCGCGAGCGCAGCCGTTACGGTTCCCGAAGGCGAAGCGACAGAGGTCGCTTTCCCAGCTGCTCCGGACGGCATCGAGTTCAAGTGGGAGTCCGCTTCAAGTAATGCAGTTGTAACAAGCGACGGAAAGCTTCAGGTAATAAGACCTGCGGCAGGCGAAGACGCAATTAACACTACGGTTGCTCTCTATGCCAGAGACTCGAAAACAGGCTATGGCGATAAGAAGGACGTAAATGTTACAATTAATCCGACGACCGATACGACCAATGTATTTAATATCCCTGTTACGGTTACGCAGTCGGCGTCAATCGGTGAGGATAATACATACACAGTTACGATTACAAAAAATGGTGCGCTCATCAAGGAGCAGCAGATAACATTGGCTGCCGGTCAAACAACAGCTGAGGCAACAATAGAGAATATTCCTGCAAGCACAAGCGGAATTGACTATAATGTAAAGGTTGTATCTGCAAGCGGCGACTTTACGATAGTTGAGCCGACAGACGGCGTAAAAACCATTAATGGAATAATTGGCTCTGATGTGAACCTTACCGTCACGGCTAATAAGATTGTTGATGCAAGCGTAGCGCTTGACATCAGTACAGCGGCGTCAAACGGCAATAAAACATATGACCTTATAGCTCTTGCAAAGGCTAAAGACAGTGAAAATGCTTCAAATATAGAGAATTCTGAGGTTATAAAGGTATCGTTTGATGTTACTGTTGAAGCAAAGCCGTCTAAGATCGGGTATGTTGACTTTTCGGCAGGCACGCCGGAGGGAACCAACTCGGCAAAGGCTGACAGATACGCTGAGATAAAGATAAACCCAAGTTGGGTACAGCTCGATTCAGTTGACTGCTCACAGGGCTTCAGCGGTTCATCAAACGGCGATGGTCAATATTTGAACATAACCGGAAAATTTGCATATCCCAGCACGCATAATGTAACCGTAATAATCGATTACAAAGCCGGTACTGTTTCGGTATCGGGCAACGGAGGAACACCGTATACCTTTAAGAACTTCCCCAAGGATGGCGCAAGGGGCAAGCTTAATATGGGCGTGTTCCCGGAAAGTACTTCGGATAAGTATACTGTTTCAAGCGTAAGGCTTACATACAAGAAGCTGGTTACCGGAGAGGAACAAGCCGAAGTTGTTCCTGAGGGCGAAGGAATATTTGAGTTCCCGGGCAAAGCACCGAATATTTCGGGCGGCAATTCTTGCACGGACGCAGACACATATGCATTTGTAAACGGCGCCGATGAAAAGGCGGTAAGTCTTTTCAAGGACGCGACAGATGCAACTAAGGTAAAAGCTTCGCTTACAGCAAATTATCTTAATTATTTAGTCGGTACGGCTGATAATGGCTCACATCCTTCTATAAAGATTGAAAAGGCTGGTAAGTACAGGGTATTTTATCTTGGCTACAACAGTGATGACAGTACAAAGACGGCAAAAATCAACGGGAAGACATTTACGTTTGGAGCCGGTGTTGATTTTGCCGAAAGCGCTAACAAGATCTTAAAGCTCTATACAGCGGATATTGAGGTTCCACCGAGTGCTGAAGGCAGCTACTTGTCATTTGATTGCAGCTCCCCGTACCTTCCGGATTTATATTCAATAATCGTTGCAGGTACAACAGACCTTGGTCTTACCGCAGCAGAATAATTAAAGCTTAATAATTTAAATAATTATTAATAGATTTCTTCCCAATTAACAAGAGACGGGCTAATCCCCGTCTCTTTGTTTATTAAGCTCTAAAATCGTGTCTTTTATGCCTTGGAATGTTATACATAAAGGCGAAAAATGCATACATTAATGCCGAAAATGTCAACAGAAACGAACAAAGTAAAGTAAAGGAGAGTGAGGCGGCATCTGCCGCCGCACCCGCCCCCGACGATACGGAGAATACGAGAATGTTTTGCTAAGTGACGCAGAGCTAAACAAGCTTAAGGCGGAGTATCCGGATATATACTCCGATTATATCGAGCGTGTAAGCGCTTACTGTGCGGTCAAAGAAACACAAACATAAAATTTGAAGATTTGCAAAGCATATTATATTATTTAGGTTTTAATGAACGCATTAAAGGGGATCATTATATCTATACTAAAGGCAGAATTGATGAGATAATTAATATTCAGCCTAAAGGTACCCATAGCCGGTGTTTCAATGTTGGTAAATAAGTAAATAAAACCGAATACAAGCAAAACCACCCTGTTATGGGATGGTTTTATTGTTGGTATGATGAAATAGAGCCGTTGCTTAAATAAATTATTGACAAGGACAGAATAAATTGATATAATGAACACAGAAAGAGGGAACTGTTTTACGGTTATCCTTTAAAATAGCAATTAATAATATAGCTGCCACATTTTACGGATGCCGGCGGCTATATTACTTTTTCCGTGAAAATCACGAGAAGTATAACGGTGAGTATAAGAACTCTAAGTATATGCTTCATAAGTAATTATCACTCCTTTCTTCGACCATAGTCTGTAAAGAGTGACACCTCCTTTCCCGAAGGAATAGGAAGGATAA
>UQOT01000001.1 GCA_900542675.1 uncultured Eubacteriales bacterium | reverse complement strand
CCGCGACGCTGCCGATATTGAAGCTGATGCCTGTCGGCTTTATTACGAACATAGCGCCGATGAATGCAACAATAACCGCCGCGCCCTGAGTAAAGCTGACTTTTTCTTTTAGTATTATATAAGAGAATATTATCGCAAAAAACGGCGACAGCTTGTTTAAGATTGACGCATCGGCAAGTACGAGCTTGTCTATTGCGTAAAAATTGCAGATAAGGCCGACGGTGCCGAAGAACGCACGCATTATGAGATACGGCAGGTTGCGCTTTTGAAACTTGAATTTTTCCTCTGATTTTAAAAGCATAGCGGATGCGAATATAAGCGCAACTGCGTTTCTGAAAAAGCTTTTTTGCATAGAAGGCAAGTCGCCCGCAAGCTTGACAAATGTGCTCATAAATGCAAAGCAGAATGCCGATAAAATTATGCAGAGTATACCTTTTGTTTTGTTGTTTATTTGTATCATTTATTATTCCTCTTTTTATATTAACCCCGTTAAACGGGGGTTTCAGCGTGTCGAAGAAGCTGCTTTCAATTAAAATTGCAGATAGCGTCGCCAGACCCTGTTGCGCTCGCCGAACCCGAGCGCCGTTATCTTCCCCTTCGGGGAAGCCGATTGGGGCTTTGCCCCAAACCCCATTTAAAGGGGGGATAATACGCTTATTTGCTCGAGGCGTCGTTTAGGGCGCGTTTTAGCGGGTCAAGTCTGCCGGGCATACCGAATTCGGGCATTATTGTAAGCGTCATAGTTTTTGTGTCGGTGCTTCCGCCGGCGCTAAGTTCGGCTTTTGTTCTGACGGAAATGGGGTTTTCAAGATATGCAGGGCGTGTGATTTTGCCCCACTGCGATATCGGAGAAAAGCCGCTTTTTAAAATATTCGGCAGATTAAGAAGTGAAAATTCGCCGTTTGCCATCCATTTTATGTTAACCCTAAGACCGTTTTCTGCGGTATAGCTGCTCGGCAAATCATAGATTATGCTGCCCGGAGAGGTATTTTTGCCCAAAATATTTGCTTTTGCCTCCGCAATGGCGGTTTCCTCGGGGTTGTCTGTCACGTCTATCACAAGGTTTGGCGCACCGAAGCCGCTCATACTCGAATAAAACGATGCCGTGTCGGTAGATGCGGGGTCTGAGTTTGTGCCGTCCAGTATAAGGCTCATAGTATATTCTCCGCGGCGAATAAGGTCGTATACATATTCTGTGACATCAATATCAAGTCCGCCGCCGATGTTTATGCCGTTATAGCTGTGAATAAGTTTAGCTTCGCCCTCAGGGCGGTTGTTATAGGTGAGCGAGCCTGTGTTCCAATTGTTGTTCTTGAGGTAATACACGTCAATTTTTGTGTTTGAGGATTGGACGGATGGGCGCAGTTTAAGCACCGCTTTTTTTACCGCGCCGAGAATGTTGCGCGGTTCAAGATTAAATTTAAGATATGCCGCGCTGCCGTTATCGACTGCAAGATATCCGTTATTCAGACTTAAAAGTTCTTCAGCCGACTTGTCGGGCGCTGCCTTTGAAACATATGCGTCCGCATTAAGGCTTGCCTTGCTCGGTGTCGTAAGCTCCGAGTCGCTCGCATCGCTGAGTGATATTTTAAGGCACGGGCGCATCGACGGGTCGTCCGAATATACCGAGGCAACAGTGACCGGTGTATCTGTGCTCACGGTCGGACTGAGTTTTAGCGTTATGGTTCTGTCGTCAAATTCCGACGCCTTTTTTATGAATTCCGTTATGTCAATTTGCAGTATCGAGTTATCCCCCGCGGCGCTTGCAGTGCATATATACTGCTCCTCACCGCTCGGCTTTGACATCCAGCTCATATTCTCGCTCCAATTGTTGTTTTCAAGATAGTTTACGCAAAACGAGCTGTCCTCGGTCTTGTTCGGGTCAATGCCGCTGCTTTTTATGAAAAGACGAAGCTTCGCGTTGCCGACGTCGTTTTTCCCTGCGGCGCCGAGTGCGGATAAATCAAATTTATAGTAGGTGTTCCAATAATTGCCGATAATGTCGTTTTTCTCATCCAGCCTTTCGCGGCTTTTGTTTTTGGCTTCGCTGTATACAAAGGTGTCGTTTGTGGGGTATAGCTTTATAAGCTGACCCTCGGCGACAATAGGCGTAGTGAAATAGAGCAGGCTCACGGGGATACTGCCGAGTGCAATAAGCAGCGCGATTGCGCAGCCGATAATTTTGCTTAACCTTCCGCTCAATTCATATACCGCCTTTCAGGCTCATATACATCAAAATCCACCATATAATATACTCTATATTATACCCAACGGACGGCGTTTTGTCAAACTTTGAGCGGAAGCAAAAATATATGTTGCAAAACAGATGTATTTATGTTATAATAGTCAAATAGTGATTTTAAAATCAGATAATTCCGAAAGGAGGAAGTGTTTATATTTATGAAGAACTTTAACAAGTATAAAAAAGGCTATTTTATGCCGCCCGTTAAATCTTTAAAATGGGCAGAGAAAGACGCGGTTGAAAAGGCGCCCGTATGGTGCAGCGTAGACCTAAGAGACGGAAATCAGGCGTTAGTGGTACCTATGAGTCTTGATGAGAAGTTGGAGTTTTTTACATATCTCTGTAAGCTTGGCTTTAAGGAAATTGAAGTCGGTTTTCCTGCGGCTTCGGAGACGGAGTATCTCTTTCTCCGCAGATTGATAGAGGATAATTTAATTCCCGACGACGTTACAATTCAGGTGCTGACGCAGGCGCGTGAACATATAATTAAAAAGACCTTCGATGCTTTAGACGGCGCTAAGAAGGCAATAGTTCACGTGTATAACTCGACTTCCATCGCTCAGCGTGAGCAGGTGTTTAAGAAGTCAAAAGAGGAAATTAAGCAGATTGCGATAGACGGCGCTAAGCTCTTAAAGCGTCTCGCGGATGAGACCGAGGGTAACTTCCTGTTTGAATACAGCCCCGAGAGCTTTACGGGAACGGAGCCCGAGTATGCGCTTGAGGTCTGCAATGCAGTTATTGATGTGTGGGAGCCGACGCCCGACAGAAAGGTTATAATCAACCTGCCTGTAACGGTTGAAATGTCGCTGCCGCACGTATATGCAAGTCAGATTGAGTATATGAGTGAGAATATGAACCGCCGTGACAGCGTTGTTCTGTCGCTCCATCCGCACAATGACCGCGGCTGCGGTGTGGCGGATACCGAGCTCGGACTTCTTGCGGGCGCTGACCGCGTAGAGGGTACGTTGTTCGGTAACGGCGAAAGAACGGGTAACGTGGATATCGTAACGCTTGCGCTTAATATGTTCTCGCACGGTGTTGACCCGAAGCTTGACTTTTCAAATATGCCCGAGGTTGTCGAGACATACGAGAGACTTACGGGTATGCGTGTTGACCCGCGTCAGCCGTACGGAGGCAAGCTTGTGTTCGCGGCGTTCAGCGGTTCGCATCAGGACGCTATCGCAAAGGGTATGAAGTGCCGCGAGGAGTCAAACGACGATACATGGACTGTGCCGTACCTCCCGCTTGACCCGAAGGATTTGGGCCGTGAGTATGAGGGCGACGTTATCCGCATAAACAGCCAGTCGGGTAAGGGCGGAATAGGCTATCTTATGGAGCAGCGCTTCGGCTTTAATATTCCTAAGAAAATGCGCGAGGACTTCGGCTATATGGTCAAGAGTGTTTCGGACCATCTGCACAAGGAGCTTCAGCCCGATGAGATATTTAATATATTTAAAGAGAATTACGTTAATGTTGAAAGTCCGCTTAAGATGCTTGAGGCGCACTTTGAGCAGAAGGACGGCATAATTGCGCACGTGACGGTTGAGAATAAGGGCGAAAAGTCTGTAATTACCGGCAACGGCAACGGTCGTCTTGACGCGGCGACCAACGCGTTCAGCGACAAGCTTAAGGGCAAGTATACAATAGAGACGTATGAGGAGCACGCGGTAAGCACGGGTTCAAACTCAAAGGCGTGCGCGTATATCGGTCTGTCCGACGCTTACGGCAATGTAACGTGGGGCGTAGGTATTCATGACGATATCATAAACGCGTCAATAATTGCGCTGCTCAGTGCGATAAACCGCACAAAATAGGAGACGCCGATTTGACGCTCCGTTCGTGATGTTAAAATGAAAAGGGGTGGATATGATGAAAAGGATATTTGCATTTTTCCAGGCATTAGTCTTTTGTATTATCGTATCTGCCCCTTTTTCTGTATTTGCTCTGCCTATCCAGCCGGAGGAGCTCCGGGGTCCGGCGGTTGAAGCCGCTGCCGAGGCGGACGAAAGCTGCGAATTGCAGGATTTATCAGATGTGCTCGGACTTAGCAAAGACAGCTATGTGACGCGGGCACAGGCGGTTTATATTCTTGTAAGCTCGCTCGGTGATGAGCTTAAAGCGGTTATGCCGTCCGATATTACTGTGTTTTCGGATTATGAAGAGATTGACCCGAAGCTTCGCGGGGCGATGGGGCTTGCGGTATCGCTCGGCGCGGTGTGCGGCTCAGACGATGCACGGCTGCATCCTAACGAGTACATCACGCGCGTAGAGGTGTTTGCAATAATCAGCCGTGTGCTGTCGCAGAGTGATTTGCCCGATTTTGAGGAATACGATGGTGAATTTTTCACTGACGTTCCCAACTGGGCTGCGGCGGATATTTTAAGGCTCAAAAACGCCGGGCTTGTATACGGCTACGGCGATGGGCTTTTAGGCTCGTATGATTATATGACGTATGAGCAGTTACGCACGGTATACGAGCGGCTTTTCGCGTATCAGACTGCACTTCCGACAGGAAGCCTTTATAAAAACGACTTTTATTCGTACGTGAACGACCAGTGGCTCAGAGAGACGCGTTTGCCCGAGGGCTACGCAAAGTGGTCGAATATCGAACAGATTTCGCAGAGCAATTCATACAGAATACAGAAAATAATAAGTGAGATAATTACTCAGTATTATATAGGCAATGAGCCGCTTTACGGCAGTAATTCCCAGAAGATACTAGACGTATACCGCGCGGCGGCGAATGTCAAATACCGTGACGAAATCGGTACAGAGCCGATACAGCCGCTGTTAGATGATATCTCGGGTATAAATAATACAGGTGACTTTATGTCGGTTATGGCTGAGCTTGAAAAGCTGGGTATTCATTCGCTGCTGCCGATTACCGTTAACAATGACTTTAAGGACTCGACCAAGTATTCGCTGTCGTTTGAGTCGTGCTATACGGGAGTGACCGCGGGGGTAATAAAGAGCGGCGACAGAAAGATTATAGATTTATATTCAAAATATATTTGCTCGCTGTTTATCGAGAGCGGTCAGTCGGCGTCCGCTGCCAAGCAGAACGCAGACGCGGTTACAGAATTGTGCGTGAAGCTCGGTGAAGCGAGTATGGACAGTGAGGATTGGGATAATCCGATTGATATTTATAATGTATATGATAAGCAAAAATTAAAAGAGCTTTTCGGCAGTGTAAATATACTCGAGTACATCCGCTCGCTCGGATATAACAAAACAGACAGCGTGGTGGTGTATGATACCAAGCTTGCACGTGTTATTAACCGCGTGCTCGGCGGCACAAGCATAAATACGCTTAAAAATTACCTGCGTGCTGCGGTGCTTGACTATTCTGCGCTGTATTTAAACAGTGAAACATTTGCGATTTACCAGAATTATATTGACTCAATGAGCGGTATGACGTCGAACTTAACGCCCGACGCATACGCGGTGACGATTACTCAGTCGCTGCTGCCGCTTGAAATAGGCGAGGAGTATGTCGCAAGGTATTTTTCCGCAGAGTCGAAAAAGGAGATTGAGAGCCTTGCGGAGCTCATTATAGAGACATTTGAAAAGCGTATACGCAGCCTTGATTGGCTGAGCGAGGATACGCGCGAGGTGGCGGCGGAAAAGCTTGCGGCCATTTCGGTGCGCATTGGCTATCCCGAGTATATCGTAAACTATCAGAACCGCGACTTTAATGTCCGCAGTATTGAGGACGGCGGCAGCCTGATGGAATACCTGTTTGATTATAACAGGCTTAAAAATGAGCAGGACAACAGGTTAATCAACGAGAATATACCGGTTAACAAAGAGGGCTGGACGCTTTCGCCGCAGTCGGTCAACGCGTATTATGACAGAGCGAATAATTGTATTGTTATTCCGGCAGGAATTTTGCAGGCGCCGTATTACAGTCCGAACGCCAGCTTTGAGTCAAATCTTGGCGGTATAGGCAGTGTTATCGCGCACGAGATTACGCACGCTTTTGATAATGTCGGCTCGCAGTTTGACAAAAACGGAAACCTAAGCGATTGGTGGAAGGCTGAGGATTTTACGGCGTTCAACGAAATCTGCAAAAAGTTTGTCTCTGAGTATGACAAGATTGAGTTTATGGACGGCTGTTTTGTTGACGGCAAAATGACGCTCAGCGAGAACATTGCCGATATAGGCGCGATGGCGTGCATACTTGATATAGCGGGTGAAAATAATCCAAATCTTGACGAGCTGTTTAAGACCTATGCGCGCACATACCGCTGTGTTGTGACCGACGAATACTCAAAGATGCTGCTTGTCACGGATGAGCATTCGCCCAATAAAGTCAGGGTAAATACAGTGCTGTCGAATTTTGAGCAGTTTTTGAATTTGTATCATATTGAAGAGGGAAGCGGAATGTACCGCGCTCCGGAGGATAGATTAAGCATTTGGTAGCAGGCGGTAAACGTTGAGGGATTACTTTGCCTGTATTAAAATAAAAGGTTATGTTGTTTGGTTTTGGGAGAGGCGGTTATGTATCATTGTAAACTTAAAATTAATCTGGTGGGTCAGCCGTGCAGAGTCTTTGAACTCATTAAAGAGGCGGAGCCTTTGGAAAATTTTACGCACAAGTTTTATGAAAGCGGGCTGCCCGAGGAGGAGACTATAAGGAATGCGGATATTGTTTTCGCAAATTTAACGGACGCAAACTCAGGGGCTTTTATGCGCGAAATTATCGAATTTAAGCCCAAGAACTGCGACCTTATTGTGTTGGCGGATACCCTGCAAAGCATATATTATGCGGAGTATTTGCCTGAAATTAATGATGTATGGACGCTGCCGATGTCTGAGGAGCAGATAAAGCACAAGATTTTAAGAGAGCAGAAAATGCGCAAAAACAGCAAGGACTTTTGGCTGGTAAATCAGTGTTTGGAGTCTACAATAAACAGTATACCGAGCCTTATATGGTATAAGGACAAAGAGGGAATACACAGAAAAGTCAACGACAGCTTTTGCAAAATAGTAGGCAAGACAAAGGAGCAAGTCGAGGGGCGCGACCACTATTACATATGGGACGCTGACCCCGAGGAGGACGGCGGCGATTGTATGGAGTCGGACAACGAGGTTATGCGAAGCCGCAGAACCTGTGTGTCCGAGGAGACGGTTCAGGCAGGCAATGAGACGAAGCTGCTTACCACATACAAATCACCGCTGTATGATTTGGACGGCAGTGTTATGGGTACAGTCGGCGTAGGAATTGACGTCACTCAGGAGCGCGCGTACGAAAGCGAGATAATTAAGAAGAGTCAGGCGCTTGAGACGGTTTTTGCAGCTCTTGACTGCGGTGTAATTTGCCATTCGCTTGACGGAAAAGAGGTTATAAGCATCAACAAGACCGCGCTTAATATATTGGGCTATGAGACGCGGGATGAGATAATTACCGACGGCTTCAGTATGGTTGCGCAGTCGGTGCTTGATGAGGACAAGCCGGTGCTGAGAGAGGCTATTGAGTCGCTTAAAAATGTCGGCGACAGCGTGAGCGTAGAGTACAGAGTTTTGCACAACGACGGCGAAATTATGCACGTTATGGGCAATGTTAAGCTGCTTGAGGAAAACGGCGAAAGGTTCTATCAGAGATTTTTATTGGACTGCACCGCACAGAAGCTTCGTGAAGCGGAGAATGAACGGCATCAGAGGGAGATGCTTCAGGCGTTGAGTATTGATTATAGTATTGTGTGCTTTTTTGACTTAGACAGCGGCGACGGGTTTACAATACGCGTTAATGACGACGGCAGGGGAGTATTCGGTGACGTGTTCGGCGATTTTGTGTCAATGGATTTATGTATGGGTGATTACATAGATACAGTCGTTCATGAGGACGACAGAGAGTCTATGCGCTGCGCAGTGAATAAAGAGCGGCTTAAAAACGAGCTGACTGAAAGAAGCATTTATTACATAAATTACCGCGCTGTGCGTAAAGGAGTTATCAAATATTGCGAGCTTAAAGCGGTACGTGCCGGTGCGTGGGAGGAAAACCAGGGTGTGGTATTGGGACTTCGCAGTGTTGACGAGGAGACACGAAACGAGATGGAACAGAAGGAACTGCTTGAGGGCGCTTTAATCCAGGCAAATCGTGCAAACAATGCAAAGAGCGTCTTTCTTTCCAATATGTCACACGATATCCGTACGCCGATGAACGCGATTATCGGCTTTACGTCTATGGCAATCTCGCATATTGATAACAAAGAGCTTACCGCCGAATATCTTGAAAAAATCAAGCAGTCGAGCAATCATCTGTTAAGTCTTATAAACAACGTTTTAGATATGAGCCGTATCGAGAGCGGAAAGATGCAGATTGAGGAAGAGCATTGTGTGATTTTGGATATTTTGGAGCAGATTAGAGATATGGTGCAGGAGGATGTTCGCCGTAAGGAGCTCAAGCTCAAAATTGACACAAGCGGCATAAAGGATTTCAGCGTTTACTGCGATAAGCTAAAGCTGAGTCAGATACTGCTCAATTTAATCGGAAATGCGGTAAAATACACAGAAACCGGCGGCAGTATCAGTGTAAAAGTGAAACAGAAACCTACGGCTGCGTTCGGATATGCGAACTATGAGTTCAAAATTAAGGACACGGGTATCGGTATGAGCGAAGATTTTGTTGCCCATATATTTGAGCCGTTTGAACGTGAGAAGAACACGACGACAGGCGGTATTGAGGGTACAGGTCTCGGAATGTCGATTACCAAGAACTTTGTCGATATGATGAACGGCGCGATTGATGTAAAGAGCAAGCCGGGCGTCGGCACCGAGATTACCGTATCGCTTAACTTTAGAATGAGCGGCTCGGATAGCACAAGTGATGCTCTGGTTGACGGGTCTGTGTGTACATTCGGTATGCCGAAAGCCGTAAAATCAGGTGTGGAAAGTATTAAGGACGGACGCATACTGCTTGTTGAGGATAATATCCTAAATCAGGAGATTGCGGAGTTTATCCTAAGCGATGCGGGATTTAAGACCGACATTGCCGAGAACGGCAGGATTGCCGTTGATATGCTTTTAAATTCCGAGCCGGGATATTATAAACTCGTTCTTATGGATATTCAGATGCCGGTTATGGACGGATACGAGGCGGCGCGCATAATACGCGGCTTTAAGAATAAGTCTCTTGCTTCAATCCCGATATTTGCTATGACCGCCAATGCGTTTGCTGAGGATAAACAGGAGGCGCTGAGAGCGGGTATGAACGGGCATATCGCTAAACCAATAGATGTGAAGGAGTTTATAAAAATCGTTGAAGGAATATTTGCGAATTGAATATTTGAAAATTAAGTGTTGACAAAATTCTTAAACAGTGCTATACTAATAAAACCGAACAAAGGCGTTCGTCAGTCGATTTTCGACAGGCGGGCGCTTTTTTATTTGCAAAAGATTTAGGGGACGGTAATCCCCGTATTATATAAAGGAGGAAGGACAATATGCTTTTAAAAGAAGGGCAAAACGGGAACAGAATACCTTCGGGCTGCGCTATATCCGGTATATTCTCTAAAAGCGGAAAGAGGATAAACGGAGACAGCATAATAAAGTCAATCTCTGTTATGCACGACCGTTCAAACGGCCTCGGCGGCGGTTTTGCGGGTTACGGTATCTATCCCGAGTACAAAAATCAGTATGCTTTTCACGTTTTTTACGATAGCAGCGAACAAAAGGAGATTTGCGAGAGATATCTCGACAGACACTTCGATGTTATTAATTTGTCAAAAATTCCTATTACAAGAATTCCCGAAATTAAGGATGAGCCGCTCATTTGGCGGTACTTTGTAGATCCGCTGCGTACCAAGCTCGCCGCGTCGCAGCTTGACGAGAAGGAATACGTTGTGCGCTGCGTTAACAAGATAAACACCCGGTTCGACGGCTGCTATGTATTCTCGTGCGGCAAGAATATGGGCGTATTTAAGGCTGTGGGTTATCCTGAGGACGTAGGCAGGTTCTACAGATTAAATGAATATGAGGGCTACTGCTGGACGGCTCACGGACGCTATCCGACCAACACACCCGGCTGGTGGGGCGGTGCGCACCCGTTTGCGATGCTCGACTACTCAATCGTACACAACGGCGAGATTTCGTCCTATGACGCGAACCGCCGCTTTATCGAAATGTACGGCTATAAATGCAATCTTTTAACCGATACGGAGGTTATTACATACATTACTGACTATCTGCTGAGAAAGAAGAAGCTGACGCTTGAGGAAATGGCGAGCGTTGTGGCGGCTCCGTTCTGGTCAACGATAGAGCATATGCCCGAGCCGGAGAAGAGCCGGCTGAAATTCCTGCGCAATACCTTCAGCAGTCTTTTGATAACGGGTCCGTTTTCAATCCTGCTCGGCTTCACGGGCGGAATGATGGCGCTCAACGACAGACTTAAACTGCGCAGTATGGTTGTCGGAGAGAAGGATGATATGGTTTATATCGCAAGCGAGGAATGTGCTATGCGCGTTGTCGAGCCGAACCTTGATAATATATGGTCGCCGCGCGGCGGTGAGCCGGTAATCGTGAAGCTATACGATGACGCGATGCAGGAGATAGGAGGTGCTGAATAATGGTGCGTGATTATTTATATCCCGAATATGAGGTCGTACGAAATTCGGATTTGTGTATAGGCTGCCGTGCGTGTGAGCGACAGTGCTCAAACGAGGTACATCACTACGACTTTGACCTTAAAAAGATGTTAAGCAACAGCAGCACCTGCGTTGATTGTCAGCGCTGCGTCTGTCTGTGTCCGACAAATGCGCTTAAGGTCAGAAAGAGCGATAATACATTTAAGATAAACGCCAACTGGACTAACGAGGCAATAAGCGACGTTATTCGTCAGGCGGGAACGGGGGCGGTGCTGCTCTCGGCAATGGGTAATCCAAAGGAATACCCCGTGTATTGGGACAAGATTTTAATTAACGCGTCTCAGGTCACCAACCCGTCGATAGACCCGCTCAGAGAGCCGATGGAGACAAAGACCTATCTCGGCAAGAAGTCGCAAAAGATTAAGCGCGACAGGAACGGAAATATTATCCCCGAGACCTCGCCGCAGCTTGAGCTTGAAACGCCGATTATGTTCTCTGCAATGTCGTACGGCTCTATCAGTTATAACGCGCACAAGAGCCTCGCAACGGCAGCTGAGGAACTCGGAATTTTGTATAATACGGGCGAGGGCGGACTGCACGAGGATTTTTATGATTACGGCGCCAGTACGATAGTTCAGGTTGCCTCGGGACGTTTCGGCGTGCACGAGAATTACTTGAACGCGGGCGCGGCAATTGAGATAAAGATGGGGCAGGGTGCAAAGCCGGGTATCGGCGGACATCTGCCGGGAACAAAAATCGTCGGAGATATATCAAAGACGAGAATGATACCCGAGGGAACGGACGCAATTTCACCTGCGCCGCACCACGATATATATTCAATAGAGGATTTAAGGCAGCTTGTGTTCTCGCTTAAAGAGGCGTGCGACTACAAAAAGCCGGTTATAGTTAAAATTGCGGCGGTACATAACGTTGCGGCAATCGCAAGCGGTATCGCGCGCAGCGGTGCGGATATAATTGCGATAGACGGCTACCGCGGCGGAACGGGCGCTGCGCCTAAGCGTATACGCGATAATGTCGGAATTCCGATTGAGCTGGCGCTTGCGAGTGTTGACAGCCGCCTGCGTGACGAGGGTATCCGCGACGAGGTTTCCGTCGTTGTAGGCGGAAGTATAAGAAGCAGCGCGGACGTAGTTAAGGCAATAGCTCTCGGTGCGGACGCGTGCTACATCGCGACCTCGGCGCTTATCGCTATGGGCTGTCATCTATGCCGAAGCTGTCAGAGCGGCAAGTGCAACTGGGGCATAGCGACACAGGTTCCCGAGCTTGTAAAGAGACTTAATCCCGAGGACGGCAAGCAGAGACTTGTGAACTTAGTCACTGCGTGGACGCACGAGATTAAAGAGATGATGGGCGGTATGGGTATTAACTCAATAGAAGCCCTGCGCGGCAACCGCCTAATGCTTCGCGGCGTTGATTTAAACGAAAAGGAGCTTGAAATCCTCGGCATCAAGTACGCCGGAGAATAAGGGGAGGCGTTTATTATGAAAAGAGTATATGTTAACGAAGAATGGTGTCTTGGATGTCATTTATGCGAATACCAGTGTGCGTTTGCCAATTCGGGTATTGACGATATGGTTAAGGCGCTCAAGGGAAAGGAAATTTATCCGAGAATACAGGTTGAGGGAGATAATCACATAAGCTTTGCGGTTAACTGCCGTCACTGCGAAGAGCCGCTCTGTGTAAAGGGCTGTATATCGGGCGCGCTCAGCAAGGGCGGCGACGGTGTTGTGGTAATTGATGAAGATAAGTGCGTCGGCTGCTTTACCTGCATACTTTCGTGTCCGTACGGCGCGATTATGCCGTCACCCGACCATAAGGCGGTACAGAAGTGCCAGTTGTGTACAGATAATATTTCGGGCGAACCCGCCTGCGTAAAAGGCTGCCCGAACCGCGCGATAGTATTTGAGGACAGGGGGTAGCTCACGTGAATAAATATAAATACGTAATTATCGGCAACTCAACTGCGGCAATCGGCTGTATTGAGGGGATAAGAACTCTTGATAAAGACGGCAGTATCCTTGTTGTGACCGATGAAAACTATGCAGTATACGGCAGACCGCTTATTTCATATTATATCTGGGGCAGAACGACAGAGAAGAATATGCTAAGCTACAGACCGAAGAATTTTTACAGAAAGAACGGAGCGGAGCTTATAACTGGCACGAGAGCCGAGAAAATCGATGCGGATAAAAAGACGGTTTTGCTTACAGGCGGCGAGAGCGTAGGATATGACAAGCTGCTTGTTGCGACCGGCTCAAGACCGTTTGTTCCGCCTATGAAGGGGCTTGACGCCGTTCAAAATAAGTTCAGCTTTATGACGCTTGACGATGCTAAGGCGCTCGGTAAGGCGATAGATAAAAAATCGCGCGTGATTATCGTGGGCGCGGGACTTATCGGGCTAAAGTGCGCCGAGGGTATCAGCGACAGAGTGGAAAGCATTACGGTTGTTGATTTGGCGGACAGAATTTTGCCGAGTATCCTTGACGAGGACGGCAGCGCGGTAGTCAAAAAGTTTATAGAGGAGCGCGGGGTGTGCTTTTATCTAAACGACAGTGTGGACGAATTTAAGGACGGCACAGCCGTATTAAAGAGCGGAAAGACGCTTGAATATGACGCGGTGGTTATCGCCGTCGGCGTGCGTGCGAACACCGAGCTTGTATCCGATGCGGGCGGCGAGGTCAGCCGCGGTATAGTTACGGATTTGCGGTGTCAAACGACTTTAAGCGATGTTTACGCGGCGGGCGACTGTGCGGAGAGCTTTGACATAACGACAGGCTCAAGCCGCGTGCTGGCGCTGTTGCCGAACGCGTATCGTCAGGGCGAGGCTGCGGGCATAAATATGGCGGGCGGCGAAAAGCTCTACGATGATGCTATTCCTATGAATTCAATCGGATTTTGGGGACTGCACGTTATTACGGCGGGCAGCTATGACGGAGATGTTGTATGCCCTGCCCAAAATAGCGGCACAAAGCATAAAAACAAGTATAAAAAGCTGTTTGTAAAGTCGGGCAGGCTAAGCGGATTTATTCTGATAGATGATATTGAGAGAGCGGGAATATACACCCGTCTTGTACGTGAAAAGACTTTGCTTGACAGTATTGATTTTGACGCGGTGGCGGAGCGGCCGCAGGAGATGGCTTTTTCAGAGCCGGTGAGAGCAGAGGATTTGGGAGGTGCGCACTAAAATGAAGATAAACGCGGGACTTACATATTATGATGAGATTAATAAGAAAATCCGCACAACGCGCGATAAAAAGATAGAGATTGACAACTGCCTCGGTCAGCGTTACATAGGCTGCGGGCTTTCGGGCAAGGAGCTTACGGTAAACGGTACGCCCGGCAATGCGCTTGGCGCGTACTTAAACGGCGCAAGACTAAGCGTGTTCGGGAACGCGCAGGACGCGACGGGCGACACTATGAACGACGGAGTTATTGCAATCCACGGTTCCTCGGGCGACGCGACGGGCTATGCGATGCGCGGCGGAAAGATTTTCGTCAAAGGCGACGCGGGCTATCGTGCGGGAATTCATATGAAGGCGTATAAAGACAAAATTCCCGTATTGGTAATCGGCGGTAAGGCGGGCAGCTTTTTGGGCGAGTATCAGGCGGGCGGCTATATAGTCGTGCTCGGTCTCGGTCACGAGGATAAAAAGACGGTTGTCGAGCGTTTTTGCGCCACCGGAATGCACGGCGGCAAGATTTTTTTAAGATGTGACGAGCTGCCGTTTGATTTGCCGAAGAATATTTTTGCAGAAAAAGCGACAAAAAAAGATATGGCAGAGATAGACGAATACATAGATGAATACATCAGCCTGTTCGGCGGCGACAAAAAAATGATAATGAAGAAGAATTTTTACGTCCTGACCCCCGACACCAACAATCCCTATAAGCAGATATACACGAATTGCTAACAACGTAGAGATTAGCGAATAGCGATTATGCGGGAACGCAAAGCGTATCATTTCCGCCGCGAACGCACCACCCTACCGTAGGGGCGCCTTTCACAAAACGTAGGGTTTGCGCCGTATTAGGCGGTATCAGCCGGCAGTTTCCCCATATTGTGTCGGCTAAGGGCGGTTAACGGGTGGCGGGCTTGTTCGCCCGACAGCCCGAAGCCCGGACTCGAACTATTCGACTTTCTTTGGGGTTTGACCCATTTATTTTCTAAAGCAGGAAAGAAATGGGTCAAATAATCCCCTGTGGTGTCACTGCAAAATGCCCGCGCCTGTACGGGCGCACACAACGCGCTTAAACGTTCGTTTTGCACCGAAAAGGTACACGAGCACATAATTTTTGACACACCTACCTATTCATTGGGAACACCTTTTTGTATATTTGTAAATATTTTTTAAGAAACTTTAAAATTTACTATTTACAAAATTAAATTTAATGGTATAATATAAAGTATTAAAATAGATTATCGTGAGTTCATATGTGCGAATTCATTTTATATGAGGAGGAAATGACGTGTTCCAGTTTGATACAGAAGCTACAAATCCCGCTAAGATAAAGGTTATCGGCGTAGGCGGCGGCGGTAACAATGCGGTTAACAGAATGATTGAGGCTGAGGTAAAGTGTGTTGACTTTATCGCGGTTAATACGGACAAGCAGGACCTTACACTTTCGCAGGCACCGCAGAAAATTCAGATTGGTGAGAAGGTTACAAAGGGGCTCGGCGCAGGCGCTGTTCCTGAGGTTGGACAGAAGGCGGCAGAAGAGAGCGTTGAGGATATTAAAAAGGCGGTTCAGGGCGCCGATATGGTATTTGTCACCGCAGGTATGGGCGGCGGTACCGGTACGGGTGCGGCTCCTATCGTGGCAAAGATTGCCAAGGATGAAGGCATTCTCACAGTCGGCATTGTTACAAAGCCGTTTTGGTTTGAGGGCAAAACCCGCCAGAAGAACAGCGATATCGGTATTACAAATCTTATGACAGCGGTCGATACGCTCGTTGTTATACCGAACGATAAGCTCCTTGAGGTTGCTGAGAACAGAACTCCTCTTACCGAGTCGTTTAGAATGGCTGATGATATTTTAAGACAAGGCGTTCAGGGTATTTCCGACCTTATCTCAAGATCCGGTCTTATCAGTCTTGACTTTGCGGATATTAAGACGATTATGAAGGATACAGGCTTTGCGCATATGGGTATCGGCAGAGCTACCGGTGAGAACAGAGCGGAAGAAGCTGCTAAAAAAGCTATACATAGCCCGTTGCTTGAGACGACAATCGAGGGCGCTAAGGGTGTTATCTTAAACGTTACGGGCGGTCCTGACCTCGGTATTCTCGAGGTTAAGACAGCCGCAGAGCTCGTTGAAGAAGCTGCTGATTCAGATGCAAACATCATCATCGGTGCTATTATTGATGAGAATCTCGGAGATGAGCTTGCTATCACCGTTATTGCAACGGGATTTAAGGGCAACGTTCCCGGAAATGAAGAAAAAGAGGAGTCAAATCCGTTTTCAAGCTTCCTTGGCGGAATGGGCGGTATGAATAATATAAACACAAACGGCGGCGCACAGCAGATGTTTAACCAGACACCGCAGCAGCCGGCACAGCCGGTTCAGCCGTTTACACCCGGAAATGTAAACGCCGCACCGTCAAGCAACCTCTTCAGCAAGGTTGGTGAGGACGACGGTATCGACGTACCCGTATTCCTCCGCAGAAAGAAGTAATTAAATTAAGAGTGCATAATAATGCCGTGTTCCGCATTCGGAGCACGGCGTTTTTGTTTTTAGATTTTGTATTGTAAAAATAGTATTAACGGAAATAAGTGCAATATATTGAATATCTACGTAAATTCATAGAAAATGTCTTTGCCAAAACCAAAGTGTATAACATAAGTCTAACATTGCCATATAGTGCACCCCCAAGTAAGAATGGGCGTTTACGGTAAGGGTCTTACCATCATACCTATTTTTATAATATATAGTATATATAAAAACACAAAAGAAGAGGTTCTGAGAAAACCCCGCGGAGGTAATCGCGTAAAAAGCCTGCGCCCGCACGGGCGCAAATTGATACACCTCATCCACCGCAAGCGGTCCCCACTTCTTTGAGTATTCATATGAAAGGCATTGCATACGATACTGCACAATCGTTAATGTCTGCCGTCACACACTACGTGTGTGACAACGCCCTGAGGGGAAGGCTTTGAGTCGGCAGATACCAACGTTCGCGGCGGAAATGATACGCTTTCGTGGTCTCGCGTACGACCTATCTATCTACGTTCATCGGGAAGAAGTCGAAGCGAGGTTCTAAGAATTTTATTGGGTGCGAGGTTTCGCCGTTTTCTTTTACAATTTCGGTTATGGTCTTAAAGATATTATCCCAGCTCCATATGCGGCTGTCTAAGCACATATATTCAGCTAAAAGCTCGGTGCCGCGCGGGGCGATTGGGTGCATTAGCGTCATTGACGTCTTTACCATATGCAGTGTGTCGATAAGCACCTGATTTCGCTTTGTGTCGTCCGCCTCGGCGTCCTTTATATTCTTTGCCCAATACTTGTTGGCGTTTCTTATATAAGTATCCATAAGGTTAATTATCGAATGAAATTCAAACTTATACATTGCGTGCTCGTATTTAAGTATTGTTTCGTCGGCGTCGTGCTTTACGTCCTCTGACACGCTGCCGAGCGGCATTACGGACTCGCCGTACTTCTGTATGGTATAGAAGCACGAGCGCGCTACGCGGTTAAATACGTTAGAAAGCATCTTGCCCTCGCGCTCAGCCGGGTCGGCGTCCTTCTCGTTTGCTGCGGGGTTGAGCGGCTTGGGCATAAAGCTTACGCTCTTAAGACTCAGTCCAAGCCCCAAAAAGTGCGCTCTGAGCTGCTCTGCCGTGTAGTAATTAAGGAGCTCCTCTGCCATAGGCGGTTTTACATCGCCGCTACTGCTCGCCTTTTTATTAAGGAACAGTATGTGGTTGTTTGCGACAAGGGTCGGCAGCGTCATCTGACCGTCCTTTGGGTGCACAGTAAGATTATCCTTGCTCTGAAGCGCCATAAACATTGCCATCTCGGCTATGCCGTAGAAGTAGATGTTATCCTGACCGATGAACTGATATACCTCAGAATCGGTGCTCTGCCAGTACTTTTTCCACTCATCATCAGGCTTACCTTGCTGCTTTAAATAGGTTTTCGTGAACGATATAGGCGCCCATAGCGACTCAGGCCATACCCATATCGTAAGTTCGCTTTCGCCGTCTAAGACAGGCGCGGGAACGCCCCACTCGATATTACCCGTCAGCCTGAACGGCACAAGAGTTTTGCCTGCGCGGTACCTTATGCCCTTTTCGCCCAAAACGTCTTTTGCCTTGTCGCGCTCTGACAGGTTCTTAAACACTATCGAGAACGACGACTTGTTATCGCCCGCCGAAAACTCGTGCTCGGGCATTTTGTCTTTAATGCCCTCATAGTCGGCTAAAAAGTCGTTCTTTATATAAATCATCGGCGGGAGCATAAACTCCTTTATGGTGTTATACACGAGCGGCCGCTGATTGCCCTTATTAGGCAGCTCATCGACGTATTCATTCATCAGGGCGGTAAACTTGGTTATGTCGATATACCAATTCGTAACGTCGCGCATTTCGGGCGTTTCGCCTGTAAGCGTGCTCTTGGGGTTGATTAAATCCGATGGCATATACTGATGTCCGAGCGAGCATTCATCGGCGTATGCCTTGTCGCTCTGACATTTATCGACAGGGCATTTGCCGACAACCTGACGCCCGTTTAAGAACTGCCCCGCCTTTGCGTCGTAGAACTGCGAGGTCACCATTTTTTCGAGATATCCGTTTTCATACCACGTCTCCATCAGCTCACGGCTGACCTCGGCGTGAATATCCTTTGCGTCGCCAAGCCCTGAAGCGGCAAAAAGATTAAGGCTTATGTCGTAGTCTTCAAGCGTTTTTTTCTGGCTCTCGTGGTTTGAGCGCACAAAGTCCTCTATAGTTCCGTCAAACTCGCCGCTTTCTTTAAGCTTTCTGTAGCTTTCGACAATCGGGGAGCCGTAGCAGTCGGTGCCCGATACGAATATGACGTTATCCCCGCCAATTCTGTCGCGCAGGAACCGCGCGTAGCAGTCAGCCTGAACAAATACGCCGCCGACGTGACCGAAGTGCAGCTTTTTGTTGCCGTAGGGCATACCGCCCGTTATGACCGCGCGTTTCGGAAATTTCGGGCGCGGTAGCTCAAATACGCTCGGTCGGCGCGGTCTGAAATTTTCGTTATTTGGATTATTATTTTTATCTTTCTTTGACATATCAATATTACTCCATTACATTTTCTATTCTCTTGCGCATTTCATCTTCGCCTATGATGTGTATAATCTCCCACAAATCGGGCGAGTTTGTACGTCCGGTGAGCGCAACTCGGATTACCGAGCTGACGTCGCTCACGCTGCCCTTGTACATATCGGGATTTTTCTTAAAGTCCTTGGGCTTTACGGCATAGCCGAGCTTGTCCGTTATATCACGTATCTTATTAAACCACTCCGAGTTGTCGTCATCAAAGCTGAACGACTCTAAGTACATTTTAAGTATTGCCTGCTTGTCGTCCGGCGATACGCGCTCGGGAAATTCATCCTCTATAACGAACGTTTCGGGGAAGTAGAACGACAGAAACTGTCTCGCCTGCTTCCACGAGGTCAAATCCTTTCTCGGTCTGTTCCCGTTCCTTCCGACGTCTATAATCTTCTCTGAATATTCACGGTCGCGGGTGAAAATCTTATAGAATTCCTCGTCATACTCGCGTAGCCACTCTGAAAACTCGTCATAAATTTCACTTGCCGAGGTGCGCAGCAGCACCTCACGGCTGACGTCCTCAAACTTCATAATATCAAACAGTGCGCCGCTGTTTGACATCTTTTCGAGCGTGAATTTAAACTCGTCAATATCTGAGTCGGGATTTTCGCTGCGCCACTCTTCAAAGTCGGAATTTAAGATGGTCATAAGATACTCCCATACGGCGCGGGGAACATAGCCCTCGGCTCTGTAGTAGTTAAGCCCGAGCTCGGGGTCCTTGCGCTTTGAAAGCTTGCGCTTGGTCTCGCCGTCCATCTTCATAAGCACCGCCGTGTGGCAGAAAAGCGGACGCTCAAACCCGAGCGTGTCAAACAACTGGACGTGTATCGGCAGCGTTGACAGCCACTCCTCGCCGCGTACAACGTGGGTAGTGCGCATTAGGTGGTCGTCAATGACGTGCGCGAAGTGGTATGTCGGAATTCCGTCAGACTTTAGGAGAACGAAATCCTGATAGTTCTCCGATACGCTGAGTGTACCGCGAATACCGTCATATACGTCGATATGCTTGTCCTCGCTGCCGTTTGAGCGGAAGCGGAGGACGTACTCGTCGCCGTTTTTTATGCGCTTTTCAATCTCCTCATACGATAAGCTGCGGCACTTTGCCCACTCGCCGTAATAGCCGAAGTTAATCTTTTTTGCCATCTGCATCTCGCGCATTTTTGTAAGCTCGTCCTCAGAGCAGAAGCACGGGTATGCAAGACCGCGCCCTACGAGCTCTTTTGCGTAGCATTGATAAATCTCTTTCCTCATACGCTGGCGGTACGGTCCGTAGCTTCCGTTATCGCCGTTTGCAGACGCGCCCTCGTCAAACTTAATTCCGAAGAAGTCCATAGCGGAAATTACAAGTTCAACAGCTCCCTCAACCTCACGCTTGGCGTCGGTGTCCTCAACTCTTAAAAAGAACGTGCCGCCGCTCTGATGCGCGAGCCTTTCGCCGATGATTGCGTTATAAAGATTGCCGAGGTGTACAAAGCCTGTCGGGCTGGGCCCGATACGCGTAACGCACGCACCGTCCGGCAGATTGCGCTTTTTGTACTTCTCTTCATAATATTCCGGCGTCTTGTCTATGTTTCCGAAAAGCAGCTCAGCGAGCCGCAGGTTGTTATTATCCACTGTTATCCTCCCTATATTATGCCATTATAATAAGACTGTTTTTATCATTCATTTTATAAATTATAAGATACTCATAAAAGCTGCTGTCGCCGAGCTTGTATGTCACATATGAGCTCTTGCCCTTAACCTCAAAATCGGATTGTTTAAATCCGCGTTCCTCCAAAACTTTAATGTATTCGTTGTACGCGTTTTCGTCAAGGTCGTAGGTATAGTACGTGTTGCCCTTCACGGTCTCTGCCTTTGTCGGCTGCTTGCCCGTGACGCTCTCAAATTTCGGTATTGTGGAGTCGGTGTAGTATTCATACTTACCGTCGCCCGTCGGCCATTTATAGCCCTCGTCCGTCGGGTACTTGCCGTTTTCATCGGCAGGCCACCACGGTGCGGGCGTTGCACTCGGGTTCGGGCTTGCCGCGGGAGCTGAGCCGCCGCTGCCATATTGTCCGCCGTAGGGAGCGCCGCCGTATATGCCGCCGCTGCCGTATTGCCCACCGTACCGTCCAAAGTCGTCATCGTCGTCAAAGTATTCCCACGGATAATCGTCGTAATCATAATCATCATAATAATTATCAAAATACTCATCAAGGCGGTTTTCTATATCATAGCCGCGGTGTATCTTGTGAAAAACAAATCCCGTGACCGCACCTATTACCGCTGTGATGAAAATTACCGCCGCCGCAACCGCGCATATGATAATTACAGTACTCTTTTTAAACAACTTTTTCTGCGGTTTGCCGTCCGCATTTGCAGGTACAGCAACGGCTGTATCAGGCGCTGTGTTTTGCATTACACCGCAGTACGGACAGAATTGTACGCTGTCTGAGAGCTGCTTGCCGCAATTCTTACAAAACATATATATCACTCCTTATTTAGTACTGAACGTTATTCATTCATAGTTTTATCAACGTCGTTCATTATTTCTGAAATTTTAAGGTGCTGCGGGCACATTTTTTCGCACTTTCTGCACTTTAAGCAGTCGGAGGCGTGCTTTTCAAGCTTTTTATATTTCTGCTTGGGTCCGGTCTCCCACGTGTATACCGACGCGCAGAGGTTATACAGCTTAAATACCTCGGGTATCTTTATCCCCGCGGGGCAGGGCATACAGTAGGCACACGCAGTACACTGCACATTTGCTCCGCTGTTGAAGACATCTCCCGCTTTTAACAGCTTTCTTATCTCATCTTCATAGAGCATACCGATATCGCTTCTTGAGGCGTATTCTATGTTTTCTTCAAGCTGCTTCATATTATTCATACCGCTTAGGATAATCGTCACTTCGGGTCGGTTCCACAGAAAGTCGAGCGCGTACTCAACGGGCGTTCTGCCGGTCGGCAGCTCCTTTGTTATATGCTCGGCGGTGTTTGCAAGGTATCCGCCCTTTAGCGGCTCCATAATAACTACGGCGAGATTGTGAGCCGCCGCGTATTCAAGCCCTTCAAGCCCCGCCTGATGATGAGCCGCCGCATCGGCGTAGTTTACCTGAAGCTGACAGAATTCAAACACACTGCCTGATAGGTCAACTATATACTTAAACGCATCTAAATCATCGTGGAACGAAAAACCGAGGTGCTTTATCCTGCCCTCAATTTTATATTTCAGCAGTTTCTCGACCACGCCGAACTTAATTATCTTTTCATCCCACACCTTTCTTGACATATCGTGCAGGAGGTAGAAGTCAAAATAGTCCGTATCCAATTTTTTAAACTGCTCGTTTATCAGACGGTCGACATCATCTTCGCCGTTTATATTCCAGTGCGGCAGCTTTGTGGCAATATTTATTTTGTCGCGCACGCCGAGCTTTTTCACGACCTTGCCGAGTGCAATTTCGCTCTCGCCGTCGTGATACATATAGGCGGTGTCAAAGTAGTTTACGCCGCTGTCTATCGCATACCGCATCATATTTTCAAAATTATTCATATCTATTCGGGTCTTTCCGTTTTCGGTTACGGTATCAAGCCGCATACATCCGAGACCCAAAACCGATACCTCGGTATCGCCGATTTTTCTGTATTTCATAGTTATATTCCTCCTGTCAATCTACACGCAAAACGGCAGATAAATTGTGCTATTAATTATAACACATTTATATGCTGTTTGCAAATAATTTTATTCCACAGCTTGAATATAATTCTTTTGTTTGCAAATACTGTGTATAGCCGCCCGGTCGGCAGTAATCCGAAACAATTCAAGGAGACATAAATATGAGAAACAACAAGGTTGAAATTTGCGGAGTTAATACCTCCAAACTGCCTATTCTTTCGGCAAAGGAGAAGGAAGAGCTGTTTGTGCGCATAAAGCAGGGCGACCGCGAGGCGCGGCAGACTTTTATATACGGCAATTTAAGGCTTGTGCTCAGTATATTAAAACGGTTCGGAAACCGCAACGAGAACATCGACGACCTATTTCAGATTGGCTGCATCGGGCTTATAAAGGCGGTTGAAAATTTTGACACAAGTCACGGGGTGCAGTTCAGCACCTACGCCGTACCGATGATAATAGGAGAAATACGAAGATATCTTCGGGATAACAATTCAATCCGCGTCAGCCGTTCGATGCGTGATACGGCGTATAAGGCGCTGTCGGTTAAAGAACGCCTCACGAATGCGAACGGCAAGGAACCGACAATTGCGGAGATAGCCAAGGAGCTTAATATAAAGCCCGAAGATGTGGGTGTTGCGCTTGACGCGATAATGGACCCTGTGTCGATGCAGGAACCCGTATATCACGACGGCACGGACGCGGTCTTTGTTATGGACCAGATAAAAGACGAGAAAAACATCGACGACTCGTGGCTTGAGAGCATTTCTTTAAAAGAGGCAATAGGAAGGCTCGGCGACCGCGAAAAGCATATTATAAACTTAAGGTTCTTTCAGGGCAAAACTCAGACAGAGGTAGCCGAGGAGATAGGAATATCTCAGGCGCAGGTTTCACGTCTTGAGAAAAATGCTCTTAATAATATGAGAAAAAATCTTTAAATTTCAGGAGGTATAAAATGAAATCCAAACACTTAAACCAAATAACTCGCGTATTTTCGGCAGTTTTAGCAGCGCTGATGATGTTTTGTATATATCCCGTTTATGCGGAGAACTTAGACGGTGTGACGGCTCAGGTTGATACCGACGTTTCGGCACCGCTTGTGAGCGGTAAATCAGGCATTCTTGTCGAGCCGGTAAGCGGCACGGTGCTCTATGAGTATAATCCCGACGAGAGACTTCAGATAGCGAGCGTGACCAAAACTATGACTATGCTGCTTATTATGGATGCGATAGACAGCGGCAAGATAAGCTATACCGATATGGTGAGCACAAGCGAGCACGCGGCGTCAATGGGCGGCTCGCAGGTGTTTTTGGAGGCGGGCGAGACGATGAGCGTTGACGATATGCTAAAGGCGATAGCGATATCTTCGGGCAACGATGCCGCAGTGGCTATGGCAGAGTTTATCGCGGGCAGCGAGGAAGCGTTCGTTGAGATGATGAACAAAAAAGCCGCCGCAATCGGCTGCGATAATACGCATTTTTGCAACTGCAACGGGCTTGACGAGCCGGACGATCACTACAGCAGCGCGAGAGATGTTGCAAAAATTTCGTGCGAGCTAATTCGGCACCCGGATATATTCAAGTATACGACGACGTGGATGGATACTCTGCGCGACGGTGCCTTTGGACTTTCCAACACGAACAAGCTTTTAAAGTCCTACAGCGGAGCAAACGGACTTAAAACAGGCTCTACGCAAAAGGCGCTTTACTGCCTTTCCGCGTCTGCCGAGAGAAACGGTATGGATTTAATCGCCGTTGTCCTCGGCGCACCGAGCACAAAGGAACGTTTTGAGAGCGCAACAAAGCTTTTGGACTACGGTTTTGCAAACTACAGCTTAGCGCACGGGGCGGATAAGGTTAAGACAATTCCGAATATAAAGGTCGAGAGCGGCGAACGCGACAATGTCCCGGTCGAGCTCAGCGGCAAGACTGATTTTATAGTAAAAAAGGGCAATGAGGACAAGGTAGAAGCGGAGGTTAACGTAGTCAGCTCCTGCACGGCTCCTGTCGAAAAGGGTCAAAAGCTCGGCAGCGTTGTCTTTAAGATAGACGGCGAGAAGGTCGCGGAAACCGACATAACCGCAATGACGGAAGTTCCCAAAATTAATATATGGCAGATGTTTCTTAAAAATATGAAGAAATATTTAAGTCTTTAGTCATATTGATATAAATAAATTACCTAAAAGTCATTTTGCAAGGCTTTTGTATCATTGACGCCGCGGCTTGGAATGGTGGAATATGGGCTTTGGGCATTTGTTCAAGGTAAAAGCCTTGCAAAACGGCATAATATCGGTAACACTTTATTAAAAATTTATTTGAAAGGTTGTGTTAATTTATGAAGGATTTAAAAGGGTCAAAAACAGAGGCAAACCTGCTCGCGGCATTCGCGGGAGAGTCACAGGCGAGAAACAAATACACTTACTACCCAGAAAAGGCTAAAAAAGACGGATATGTTCAGATTGCGAACATTTTTGAGGAGACGGCAAACAATGAGAAGGAGCACGCCAAAATTTGGTTTAAGCTGCTTCAAGGCGGAGAGCTGAAGGGCACCGCCGCAAACCTGCTTGACGCAGCCGAGGGTGAGAATTACGAATGGACGGATATGTATGCGGGTTTTGCCGCCGTCGCGCGTGAGGAGGGCTTTAATGATATTGCCGCTCTGTTTGACGGCGTGGCAAAGATTGAGAAGGAGCACGAGGAGCGCTTCAGAAAGCTTCTTAAAAACGTTGAGGACGAGTGCGTATTCTCAAAGGACGGCGACGTAATCTGGCAGTGCGCAAACTGCGGACACATAGTAATCGGAAAAAAAGCCCCGCAGGTTTGCCCCATATGCAAGCACCCGCAGAGCTATTTTCAGATTAAAGCTCAGAATTATTAATAGAGGCGCCCCCGTACGGGAAGCCTCAGACTGTCGAAAGTTACTTTTTCGACACGCCGGAGGCGCCCCTGCGGGTGATCCTTGCGTCTTGCGCGCATTATTACGCGTAGATTTTTATTTTCTGACCGGGGAAAATCATATCGCGGTCTGCTATGTTGTTGTGCTCTACGATGCTGTCAACGGTTGTGTGGTAACGCTTTGCGATGTTCCAAAGGGTGTCGCCGCTCTGCACAAAGTATATTATGTAATTTCTTGTGTTGTCGTTTACTGCGTTTTCGCACTCTTTTATTTCGATTGATTTCATCGTTTTTATTTTGTCGTTTTTAACCATTTTAAGCGATATACCGATTATAAGCCTAAGGTCAACCGCGTCAGAACCCGAAATGGTATATCCGCAGTGGCTGACAAACACCTTTGCGTCACAGGCGATGCGGCCTTCCGCGGTGTTTTCGCATTCAAAGCTGTTTTCAAATTCGGCGGTATGCTCAATCGCACTTACCGGCTGGTTTTCATCGCCTGTGAGACAGATTATCTTAATATCGACGCTGCCCTTAACGGTTGCGGCGCCGTCTTCTATCTTAACGTCGTCGACCGAGGTGCGCATTATTTGAGCGCAGCACACGCCCGCGATTTCCGGTTGGTTTTCGCTTCGTTTTGCGGTGGTTTTGTGCGTTATCTCGGCGGTTTTTATATCCGCGATCTGCTCGGGCGATATTTCCTCTGTCTCGGTTTTGAGCTCGTTGTTACCGAGGGCGTATGCATCGGCTACCGCTTGCTGCTCGGTTATACAGCAGGCAGATATGCTCACGCCGATAACGGCCTCTACGCCGATTACTTTTGCCTCTCCGTCCTGATTATCTCTGATTTCGGTGTATACCTCGCGAACGTTGTATTCGGGCTCGCACTCCATATCGTCAACTGCGCGCGGGGTGTCAAACTGTTCGCTGTACGGAGCGGTAAATTCGGCTGTGCGTATTGTGCCGCCGCTTTCACTTTGCTCCGAGCTGTCCTCGTACATAATACTTATTTTAAGGTTTCCTTTAAGGCGGGTGTTGCCCTCGGTCGTCATCGCTTCTTCGGGTTCGATGCAGACGTTTGCGAGCAGTATTTCGCCAACGCACGGGAGCTTTGCGGGTACCTCGTATTGGTCGCGCACGATTATGCTGCCGTCCGTGTTTATCTGATTTGACGCGAGCCTTATCGGAATTTTTTTAAGCTGAATTTTATCCGATGAGCTTTTTGCCTGCGGCGATTGCTCCTGCTTTTCGGAACGTGCCTTAAACGGAAGCAAATCAAGAAAATCGGGCTTCTTCGGCGGCTCAGTCTGCATATTATCATCGGTTCCGACAGGTATGCTTACACACTCCGGGCGGCATACGCGTACGCCTAAGTTAACGCTGACACGCACGTTAACCTTGCGCGAGTTTATGAGCGTCGCCGTCGTCTTATCAATTTCCGCTTCGGCTGATACAATGCTGTCCGCCGATGCATCCTTTATGTCCAGAGAATGACCAAATTCGCGGCTCATACTGAGTGATTTTACCTTTCCGATTACATCTCCGTCGGGCAGGTAAAGCACTGTCGCCTTAACCGCGCCTTCAATATGCACCTTGTCTTGAGACGGGGTAATACCTGTTATATACGCGTTTGACGTTACGCAAAGAATTTTTTTGATATCCGGCTTAATATCCGGTACGATAATGGAATCATCAACCACCGTTTTGCCATATTTCATAGCGACTGTACGGCATATTTCGTGTTCCTCAAACTTTAACTTCACATCTGACATTTTAAATCACCTTTCTTACTGAGACTGTGTAATATATTTGCTAAAGTATATGACGAGCCGGTTTAAAATATGACTGCTTATTTACTTTATTAATATATTATGCTAAAATAACCATATCAAATCATTTTCGGAGGAAGAAGTATGATTAAGGAATTTATACGCGGCGCAAATCCGTATATGCCTCTTTGGGAGCACGTGCCGGACGGTGAGCCGAGGGTGTTTACGCATAACGGTGAAACGCGCGTTTATGTTTACGGCTCGCACGACACAGAAAAAACTCAGTACTGCGGGAAGGATTATGTGGTTTGGTCTGCTCCGGTAAGCGACCTGACCGACTGGCGGTGCGACGGGGTGTGCTTTGAGTGGGATACAATCCTTTATGCGCCCGATGTTGTCAAAAAGGGCGATACATATTATATGTACGCTGCGCCCGATAAGGGCGAAACCGTCTATGTCGCGGAGTCAAAATCTCCTGCGGGACCGTTTGTAAACCCACGAAAGACGGATTTCGGCTTTGACATAGGCGTGCTTGTTGACGATGACGGCAGGTGCTATGCCTATTGGGGGTTTTTAAAATGCTACTGTGCCGAAATTAACGATGATATGGCGACAATAAAAAACGGCACCTTTAAGGTGAATATGATACCGCATTGTGATTTTCGTACCAATCATTGGGACAGTGAAAATATTGATACTGAGTTCTGCTATTTCGAGGCGGCGTCGATACGCAAGGTAATGGGTAAGTACGTATTTATCTACAGCAAGCGTATAAAAATCGGCGACAGCGAAAGGGCGCTTGCCCCAAATACCAACTGTTATCTGGACTATGCCTACAGCAACTCTCCGCTCAGCGGCTGGGTTCACGGCGGCACTATAAGCAACTGCTCGGGAGCGGTGATTGTAAACCCTGACGGAACCAAAAAGCGGGCATATCAGACCTGCAACAACCACGGCAGTATCGCGAAGATAAACGGCAGGTGGTACATATTCTATCACCGCGGCACGGGCACGAACGGTTACGCTCGTCAGGCGATGCTTGAGCCGATAGATATCGCGCTCGAAGATGACAGATTGTATATAGGAAGCATCACATACGACAAGGACGGCAGAGTAAGCGGCTGCACTGAGGCGGAGATGTCCTCGCAGGGGGCGCACACGGACGGACTTGATGCGCGGAAGATAATTTCGGCGGGGTATACGTGCTATATCAATTCGCCGGACAGCAGCGACAAGGCGTATATATTGCCGGTGTATGACAAGAACAATCCCTCTGCGCCTGTTGTAAATATAAAGGACGGCACGGTTATAGGCTTTAAGTATATAAACTTCGGCGGCGTTTCGCCCAAGGAGGTATATCTGCGCATTAAGCCGTTTTGCGCTATAAACATATTAATAAACCTTGATACTCCTGCGGGAAAACCGCTGTGCAGCGTTAGAGCCGAAGCGGCGGCGGATTACCGTATTTTAAGTGCGCCGCTCAAATGTGAGGCGACCGGTAAGCACGCGGTATACATCACATTCGGAGCAGAGTGTGAGTTTGACTTTATAACGTTTGAATAGAGGTAATTATGAGTAAAGCTAATCCTGACCCCGAAACAGTGATATGGACGAACAATCCTATTGAAAACGGCGATGTTATAAAGACGCTCGATGAGGCTGCAGCGGCAAAGAATATATCAGCGGTTGATTTTACGGGAGGCAGCAAAGCCGGGGGGATGGAGATATTTTTGAGGCGCTGACGAAAACGGAAGTCCGGCAAGCATAGGCAGCGAAGCGATTGTCGGAGACGAAGCAGCCGCGCATCCTAAGGTAAAGAGTATAACGGGGGGATGTCTCTCGGTGTTGACAATGGCAGAACCGATAAGGCTCTGCGGTCGTCACTGTCGAATACGGCATTGGCGGAGACCGTATAAAGCGCGAAATATTTGCGAGTTATCCCGAGCAGGCGATAGTTATGCGCATTGAGTCGGAAGAAAAGCTATGCTTTAACGCCGAGCTTCATACATACCATAACAATGTATATACTAAATATGAAAAGCTGAGCGAAAGCGAGATTAAGCAGCGCGTGTGTGACAGACAGCAGCGTAAACGGCGGCAGCCCGGGAACACTGAACGCAATAAGGTTTGAGGTACATATGCTGCTTCGCGGCGGCGGGAATAGCTGAAATGCTCTGCAAAGCAATGACGGTGCGGTTACGCCGCTGCCGGCTCTGCCCAAAAGATTGTATTCCACATAAGCTGCACCTTAAATAGGGGCGGATATAATCCGCCCCTTATTATATACGCTGCATATTCTCTAATCAATGCATTTGTATCCCTGTGCTTCGACGGCGGCTTTCAGTGTATCGTCGTCTATTTCTTGCGTGAGTGTGACTACTGCGGTGCCGCTCTCGTGGCTGACTTCTGCGCTTTCAACGCCGCTCATCGCTTCGAGTGCGTCTTTTACTCTGCCCTCGCAGTGCGGGCACATCATACCTTCGATTTTTAGTGTTTTCTTCATATTATTTGCATCTCCTTTGCAGTTTTTGGAATGTATTGTATGTTTATAATTATTTTTCCTGTATTTTTTGGGGTTCCTGATATTTATCATATTAAGCCTCAGTGCGTTTGTAACAACGCAGAAGCTCGAAAGGCTCATTGCCGCCGCGCCGAACATCGGATTTAATTTCCAGCCGAAAAGGCGAATGAATACTCCCGCCGCGAGCGGTATGCCGATTACGTTATAGATAAATGCCCAGAATAAATTTTCGTGTATATTCCTAAGCGTTGCTCTGCCAAGCCTTATTGCGGTGGGTACATCGCTCAGTCGGCTGTTCATCAGCACAACGTCCGCCGAGTCGATGGCAATATCTACTCCCGCGCCTATTGCAATACCGATATCCGCGCGGGTCAGTGCGGGGGCGTCGTTTATTCCGTCGCCGACCATTGCGGTCTTGCCGTTTTTCATCAAATCCCTTATTACGTTTTCCTTGCCGTCCGGCAGTACGCCTGCGATAACCTCATCAACGCCTGCCTGTCTGCCTATTGCTTCCGCGGTGCGCTTGTTGTCTCCTGTCAGCATAACCACGTGTATTCCCATATCTTTAAGCTCTTTAACCGCCTGAGGGCTGTCTTCCTTAATCACATCGGCGACAGCTATAATTCCGAGCATTTTATCATTTCGGCTAAAAAACAGCGGCGTTTTGCCCTGCTCTGCAAGTGCTTCCGCTTTAAGCCTAATATCCGCTGAGATATCCGCGTTCTTGCTTATAAATTCAAAATTTCCGCCGCGGAGTGTCTCGCCGCGCATTGTGCCCATAAGTCCGCTTCCCGGCAGCGCTTTAAAATCCTTTACCGCATCGGCGGTTATTTTGTTCTCGTCGCCTTTTTGGATAACCGCCTTTGAAAGCGGATGCTCGCTTCCGATTTCAAGTGAGTACGCAGCGCTTAAAAGCTCCGCTTCGCTTATATTTTCGGCTGTTATTATATCTGTAACCCTTGGCTTGCCGAGTGTTATTGTTCCCGTTTTGTCGAGCGCGGCAATGCTTATTTTGCCCGCCTGTTCGAGCGATGCGGACGTCTTAAACAGTATCCCGTTTCTTGCGCCGATACCGCTGCCTACCATTATTGCAACGGGCGTGGCGAGACCGAGCGCGCACGGACAGCTGATAACGAGTACCGAAATTCCGCGCGCCAGTGCAAAACCGACGCTCTGTCCGACAAGAAGCCATACGATGGCAGTGATTGCCGCAATTATAATGACTGTCGGTACGAATATTCCCGAAACCTTATCGGCAATTTTGGCAATCGGCGCTTTTGTTGCCGCCGCATCGCCGACCATACGTATAATCTGTGACAGAGTTGTATCCTCGCCGACATTTGTAGCTTTGCAGCGAAGATAGCCAGAACTGTTTGTCGTAGCCGCCGAGACCTTGTCGCCCGGCGACTTGTCAACGGGTATACTTTCGCCGGTCAAAGCCGATTCGTTGACTGCGCTTGAGCCTTCGGTGACTATACCGTCGACCGGAATGTTTTCGCCCGGGCGTACAACAAAAATATCGCCCTTTTTGACCTGCTCAATCGAAACCTCTGTTTCCTTGCCGTTTTCTATAATTACCGCGGTCTTGGGCGCAAGCTTCATCAGGCTTTTAAGAGCGTCCGTCGTCCTGCCCTTTGACTTCGCCTCAAGCATTTTGCCGACTGTTATAAGCGTCAATATCATCGCTGCTGACTCAAAGTAAAATTCGTGCATATACGACATAACCGCCGCCGCGTCGCCGCGGGTCTGTGCGTCAGTCATCATAAACAGCGCGTAGGTGCTGTAGACAAACGCCGCCCCTGCGCCGAGCGCGACAAGGGTATCCATATTCGGTGCACCGCGCAGCAAGCTCTTAAATCCGCTTATAAAGAATTTTTGATTAATCACCATTATAATTACGGTAAGCAGAAGCTGTATAAGCCCCATAGCAACGTGATTGTGCGTAAGAAAGCTCGGAAGAGGCCAATCCCACATCATATGTCCCATAGAGATATACATTAAAACTGCCAAAAATCCGACCGACCACCAAAGCCTCCGTTTGAGTGCAGGTGTTTCGCGGTCTTTCAGCATATCTTCATTATCCGTATCAGGTTTAGCGCCTTTGACCGACGCGCCGTAGCCCGCCTTTTCGACAGCGGCGATTATCGCTCCGTCGCTTGCCGTGCCCTCAACGCCCATTGAGTTAGTCAGCAGGCTGACAGATACCGACGTCACTCCGTCAACTGTCCCGACAGCCTTTTCGACCCTTGCGCTGCAAGCCGCACAGCTCATACCCGTTACGTTATACTGCTTCATAATAATTCACCTCCGAATTCTATTATTGCCTAAGCAGTCTATTTCATCAGCTTTTGCATAGTTGCTAAAAGCTCATCTATCGTTTCATCCTTGCCCGCACGTATATCCTCCGCAACACAGGTGCGGATGTGGTTTGCAAGCAGCTCTTTATTAAACGCGTTAAGCGCCGCGCCTGCTGCCGCCGCCTGAACAAGAATATCCGGGCAGTATGCGTTGCTTTCAACCATATTTTTAATTCCGCGTATCTGTCCCTCAATACGGTTTAAACGGTGTATCAGACTTTTAAATTCATTCTCCGCGCGGACTTTTTTCCTATGACAGCAATTTTCCATAATCATCGCTCCTTTATCTGCATTATATACCCCCTAGGGGTATGTTGTCAAGAGAAATTTTAAAAATATAAAACAAAAAAGACCACCTTTGCTACCGCAAAGCCGACTATGGTCACGCATACACAGCCGAAGTCGCATTGGACACAAACAACCTGTATAATTTCAGCGGAGTAACAGGCAGCATAAACGCGAACGCAGCAACAATAATCCCAATAGACAACCAAACCGTAAAACTAAGCTGCATATTTGACCTAAATACCCCCTTTCATTGGAACTTTTTAAACAGCCCCCTGCGGTGTGTGTTACTCATACACGTACGAAAAGATCCCGCCGCATTTTGTGGGGGGGTATTTATTTATGTAAAATTCGCTATTGTAAATATTTTCATTATATGATATACTAAATTAGTTAATTTTAAATATTATTCCGGAGGAATGGGAAAATGGGACTCTACAGCATTATCCTTGCCGCGGGCGAGGGAAAGCGAATGAAATCTAATATAGCAAAACCGCTTCAGCAGGCTGCGGGCAAGGCGCTTGTTGAGTGGGTTGTTGATACGGCGTGCGCTGCCGGCAGTGATGAAAATATTGTTGTCATAGGCCACAAGGCGGAGGACGTTAAGGCATATCTTAAAGACCGTGTTACATACGCGTATCAGTATGAGCAGTTGGGTACGGGACACGCGGTTATGCAGGGAATTGAAAAGCTCAGCGGCATAGACGGTACTGTTATGGTGCTCTACGGTGATGCGCCGCTTATTGAGGCGGACACTTTAAAGCGCGTGCTTGACGACCACAACAGAAAGAAGCGCGCGGCAACGGTTATCACTGCCGAAATAGATAATCCCTACGGCTACGGCAGAATTGTCAGGGAGAACGGCGAGATTGTAAAAATTGTTGAAGAAAAGGACGCAAACGATGACGAGAGGGAGATAAAGGAAATTAACTCCGGAATGTACTTCTTTGATATTAAAAAGCTCGCTGCGGCTCTTAAAAAGATTACGAATAACAACGCTCAGGGCGAGTATTATATTACAGACGTTGTGGAAATAATGCTGAGCGAGGGCGAAAAGGTCGGCGCGTATATGACGGAGCTTGAGCAGATATTAGGCGTTAACGATAAACTCCAGCTCTCACAGATCGGAAAGATTTTGAACCGCCGCAAGGTGGAAGCGCTTATGCTCAGCGGTGTTACGATTATCGACCCGGATAAGGTTCAGATAACGACAAACGTTAAGGTTGGCAGAGATACGGTTATCTATCCCGGAACAGTGCTCGAAGGTAATACTGAAATCGGCGAAAACTGCGTTATCGGCTCGGATACATCGCTTAATAACTGTAAGATAGGCGATAACACAACGGTTCTTAAGACGGTAGGTATTGACAGTGAGGTTGGCTCGAACACCAATGTCGGACCGTTTGCTTATTTAAGACCGGGAACCAAAATCGGGTCTGAGGTTAAGATAGGCGACTTTGTTGAAATTAAAAATTCGACGATTGATGACGGAACAAAGGTTGCGCATCTGACATATATCGGCGACGCTGACGTTGGCAAGCGCGTCAACTTCGGCTGCGGTACGGTTGTTGTGAACTATGACGGCGAGCACAAGCACCGCTCGACGATTGAGGACGACTGCTTCATCGGCTGCAATACAAATCTTGTATCTCCGGTTGTAGTTCGTCACGGCGCATACACTGCAGCAGGCTCAACCATAACCGATGAAGTACCCGCTGAGTCACTCGCGATAGCAAGAAGTAAGCAGGTAGTAAAAGAGCAGTGGACGGTAAAGAAAAAGGGAAAGTAACAAAAAGCGGAGGGATGTTCCCGACGTTTTTGGGAAGAAGGGAAAGTAAAGAATTACTATGTATATGGTAGTTGGTCTCGGAAATCCCGGGAGAAAATATGTAAACACGCGTCACAACATCGGGTTTGATGTTGTCGACGCGTTTTGCGCCAAAAATGATATAAAGATGAGACCGAGCAAGTTCCGCGCCGAGACGGGCACGGGAGTAATCGCAGGTCAAAAGATTATCGCGGTCAAGCCGACGACCTTTATGAATTTAAGTGGAGAGGCGGTCGGACCCATCGCGGATTACTTTGATATTCCGCCCGAAAATATAATTGTGGTGTCGGATGATAAATCAATGGTTTTGGGAAAGCTGAGAATAAGAAAGAGCGGCAGCGCCGGCGGTCACAACGGGCTTAAGAGTATTATTTTAAACCTCGGCAGTGACGCGTTTCCGCGTGTTAAGCTCGGAATAGGCAGTCCCGATACCGATGAGCACGTGGCGATATGCGATTTTGTGCTCGGCAGGTTTTCAAGGGCTGAGACCGAGGTGCTGACCGAAACCGCGGTTCGCGCCGTAAAAGCCATTGAGGAAATAATCGGCGGCAGCGTACAGTCTGCAATACAAAAATACAATGGGTAGATATATATGAATGGTTTTTTTGAAATTATACAAAATCTCGCGGATTTTGATGAATTAATATCGTATTTAAAGCAGGGTGAATATCCCGTGAACGTGACCGGTGTTTCGGACTCGCTCAGGGCTTACCTTGCTTTTTGTGCTGCAAAAAAGTTTTCGTCTCCGCTGCTTGTTGTCGCGCCAGGCGAAGCTCAGGCAAAGGAGCTTTTAGAGGATTTGCGCTTTTTTGCGGGCGGTGATGACGACAGGGTTTTGTATTATCCGCCGTCAGAGCTTTTGTTTTACGATGTGGACGCGAAAAGCCGCGATATATCCGCACAGCGGCTGAAAGTATTAGATGCGCTGAGCGGAGGTGCGGACGAAACGATTGTAGTCACAACTCCCGCGGCGCTGCTTAGCGTAACCTTGCCGAAGAAAAAGTATGACAGCGGCGTTAAAACCTTAAAGGTCGGCAGCGAGTGTGATCTCGATGAGATTGCGGACAGACTTACCGCCATGGGATATAAGCGAGAGGATATGGTCGAGGGTGCGGGGCAGTTCAGCATACGCGGAGGTATTCTGGACTTTTTTTCGTGCGGAAGTAAGTTCCCGTACAGGGTCGAGTTCTTTGATACCGAGGTGGACTCGGTGCGAACATTTGACAATTCATCGCAGCGCACAATCGAAAAGTGCAGCGAGGTTAGGATTACGCCTGCCGCCGAGCTTGCGCTTGACGGAGCGGAGAGACTTAAGCTTATAAAAAAGCTTGAAAAGCTGATGAAGGCACCCGAATTTAACGACAAACCCGGCTGTGAGAAGGCGGCGGCTGTAATGACGCGGGATATTGAGCGGCTGAAGCAGGGGATAGCTTTTCCGTCGCTTGATAAATACATTCCTTATATTTACAGTGAAGAACCTACAATAATAGATTACCTGAGCGATGACTGTACGGTGGTGTGGTGCGACGGCTCGGGCATAAGCGAAGCGTATGAAAAAGAGGCGCTCAGGTTTGCGGACGATGCGGTGGAAATGGCAGGCCGCGGAATTATTCCGGACGCGGGCGGTGACTACTTTATGCCGCTTAAATCCGCAGTAAGGCGGCTTATAAAGCATAAATTTATCGGCGTGAGCGCAATATCGGGCAGTGTGCCCGAGTATAGGGCGAAGCGAACTTTGTCGTTTTCGGCGAAATCGCTTGCGGGTTTTCGCGGTAAGATGGAGTTTCTGTTCGAGTCGCTTGCGTATTATAAGCAGCACGCATATAAGACAATAATTTTAGGCGGCAGTGAAATCAGGGCGAAGAATTTGCTCAGTCGTCTGACAGATGAAGGGTTTGATTGCTCGTATACGGAAAGACTCGAGAGTGTGCCGCCGGACGGGAGTATTGTGCTGACGCACGGTAGCCTTGCACACGGATTCGAATTGCCGATGATACGTACGGTTATAATTTCCGGCAGAGAAATTTTCGGTTCGGAGAAGAAAAAGAGGAAGCGCTATGGCAAGGTGCGCGGACAGAAGATAGACAACTTCACCGACCTTGAGCCGGGGGATTATATAGTCCACAGAAGCTACGGCGTCGGTCAGTATATAGGTATTGAGCAGCTTACGACTCAAGGCGTGCGACAGGATTATCTTAAAATCCGATTTAAGGGCGACGACTATTTGTATGTGCCGACAAATCAGCTTGATATGGTGTATAAGCATATCGCAAAGGACGGCGCACGGATAAGGCTGAGTAAGCTCGGCGGAGCCGATTGGAACCGCACCACGCAGCGGGTTAAGGCTGCGGCGGCGGATATGGCGAAGGAGCTTGTGGATTTGTATGCAAGACGCGCCAATACTCCGGGTATAGCCTTCCCCGAGGACGACGATTGGCAGAGCGAGTTTGAAGCAAAGTTTCCGTATGAGGAGACAGACGACCAGCTGCGCAGTATTGAAGAAGTCAAGCAGGATATGGAAAAACCGTATCCTATGGACCGCCTGCTGTGCGGCGACGTGGGCTATGGTAAGACCGAGGTTGCTCTGCGTGCGGCGTTTAAAGCGGTTAACGCGGGTTATCAGGTGGCGTATCTGGTGCCGACAACTATACTTGCATCGCAGCATTTTAACACTTTTAAGCAGCGTATGATGGATTATCCGATAAATGTTTCACTGCTTTCGAGGTTTTGTACCGCGACAGAGGAGAGGCGTGTCAAGAAGGGACTTACAACAGGTGAAATTGACATAGTGATAGGCACGCACAAGCTGCTTGGAAAGTCGATTAAGTTTAACAAGCTGGGGCTTTTGGTCATAGATGAGGAACAGCGTTTTGGTGTTGCGCATAAGGAAAAAATCAAGGAGATACGCAAAGAAGTTGATGTACTGACGCTGTCCGCTACGCCTATCCCGAGGACGCTGCATATGTCGCTCACCGGTATCCGCGATATGAGCGTGATTAATGAGCCGCCGAGCGAACGGTTCCCGGTTTCGACATATGTGCTTGAGTATGACGAGGACGTAATCTGTGAGGCGATAAACAAGGAGCTTGGACGCGGCGGTCAGGTTTATTACCTATATAATAGGATAGACGGCATATTTAAAGTGGCAAATCGCATAGCGGAGCTTGTGCCGGATGCGCGAATTGCCGTTGCGCACGGCAGAATGAACGAGAGCGAGCTGGAGCGGATTATGATGGACGTATCCGAAGGCGAGATTGATATTTTAGTCTGTACGACTATAATCGAAACAGGACTTGATATACCGAATGTTAACACAATAATTATTGAAAATTCGGACAGACTCGGGCTTGCACAGCTTTATCAGCTTCGCGGCAGGGTAGGACGCTCCAACAGGATGGCGTATGCATATCTGACCTACCGCAGAAATCAAAGCTTAACGCCCGAGGCGGAGAAGCGTTTGCTTGCGATTAAGGAGTTCACCGAGTTCGGCAGCGGCTTTAAAATAGCTATGCGCGATCTTGAAATCCGCGGCACCGGTAACTTAATCGGCGCCCAGCAGCATGGACATATGGAGGCAGTCGGATATGAGATGTACTGCCGCTTGCTTGAGGAGGCTGCGGCGGAGGTTAAGGGAATTGAGGTCAAGCACGAGACCGAGACGAGAGTTGACATACCGGTTTCTGCATATTTACCTGACAGCTATATAAGAAATCACAGCCAGAGACTTGCGGCGTACAAGCGTATAGCTTCAATTCGTACACAGGAGGAGCTTTACGATGCGTATGACGAGATAGAGGACAGATACGGAACCGTTCCGTGGGAAACCGAAAACCTGATGGAAATTGCACTGATTAAGGCGTACGCTTCAAAATACGGAGTGACCGACTTAATCGGCAGTGAGGGTGGGGTAACCATAAAGTTTGATGAAAATAACATACCCGATATGAAGCCGTGCCTTAAACTAATTGAAAGCAAGCCAAATGAAGTTCGGATAATAAACCCCGCAGTACCGAGGGTCGAGATAAAGCTCGGAAGGACTATGGAGGACGTGCACGGAGCGGAGTATTTAAAGAAGCTCAAGGCAATTATGGAATTTCTTGTAACATATGACGGAGATTAAAAATTTTAATATTTTGTGAATATTTTAAAAATTTTTAATAAAAGTATGGAAAAATATATTCGGTTGTAGTATAATGTTATTTAATGATATTTTGAAAATTATTAATAACACAAATAAACAAAAAGGAGAATTGACATGGACAACGAAAACAAGGACTTTCTCACCGAAGATGAGAAGGCACAGAAGCTGCAGGAGGATGTCAGTGCAAAGATAGCTGATGCGGCAGCGGAGATTAAAGATGAAATCGACGACGCCAATCAGGCTGCTGATGAGGCGGTTGATGAGGTAGCTGAGAATGTTCAGGATGCGGCAGATACACTCAGTGACGCTTTTACCGAGGTTGTACCCGAGGTGAAAGAGAAGAAGAGCGTTAATATTTCAGTCGGTGCGCTTGTCGGTATTATTGTAGGCTGTGTTGCAGCTGCGGCAATCGTGGTTGCCCTATGTATGAACTATTTCGGCGGAAGCAGTCAGTCTTACGGCAATAAGGCTGAAGGTAAGGTTGTTGCGAAAGTTGACGGCGAAAAGCTTACAGATGCAGACCTCGGTTATTATATTTATGCAGAGGCTATGAATCAGTATTACGAAGTTGCAGGCGAAAGCGCTGACGGCGATTTTTCGAGCTTTGACTGGGATCAGGAAGTTGACGGTAAAAAGCTTTCGGATACTATAAAGGAAAACGCGTATTCAAATGCGATTGACGATATGGTTACCATTTCTCAGGGCAGTCAGTATTTAGACGATGCCGATAAGTGGACTGAGTCTGACGATGCACAGGTTAATACGACGGTTGCAGGCTATGTTTCACAGTTCGGCGAGGATGGATTTGCCCTCAGAGCAAGAACTATGGGTCTCAGCAGCGCCAATGAGTATGCGAGAATTTACAGGAGAGTTATGCAGGTTCAGACCGTACAGGCAGCAATGGAAGAAGATACGTCGAAGTTTATGCCCGAAGGCGCAGACCTTTCCGGATATGCTAAAGACGACAGGGCGACTGTAAAGCACGTTCTTATAAAGACGACCGACCCGAATGCGGTTCAGGATCCGGCAGCATCACCTGACCCGGATGCGGTTGACGACGCTGCAGGTCTCGCTACTGCTCAGACGGTTGCAGAACAGGCAAAGGCAGGTACAGACTTTGACCAGCTTATGGAGACTTACAATAAGGATACCGGTGAGACTTCGGCGGGATATACCTTTAAGACAGGCGAAATGGTACCTGAGTTTGAGGCGGCGGCATTCGCACTTAAAATTGACGAGGTATCTGACCCCGTTAAGAGTGAGTACGGCTATCACGTAATCAAGAGACTTGCAGGTCTTTATGAGATACAGGGCTACTGGAAGGATCAGACTGAGATTAAAGAGAATAAGAGTGTTCTTGATAAAATTGATGTTACAAGTATCATAAATGACATCAATGCCGCAACAGATGAGCTTGAAGCCGAGGAGTCAGCAGACTCAAACAGCCAGTCAAGCGGCAATTAATTTGTAATTTAAAAATACCTCTCCGTAATTCAGTAATGTTTTACGAAGGGGTATTTTTTAATATTAATTTATAAAAAAGAGTGTCACAAATTAAAATCATATTTATATAATAAATGGGAAATTTTCAAGCTCTCTTTTCAGAAGAGGCAAATCATAATATATTGTATCCCAGACTATTTTCATATCAACTCCGGAATATCCGTGTACAATTCTGTTTATCTTTATTATTCATATATTACAACTTCGCTTTCGGTTATTTCATTATCAATTTTTGAATTAGGTATAATTTGAGATGTGTCGAGCAAGTCAACATTTTTTCCGGTATTCCTGAACACCCCTTTCATAAATTCAATATTAACACTTCATTATGAGCGTCATATGCAGTGCAGCTTTTCTCGCAAAGCGAGAAAACGAAACAGCGCAGGGTGCAAAAGACAGGGCTCCCGAAAAGCGCGAAGTGCTTTTTGGGAAGAGGAGGAGCCCCGAAGCAGTGCAGCTTTTCTCGTCTCGCAAAGCGAGAAAACGAAACAGCGCAGGGTGCTCCGACGACTCTGGCCCCCTCGAAATAATCTGCAACTGGCCCTATGCAAACATATTTTTTGGTTTTATAATAGATTTAACAATATACTTCTGATATGGAGGGTAAGAAATGTTAAAAAAGTTTAAAATTAAGAAAGCAGGGGCATTGATGTTATCAATTATGATGCTCGGGACGTCTGTCCCGGCGGTTGTTACGGCCGAGACGGCTGTGTCGCAGACGGCACAAGCTGCGGCTGATACCTCATTCGATGCAGAGACGGTAATGTGGACAAACCGCACAATCGAGGAGGTTTTGGCTCAGATAGGTAAGTATAAGACTGTGCAGGAGGTTGACCCGAACGCGGCTAAAAGCACAGATGAACTTAATATTCAGACGCCGTACGGCAAGCCGGGTGAATACTATCAGAGCTGGGCATATTCCGAATTTATTTGGACAAATTATTATCCGATTGGAAACGGCCGTATGGCGGGTATGGTTGCAGGAGGTATTGATAACGAAGTTATTCAGATTAATGAAGATACATGCTGGGACGGTTCGCCTTATGGTACGCTCAATGATGAGCAGGGGAACACAATAAGCACAATGAAGCAGGCATATGATACGAGCGGTAAAATTTTTGGTACCAATATGACAAGCGGAACACGTAAGGATGGCTGGAAATTATACCGCGGGGCAAACGAGGACGGAACCCCCGCCGAGATAGGCTCAGCTGATGCAATTGTCGGTGACGAGACGTTCAGAACAAGCTTCCCGGACTTTGCGAATAAGAGTATTTCTAACCAGTCGTTGGCTGTTGACAACTCGCACAGTACTTCAGCCGTTCAGCAAAGATTTAGTCTTGCAAGTATGGTTGAGGGCAGCTTCCTCGGTGTTCCGTCGGGGCAGAGGGCGTATAAGTCTTTTGTTGAGTTGTATCTTGACTTCGGACATAAGAGTGTAGATGCTTCAAACTATAAAAAGAGTCTTGATATGAAGAACGGTATCGTTACCGTTGAATATGATTATGGCGGAGGTCACTATAAGCGCGAGAATTTCGCGAGTTACCCCGATCAGGTGGTGGCAACACATATTGAGTCGGATAAGGAGCTTGATTTTTCGGCAAAGCTGCATACCAATCACAATGAAAGCGGCTATTGTACCTATGAAAAGTTAAGTGACAAAGAGGTTAAAGTAAAGGCGGCGGTCACAAACGGTAACAAGGATAACAACATAGGCAGAATAAATGTTATTCAGTTTGAGTCACGTATGTACTTGGATGGCGACGGCGCGTTTACGGTATCTGCGGACAATTCCACAATTGGCGTAAAGGGCGGAAAGAGCGCAACCGTATATGTTGTGGGAGCAACAAATTATGTTGACTACAAGACGCTTGATAACGCAAAGCCTTCAAAAGACTGCGAGTACTATATGAATAATGTAAAGTCAAAGACCTACGCCGATATAAAGGCAAGACATATTGCGGATTTTGAGGCTGAATTTAATAAGTCGAGCCTGAGCCTTGCAAATTCGGGCAAGACATTGGATTACGGCAGTGCGCCGACTGAAAAGCGTGTGCGTAAGGATTTGTCAAGCGGCAAGTCAGGCTTTACGGTTGGAACCAGAAATACGCTGTCGGATGCTAAAAAGGTTGGAGTAACCTCAACATATACAGACGGTGACAATCAGCTTGCAGCGCTTATGTTTAACTACGGTAAATACTTAATTCTTGCGGGTGCGCGTGATAAGCAAGAGGCAAGCGGAAGCGGAGAAATAGATATTGCAGAAAGTCAGCCGCTTAATCTTACAGGTAAGTGGAATGGGGCAATGTCCGCTTCGTGGAACGGTAAATATACAATAAATATAAATACCGAGATGAACTACTGGGCAGCTCAGCCACTGAATATAGGAGAGACGGAGAGAACGCTTATCGATTCTTTTGATGATTTGGCTGAAAGCGGCGCAATTACCGCGGCAGAACAATACGGTATATATAATGAAAGAAACGATGGCACATATCAGCCAGGCGATCCGTGGGTAATGCACCATAACTATGATTTGTGGCGCGGTACTCAGCCGATAGACAACGCTACGGCGGGACTTTGGCCGACAGGCGGAGCGTGGCTGTTAGATCACGCTTGGCAGTATTACCGGTTTAATAAGGATAAAGAATATCTTGCCGAGGTTTATCCGTATATGGTCGGTGCGGCTAAGTTCTTTACACAGTTCTTGGTTGTAGACCCAAAGACGGGTTATCTTATAACAGCGGCTTCGTGCTCGCCGGAGCAGGGAAGTGTTCAGCCGGGACCGGCTATGGACACTCAGCTCGTTCGTAACCTTTACGATATAGTTCAGCAGGCTTCGAAGATACTCGGCAAAGAGACTGAGAATGCAGATTTGCTTGCTAAGATTGCGAAGCAGATGCCGTCAAGCTATTTGGCAGACGAAAAGGGCAAGATTGCTCCAAACCTTATAGATAATGACGGATATATTAAGGAATGGGTTCGCGGTGATGTAGCGTTTGATTTTTCGGAAAAGAGTGACTCAAGCGGAAAGTATCAGGTTACAAATCCATTTAATCCGAGCGATTCGACTAAGAGTATAAATGAGCATACCGCAAGCAACCATAACGGGCACAGACATTGCTCACACCTATGGGAATTGTATCCGGGTACACATCTGAGCGCGTACAGCAGTGACGCAAACGAACAGAAGCTGATTAAGGCATTTGCTAAAACCGTTTCAGCAAGAGGCGTAGGTGACAGAAGCTGGGCATATGCATGGCGTATGGCGCTTAATGCAAGAGCACTAAACGGCGAGGATGCCAACACATCCCTTGAAACTTTGATTACGACAAAAACGTCTCCTAATATGTTCACGCAGCACCCGAACTTCCAGATTGACGGAAACTACGGTGCGACAGCGGCAATTGCCGAAATGCTTATTCAAAGCCACGACGGCGCGGTAACGCTTCTTCCGGCTATTCCTGATACGTGGGCGAGCGGCTCTTTTGAGGGCTTTAACACACGTGAGGGAGTGACGGTTGACCTTACGTGGAACGGCGGCAAGCCGGAGACTGCAAAACTCCACGTGACCGAGAGCGGAGACAAGAATATCAGAAGCAAATATGCGTCAGAGGCTAAGGTATATGATGAGAGCGGTAAAGAGGTCGAGACGACATTAAACGACGACAGAACCTTGCTTACATTCAGTGCGGAAGCCGGCAAGACATACACAATAAATAATTTTGGCACAAATATTACTGAGGGCAATAGAGTTTATAAGGCAAGTGAGGTTACGGAGTTCTATGCAAGCGATAAGGGTACTGTTCCGAAAGTGGACAGTAACGGTGCTGAGATAGGATATATATACAATCGTGAAAATGTTAAGATAGGCTATGCGGTAAGCGATTTTGATTTTGAAGGACTTAGTGGTATAACCCTTAATATGGCAAAGGTCAGAAAGAGCGATACCTATGTTTCCGTAACGGTGGATAAGCCGAACGGAACAGAGATTGCAAATCAGAGTATATCAACCGGCGATAATGAATTGACTCTTAAAAATATTGATGGAATAAGCGGAACGCATAAGATTTATGTTCTGTATTACAGGAACCCGTATGCAAACGACGATAAGTATATAGGAAATGCAGGTAACATAACAGCATCGTACAGCAAAACGTCACCTACACCAGCAAGCTACAGCTATTCTATAGAAAGCGCGGCGTATGACGCAAACGCAAACCTTAATATCGACGTTAAGTACACAGGCAGCGGAAGCGATAAGACAGCACAGCTTGTTATAGCCTCGTACGACAAGGACGGAGTTCTTATCTCGACCGATACAAGCAAGACGCTGAGCGGAACCGAAAAGGTCGTGATGAATTACGCACCTCCCGCAGACGGCGGCACAATGAAGGCGTTTATCTGGAACAGCCTACAGGCTATGCAGCCGCTAAGTGAAGCTAAGGACGTCAGAATTGAAATTCCCGAGCAGTCCGCAGCTCCTTCAGGCGAGCCGAGCGCAGCGCCTTCAGCAAAGCCGAGCAGCACGCCTGCCGAAACGGGCGTATATATCGGCGATACAAAGTACGAAACGGTTACAGCGGCTGTTGCGGCAGCCGAGGCGAAAAATCCGTCAAGCGAGACAGAGCGTGTTACAATCGACGTTATGCCCGGTGTGTATCGCGAGCAGGTCAGAGTAACCAAGCCGTATATTACAATACAGAAGAAGCCCGAGACCTCGGGAGAGGTTAAACTTACATGGTATTACGGATTAGGTTCGTTATATGACAGCTGTAACGCGGACGGATACTATGACCCTTCTGTTATAGGCGATGGCAAGGCGTACGGCCCCAAGGACTGGGGCCCGTCGCTTAAGGTGGATAAGGGTGCGGCAGGATTTATCGCAAAGGATATTTATATTGAAAACTCATATAATGCATATTATACCGAAGAGGAATTGACGGATATTAAAGGCGTTGACCCTGATGCGAACAACAGTAACTTCCCGCGTCTTGATTGGATAAAGGCGCAGAAGGCAAACGGCGTAAGCGATAATGAAATTAACGCATATCTGCAGTCGCGAAAGAATATAACATACGGCGGATATACAGGCAGCCCGAGAGAACGCAGCGCGGCGCTTCACTGTTCAGCCGACAAGGCACAGTTTATAAACTGCACCGTTATGTCAACTCAGGACACAATCGGCATAAATTCGGGCAGAATGTATTTTAAAAACTGCAAGCTCGGCGGTACGACCGACTATATCTGCGGAAGTGCAACAGCAGTGTTTGACAACTGTGAGCTTTACACAAACTCAGGTCCGAAACAGGGCGAAAGCGCAACAATCACAGCACCGAGCAATTCAAAAGAGTCGGAGGGCTATCTGTTTTGGAACTGTAAAATTACGGGCAGCAGCACCGCAACCGCAGGTAGCTTAGGCAGACCGTGGGGTGCAGCTCCCGGTCCGGCGGCATACTATATAAACACAACTATCGGCAAAAACTTGATTTCTTCGTCGGGCTGGAGCGATATGAGCGGTAACAAGGCGGAGGACGCGCGCTTTGGTGAGTACGGCAGCGTTGATACAAGCGGAAACGCAGTAGATATGTCGAAACGTACAAAGGGCAAGGTTTTAAATGACTGGACTATGCTAAGATACAATCCGTACACGTTTACAAAGGGCAGTGACGGTTGGGACCCGGTAGGTGTTGCTTCTGATTACACAAATGTGGAAAAGGTAATTTCTGAGACAACAATCGATACAAGCGACAGCACAAAAAATGAAATCGAGCTTCCGGCAGCTCCGAGCGGCTATGAATACAGTTGGGAGAGCGATAGTGAGTTTGCGGTGGTAAACGGCAGCAAGATTGAACTTGTTCGCCCTGCAAGCGGTGAGCAGCCGATTAAGGCGAGTGTAAAGCTGTATGTAAGAGAAGCGGCAAATAAGGCGATAGGAGTTGAGAAATCCATAGATTTTGATATTCAGCCGACAAACGATACAACAAATGTGTTTACAGTCAGCGGAACTGTAAGTCTTTCAGTAGCGAGCGAAGAAGCGCAGACGGTAAATATTGAGTTTAAAAAGGGCAAGGCTGTTATAAAGTCTGTAAATGTCATTGTTGATGCAAACACGATGAGTAAAGTATATACCGCCGAAAACATTCCGGTCGGAACTTATACGGTGGTCGCAGCAATTGCTAATACTGAATATAATATAGCTGATGCTTCGGCTGAGGTTACGGGCGCAAAGGGCGAAACAAAAACATTTGACGTCAGCGCAAAGAAGATGAACAGCATTAAAGCTGAAAGTGTTGATTTTGATAATCTGACTGCTTCATTGACAGCTGCTGATGGCTTCAGTGCAGGCGTATATACAGCGACAGAAAGTGAGACCGCAAACCTCGGCGAGGCGGGCAATAAGGTTTATAAGCTTACAAAGGCTGAGGGCAAAAAGGTTGCGGCAAAGACAGGCGTAAGCTTTGATATAAAGTCGCTTTTGCCGAGCGGAGCAACGCTTAAGAATACAAAGACAATCAAATTTAGCTATGACTTTTTGATGGAGTCGGTGAATTTACTGCCTTCGGATTATTCATATTTTGACCTTGCGACAAGCAAGGCAAACGCAGGAGCAGACAAGGCGGATACGTCAAGGTTTGTGCGCTGGGGCGTTCATAAGAACTGGAAGCAGATTAATATGTTTAATTCACAGAACGCAAGAATAAACGGTGACAATACGCAGTTTGACCAGAATAGTACGATGGCGAACAAGTGGTACAGAATTACCGCTGAGATAGATATTGACAACAAAACTATTACATCTACACTCTGTAACCGGGATAATTCAATGGAAATACTCAACAAAAAGCCGTTCACTATTGCAGCGCCGGATGATGAAGGCAACAATCTCAATTATCCGACAGGTATTGATTTAGATAATTTATACTTTAATATTTATATGGATAAAAAAGGTGATACGACAAATAAGCTGGAATATTACATTGACAATGTTACGCTTGAGTATCAGGATTATGAATAAGCTTAATAATTTTAAAAATTATTAATAGATTTCTTCCCAAGCAAAGGGCGCTCCGTGCAGAGCGCCCTTTGCACAGACTTGTAAAAACGGAGGGTTTATAATGCAGAAAAAGTTTAAGTTCAGAAGAATTGGAGCGCTGCTGCTTTCGGCGTGTATGCTTTATCCTACATTGCCGGCGGCTGCGGAGGAGAATTTTGCGGCTGCCGATAAAACAGCTGAAGCTGCTGCGGTTTTTTTCGACCCGGATAACACAATCTGGTTTGATACTGTGCCCGAAAAGGCGGACAGTAATATTATAAAATATCTTGCCGAGAAGGGCAAAAAGTATTACAGCGAGGAAAAATCTATGCCGATTTACGCGGTTGACCCTAACAATAAGGGTGATAATTGCGATTATAATACAACAACAAAGGACCCTATAGAGAACGACACGGTATGCTCACGCATAGTTTCGCGCAAGATGTCAAACAACGCTCTGCCTATCGGCAACGGCAGGCTTGGCGGTATGGTGTATGGTGCGATTGAGAAGGAAATTGTTCAGATTAACAAGGACACTTTTTACACTCTTCAGCCGTTGGCGGACGATTACGTTTTAGATCTTGATTACGACAATATGTCAGTTGATTTGTATATCAAGAAGAACGGCGATACACACGAGGATATGTATAACAAGGCAACGGCCGCGCAGCAGGCAAAGCTTCCGCGGCCCAAACCCGCTAAACTCGGCGAGGCGTGGAATACAATAAAAGATTGGGCGGTAAACAAACTTGACCAGAGCGACAACGCAAAAAAGGTTAAAGAGGACGTGAGCACCCGCAAGGCGATGGAAGAATATATAAATTGTTATTTTTTGGGCGAGCCGTATAAGCAGGATGCGTCCCAGTCGTTTGTGGAGCTGTATTAAACTTTAATCAAGAGCCGGTCAAGGCAGAGAATTACACGCGCAGTCTTGACTTAAACAGCGCAGTTGCAACGGTTGAATATGACTATGATGATACACACTATACGCGTGAAAACTTTGTGTCGTACGACAAGCAGGCGGTTGTGACAAGTCTTAGGGCGGACGTCAAGAATAAGCTGAATACCGAGGCCGAGGGCGGAAAAATAAGAGCGTTGCTTTGGAGCAGTATGGATAAAATGCAGCCGCTCTGCGACAGTGTCGAAAAACCTATAACACATTAGTGATAGAAGGTGTCCGAGAGGGCACCTTTTTATTATTTGGTTTAAAATAAAAATACTTCTTGCAAATTAATAAGCTTGGTGTTATAATACTAATACAAAGTATAATAGTATAGTAATATGCAAAAATAGGGGGTTACCCACTAAAATATTAAGGAGGGGCTTTTTATATGAGAAGCTTTAAGAGAGTTCTTGCAATGGTTCTTGCCGTTGCAATGGTTCTAACCACCTTTGGTATGGTTGCGGTTTCTGCAGCTTCGTACAGTGACACAGCGGGTCATTGGGCTGAGAGCTATATCAATACGTGGTCGGATAACGGAGTTATTCAGGGCGACGGCGGTTATTTCAGACCGGACGACGCAATCACGCGCGCAGAGGTTGCGCAGGTTACTCAAAATGTTATTGGATATGTAGATACAACCGATAACGGTTTTTGGGATGTACCGGCGGGTGCGTGGTATGAGGATTCTATATTGAAGCTTGTTGCTGCCGGTACTCTTACCGGTAACGGCGACGGTTCAATGTCTCCTGAGAATTATATGACGCGTGAAGAAGCTATGACTATGCTTGCGCGTGCATACGGTCTCACTGTTGAAAATTCACAGGCAGGTATCACTCAGTACAGCGATTACGAGAATGTGTCCGATTTCGCTACAGGCTATGTCGGCGCAATGACAGCGGCAGGCTATATAGGTGGCTATGAGGACGGTACAATCAGACCGCAGGCGTATGTTTCAAGAGCTGAATTTGTTAAAATTCTTGACAATATGATTAAGCTCTACATAACAGCTCCCGGTACATATGGTCCGGGATATTTCGGCGGTATTACAATGGTTAAGGCGTCGGGTGTTACTCTTACGGGTATTGTCGGCAGCGAAGCTATAGTATCGCCGCAGGTAAGCGGAAGCGTTACAGTTCAGGGCTGCCAGTTCGTCGGCGGTGTGCTTAACCTTTCAAACAGTGCAAACATCACATCTGACAGTACGGTTAATAACGCTCAGAACGTGACGGGCGGCACGATTATAGGCGGTAACAACGGCGCTCCCGGCGGCGGTGGTCCCGGATATTCGGGACCGAGTGCTTATACATACAGTGTTCGTTTCTATGTAGGTTCTTCATTATATGCAACAAAGACGGTTACAAGAAATAGCTATCTTAAGAATTTCCCGAAGAACCCGACAAAGAAGGATATGGAATTTGTCGGCTGGTACGAGACACAGGACGATGCGGAATGTGCCGACGAACTTGACCCGATTGATTTCGCTAAGAAGAAGATTACAAGAAATACCAGTGTTTATGCAGGCTTTGTAGAAGAGGGAACGCTCCCGTCCGCAAGTCCGTCAACATCGGCAGAGCCGTCAGCAGAACCGTCAGCAGACGCATCAGCAGAACCGTCAGCAGACGCATCAGCGGAACCGTCAGCAGCATCGGCGGAACCGTCAGCTGCAGCATCAGCGGAACCGTCAGCAGCAGCATCGACAGAGCCTTCGGCAGCAGCATCGGCAGAGCCTTCGCCTATTGTTAAGCCGGGCGTTGACGATCCGATTGTTGCGCAGGAGACAGCTAAGCTTTGGTTGGCTGCGGATAACTATGACGAGCTTTTGTCAAAGGCAGAGGATACGTCAGATCCGTATAAGTTTGATATTCAGAGTATGAATATGGATAACCTGTATCTCAGTTCAATAGGCAAAAAGATAAACTATGAGGATATAGTAGCTAAAGATAATGCTTCTGCTTTAGCTTTTATTGACGCTGAAAATCCGGGATACTATAAGTTTGCCGATGGAGTAATAGTTCCTGCAAAGGTTCTTAACTTAAGAATAGGCACAGAGCTTGAATTCATTCCGAGTGCAACCAAAGCCGGTAAGCTTAAGCTCTACTACAAGGGTCAGACAGCCGGCACATCAATTGTTACGGTTACTCAGGGGGCTGATGTTCAGACCGGAGTAATCGGCGATAATGGTGAAATTGTTGAAGTTGACGTTAAACCGGGTGAAAAAGTTACGATTACATCTGATGTATTCGGATGGCTTGCGGCAGTGTCGTATGCTCCCGGAGATGATGTTGTAGTTGTTCCGTCGAGTCAGCCGACTCAGTCGGCAGCTCCGTCAAGCGCTCCGTCGGTTGAACCTTCACCGGCAGAGACTCTGGAACCGGTTGTTATTCCGTCAACAGAACCGTCGGCTATTCCTACAGCCGATGCAGCAAATGTTATTACGGTTGACGGCTCAAAGGAGACTGACGAGGCTCAAAAGACCTTTAAGACGGTAACAGAGGCTCTTGCATTTGCAAAGAATATGAACGGTCACGCGAGCGAGGCTGACAGAATAGAGATAAATGTTGTTCCGGGTACATACCGTGAGCAGATTAGAATTACTGTTCCGTACCTTACAATTCAGAAGGCTGCGGGAACAGATGGTGAAGTACTCTTCACGTGGTACTATGGTATAGGCTATTACTACTACAGTACAGGCTCGGATGGTTTCTACAGCAAGGCAGCTTATGATACTAACAAGGCTGCGGGCACTGTTGTAACAAACAAGGGCGTTGACAGATGGGGTTGTGCAACACAGCTTAACGCACCTGACTTTATCGCTAAGGATATTACGTTCGAGAACTCGTTTAACAGATATATAACACAGGAAGAGCTTGATGACGGCGTTACACCGGCTCCTGAGGGTGGAGCATATACCGATACAGGCAATAAGCCTGCAAGAGAAGCAAGCTCCAATGTGTATACAAAGGAAGCCACCGAAAGAGCAGCGGCAATTGCGATTGAGGATAATACAGACAGAACGGCGTTCTATAACTGTAAGTTCTTAAGTTCGCAGGATACCGTATATTCGGGCTCAAAGGCAAATCGTATATACTTCAAGGATTGTACAATACAGGGTCAGACCGACTATATTTTCGGCGGAAATACTCTTGTATTTAACAATTGTAACTTTGCGTGGGCAGGTTACAGTGGTACCGCAAACGGCGGTCACGTGACAGCTGTTAAGAATTCTTCGACTGATAAGGGCTATCTGCTCTATGGCGGTCAGGTTGTAAAAGGCGATATGCAGAACGCAAGCTATGAAAAAGGTGACTTCGGTCGTCCATGGGGCGGAAAAGATTCGCCTACAGCTGCAATCGGCGTTAAGATCGACGCTCCGTTCAATGCAAACGGTTGGTCAGATTGGTCAACGAAGGCATCGGAGTCAAAGTACTATGAGTACGGTACTATGGATGCTGACGGAAATGTTATCAGCCTAAGCGGCAGAAACTGTGTGGTTCCGAGTAAGTGGGAAGCGCTTTCGTTCAATCCGTACACATATCTTATCAAGGACGGCGATAATTGGGATCCGATGGGCGTAAGAGCTGTATGGGAGCCTGTTATAGCTGACATTGCAAAGGTTGTTATCCCTGAAAGTGAAGTTGTTAAGCCTGTTGCGGGCACAGCGGACGCATATGAGGTATCGGGCGACTTTACTCTCCCGACAACAATTGCGGGTCTTGAGGGATATGAGATACACTATGAAACAGACAGCCTCTATTTAAGTATTGACGATGAAAACAAGGCAACGGTTGTACGTCCGATAGAGGGAACAAACGAGGTTAAGGTTAAGGCGTATATCAGAAAGACTGATAATACTCTTGTTGGTACGTCAAAAGATATAAGCATTACCATCACAGCGGACAGCACGGTTGACCCGGCTCCGTTTAAGGCTTCTATGGACGAGGCAAAGGCTGAAATTGCAAAAGTACTTGGCACACCCGATGCAGACACGGGCGAGTATGTTCTAAACAGAACCGTACCTGTTCCGACAATCGCTGAAGCAGACGGTGTTATAACAAATATTAGCTATACAGCAAGTGGTAATGTTAAGGCAGACGGAACAATAGAGAGAAATCCGTATGCTTCGGGCAACGCTGTCGGCACAATAAACTATGTTATTGAGTGTATCAAGGGCAAGACATTGCTTCGTGATACGGTTTCGTATAACGTAGTTATCCCACCGATAGGCGGCGACCTTTTGTACGCTGACTTTGAGGACGGCGCGACAGCGATAGGCGGCAAGCTTACTGCTGAAGAGGGCGGTAACGCTTCAGGCTACGGTGTGACAGGTGCAATCAGCGCAACACCCAAGACGGCGACTAAGGATAATGTAATCTATGCATTTGACGTAAAGGGTAATACGGGTGCTACCTTAAAGGTTAAGAAGGGCGCTGATGATTATCTTACGGTAACTGTTCCTTCAAGTGCGCTCACAGACGGTTGGAGCACGGTTGAGGTTAATGTAACAAAGGATGCGGCAACCTGCAAGGTTAACGGCACTGAGGTTACGGGTGCAGTCTCAGTAAGCGGAACTATCGAGAGTACAAGCGAGCTTGGCGCAATCTCACTTTCAAACGGTACTTATGATAATATTAAGGTAATAGACGGCGTGTTCAACGATGGCTCAAAGGTATATACAACCGTATGGAAGGCGAGTGAGGCGGATAAGGATTCGTCTAAGGGCACAATGCTTATGCGTGGTATGACGCTTATGGCTGATGCTAATTCGTGCAATACTGCCAATGTTACAATTGAAGGTGAAGAGTTCACATACTACGTATCCAATTCCGGTGCAAACGGCGGCTGGACAAACGGAACAGCAAAGGACGGCGGCATTGGCTTTAAGTTTGTTGCTCCGGCAGACGGTGCGTGGACGGTATATGTTACAAGCCTCGGCAGCACCAAGACCTTCTACATCGGTTCTCCCGATGAAACAAAGTCGGTTACAGGTGCTGAGGGCGGTAATCAGGCGCTTACGATAAACGTTAAGGCAGGTCAGACCTACTACGCAACTGTTGCAGGCTCTAAGGGTAGATTTGTGGGAGCTAAGTATGTGCCGACAGAAGAAGGCGGTGCAGCACTTGACCCGGATGCAAATCGCAAGTACACAACAACGTGGGTTTTCGGTGAAAAAGTTTGGGGCACTAAGAATATAGCAGCAGGCTCAGCGACTGAAAACTATGTTTCGACAGATACAGACAGTCTGCGTGAGTCTGACAAGACTTTGGTTGTAGACCCCACGACAGGTAACTTTAAGAATGAAGGACGCGGCGATGAATGGTGCGGCTGGGGCAACGGCGCAAAGCTCACGGTTCCGGTTGTAAACGGAAGTATTATCACGGTTAAGGTATATTATTCGGATGATACGCTTACGATTAACAATGTTGCTTTTGGACCGTTCACCGGTACGGATAATGAAGTCAGCTACACATATATCGGTGACGGCAAAACGGTTGACGTTGTTTCAACACATGGCGGATTTATCTCTTATATAAAAGTAGAGTCTCCGGTTAAGCCGGCTGAGTTTGTTGCTGTTGAAAGCGATGTAACTTACGTTTCCGATCCTGCGGACACGGTTGATTTTGACGCAGGTAATGCTGCAAAGGCTACAGCGGGCGACAAGGTTACATTTAAGGCGGCAGCTAAAGCAGGTCACTCAATCTCGGACGTTAAGGTTTTGGATGCTGCTGATGATACGAATATTTCGGCAGCGGGTCTTATAGACAACAAGGACGGCAGCTGGTCGTTCACAATGCCAGAGAAGGCGGTAAATATTAAGGTTACAACAGTTGAATGTGCGACAGTCGGCGGAACAATCAGCGGTATCGATGCTGCCGATAAGGAACTGCTCAAGCTCTACCTCAAAGAGAGTGGCAATATGACAGAGGTACAGGTTCAGGAGGACGGCACATACAGTGTTGAACTTATAAGCGGCAAGACCTACAGCATCTTCGGACTCATCGGCGGAACGCACGCGTACACGCTTGATAAGACCGAGATGACAGCGGCTGATGCACCGACCTTTAATATAGGCGCAACCGTTGTTACGGCTGAGCCTAAGACAGGGACAAAGACTTATGACTTCACGCAGCCTAATACAGTTGTTCCGGGTACGGAAGCAAAGCCTTATAATATGCAGAACTTTGTAACATCGGACGGTATAGTATCATTTAATGTACCTAAGGGTGATTTCAGATATTATAATACTCACGGTGTTAATATGAGTGCGGCGACAATTAAGATTGCGGTTGCGGGCGATGCAGCAATTAACTTCTCGGCGTGTGCTTATGCAGGCAGCGCGACAATAACTCCTGTTACAGCCGGTATCACGCCTAACACCGAGACGTCAATGAAAGCTGCAACAGACGGAGGTAATGTAACATTCAACTATACAGGCGCAGCTGCAGTGCTTGAGTTTAATTACACGGGCAGTTATCTGCACGGTATTAGCGTAAATAACACAAGCGGTGGTTCGGTTGACCCTGCACCCAAGCCGACATCGGTTGACTATAGTTTTGACTTTACCGGTCTTTCAACCAAGACCGGTACGGATTACGGTGTCTTCACCGATGATGAAATAACTGCAAAGAATGCAAAGAACTTTGCGCTTGATAAGGACGGTAAGGTAATCGACTATGATACAGACGGAGCAGCTGCGAAGTTTACAGGCTTTAAATATCACAGTGATGAGCACGGTATGAATCCAGGTGCGGTTGAGGTTTATGTTCCGGGTCCGGTTAAGATTACCTACGGTACCTGTGCGTGGGGCGGTGATGTAACTGTTAAGAACGGCAGTGATACAGTCGGCACAGTGAATACAAACAACGACACGTGCTATCATAATGATAAAACAAATAATGTTGTAAGTATGTATTATAACGGCGAGGCAACAACACTAACATTATCGGGCGGAGGCTACGTTCCGTACCTTGCAATAAAGACAGTTGACGCGTCTGAAATTCCTTCGGAGTCAACAATAACATTCAGCGTGGGTGATACTGGAGCTGAAGGTATTGTTCCGGCAGAGCTTAAGGTTGCATCGGGTGAATCGTTTGATATTCCCGAAAACCATTCGCTCTATGTTGCAGGTAAGACGCTGACAAAGTGGACAGACGGCGCAAATGATTATGCGATAGGAGCATCTGTAACTCCTGAAGGTGATATGACACTTACACCGGTATTCACCGAAGATGGGACTGTAACTACAGATGCTGAGCAGACGGTTGTATTTGATCTTCAGAGACAGAACGGTGCGCCGACGCTTTCTATCCAGGGAACAACGGGTATTTTGGTTTCTCAGATTACAGTCGGAGACAAGAAGTACGACGTTAAAATGGATATTGATACAATATCCGGCGGCAAGGTTGCAAATGCCAACTGGACTGACTGGGCACAGGTAAATGGGGGCACAAAGTTTACCGTTCCCGTTGGTGCAAACAGCGTTGTTACCGTAGGCACAATTATGGGGTCTGATGGTACATATACAATCGGCGGTACTTCAAAGACCGGCTCAGACCAAAGTGAAACTATCACGACAGCAGGAACCTGCGATATAGTTGTAGGTGATCCAAGCGGAAGCTATTGGAGAACAATAAGCGTAACATATCCGACAGGCTATCAGCTTTAATAGTTTTAACTTTAAAATCACAGAGGCAGGCAATCGCGCCTGCCTCTTTTTGTTTGTAGAAAAACTTTGAATTTAGCACAACAATAGAGTGAACGTGGTAGGGAACGACGCCCCGGCGTTTCGTGCAAATTAACGGTTTTTGCAATGTTATGCGGGTTTGCCGCCTAACATTGGCTTAGCACGGAGCGCCGAGCGTGGCCGGACACGAAGTGTGCGACGGCAAGCACTAATGAATTTCCACTGTAGTATGCAATGCCTTTCATATGAATACGCTCATCGACGCTCCCTACGAACATAGGTAGTGCAAACAGATTGTATTGCGCCTATTCCATATACTATAGGCGCAAACGGCAACCCGCCCAGGCGCCTCTCCTAGTCTCAAGTCCCTATTCCCTAGTCCCTACGTTGACAACACGCGTAAATCATTGTATAATTATTATATATAAAAAGGAAGGGATGCGCATATGAGCTTTAATAAGATAAAAAACGGGTTGAGCTTTGCACGGTCGCACATTGCGCTGATTATTCCGGCGGCGGCCGTATTTGTTGTGCTCTGCGTGTTCGTTGTGCGCGTGTTTTTTATAAATATTGTTGTCGTAAACGGTGTCAGTATGGAGCCAACGCTTTTGCAGGGTGAGAGATGGATTATGAGCCGCACTGACCGCAGCTGTGACGCGGGTGATATAATTGTCTACCGCCCGAGCGAGGACTCAAAAAATTTGTCGGTTTCAAGGGTTGTCGCCGTCGCGGGGGACAGCGTTTATATTGATTTTTCGACAGGGTATCTCTATATAAACGGTGAAAGGCGCGATGAGTCTTATGTGAGCGGGCCGATTAAGACCGGCGGCAGATACATTTCCTCCCTGATTGACAGCGGGAATTATGGTATGTCAGAACCGTTTGTGATAGAGCAGGGCAAGGTGTTCGTTTTGGGTGATAACAGAAGCAACAGCCGTGACAGCCGTGAGTTCGGTCAGATTTCTTTGGAACTTGTAAAAGGTACTGTGACACGAAAAGTAAAATAGCAAAATATTAATATAGATTACTGATTTATTGAAAAAATCAGCAAATTGCACTAACTTTTATTGAAATATTAATTCAAATATGATAATATATTTTAAAGACTGGATTATTATGTGTGAAATGCAACTTGAAATACAACTAATATAGGATTGGGGAATAACTATGGCAAAGAGAGTCCTTTTCGCAGAATACGATCCTACGAAGAACATAGTTAAAGAGGAGCATTACATTGAATTTTCCGATATACAGCCCAATAAAAATCTTTGGTATTTATTTGTAAAGCGTACTTGTGATATTGGGTGTTCTTTGCTTGCACTGATTGTTCTTATGCCGCTTTTTTTGTGTGTTGCGGCTGCAATAAAGCTTGAGGACGGAGGAAGTGTATTCTTCAGACAGCGCCGCACAGGGAAGGATTTAAAGGAATTTGATATGTTTAAGTTCAGAAGTATGGTGCCCGATGCAGAAAAAATCCTTAAAGAACTTGAAGGCGAGAATGAGGCGAGCGGACCGGTATTTAAGATGAAAAAAGACCCGCGCGTAACAAAAGTTGGGCGCTTTATCAGAAAATACAGCATTGACGAGCTGCCGCAGCTTATAAATATTTTAAAGGGCGATATGAGTATAGTCGGACCGCGGCCGCCGTTGCCATATGAGGTTGCGCTCTACAGCGACTATGACAAACAGCGGCTCAAGGTAAGACCGGGGCTGACGTGCTATTGGCAGTGTCTCGGCAGAAGCAAGATAAGTTTTGAAAAATGGGTAGATATGGACCTTGAATACATAAACGACCAAAGTATATGGTGTGATTTTAAAATGATAATCAGAACAATTCCCGCCGTTTTAAAAGGCGAAGGTGCATATTAACGCAGGAGTTAGGGATTAGAGAATACGCGTGTTTATGTATGCGTGTCATTTCCGCCGCGTTTGAGGGGTGTATAGATTAATTGCGTGACGGATTGGGAATACTGCAGAAATTAGGGAAGAGGTAGGAGCTATGAGAATTACGGTTGCAGGAATGGGCTATGTGGGACTTTCCAACGCGACTTTGCTTGCTGGAAAGAATGATGTATGTGCGTTTGATATAGACAGTGAGAAGGTCCGTATGATTAACGAGCATATATCGCCTATAGATGATAAGGAAATCAGTGAATACTTGTCGTCGGGCAGGCTCAGGCTTTTCGCAACGGATAATCCGGAGGAGGCTTTTTGCGATGCGGATTATGTGATTATTTCTACGCCTACTGACTATGACGAGGATAAGGGGAGCTTTAATACCTCATCAGTTGAGTGTGTAATCGGACAGGTTATGCGTTATAACAAAGAGGGGGTTATAGTAATAAAGTCTACCGTTCCGGTTGGCTATACAAAGAAAATGAGTGAAAAAACAGGGCGGGAAATTATATTTTCGCCCGAATTCCTGCGTGAGGGGAGAGCGCTTTACGATAATCTTTATCCCTCACGTATAGTTATCGGTGAAAAGTCGCCGCGTGCGGAAGCGTTTGCAAAGCTGATGCTTGATGCGGCAATTAAGGAGGATGTGCCGGTCGCATTTACCGGTTCGACCGAGGCAGAGGCGATTAAGCTGTTTGCCAATACATATCTCGCAATGCGGGTATCATTTTTTAACGAGCTTGACTCATATTGTGAAATCAAGGGACTCAATACAAAAGAGATAATAGACGGCGTATGCCTTGATCCGAGAATAGGTAACCACTATAATAATCCGTCGTTCGGTTACGGCGGGTATTGTCTGCCAAAGGATACGAAACAGCTTCTCAGTAATTTTGCGGACGTGCCGAGTGATATTATGAAAGCGATTGTTTGTGCGAATTCAACGCGAAAGAGCTTTATTGCAGACAGAGTGCTAAAGCAAAAACCGTGTGTTGCCGGTATTTACCGCCTGACGATGAAGAAGAATTCAGATAACTTCCGTCAGTCGTCAATACAGGGTGTAATCGGACGTTTAATCGATGCGGGAATTCGTATTGTAATATATGAGCCAACGCTCGGTGAAAGTGAGTTTATGGGCGCAGAGGTGATAGACAATCTCAGCGAGTTCAAGTGTATAAGCGATGTTATTGTAGCGAACAGATATGCGCACGAGCTTGATGATGTGCGCCATAAGGTGTATACCAGAGATGTGTTTGGCAGAGACTGATATAGAATTTATTTTGACTAACGGAGGGATAATATGACTGTATCGGAATTTTGGGATGAACAGGGAATTGACCGCGATGAGCTTACAAAACGTTTTGTTGGAAATCTTCAGCTTGCGGCACTGTGCACAAAAAAGTTTGCAAGCGACAGTCATTACGATGCACTGATAGAGTCAATTGCAGCGAAGGACTATGGCGGAATTGAGCTGAATGCACATTCGTTAAAGGGCGTCGGAGCCAATCTCGGATTTGAGACCTTCCGTTCTCTTGCGCAGGTTCTGGTAGACGATGTAAGAGCCGAAAGGTATGAAGATATCGAAAGCGATTTTGAGGGCGTTAAAGAGGAATATGAACGTCTTTGCACCGAGATAAAAAAGATAGATTAAGACTAAACCGGAAGTGTGGGATATATGGGGGAGAAGAGCGGATCGCGCAGCGCGAAAAGCGCTAAAAATCTGATGTACGGCGTTGCTGCACAGGGAGTCAGCGTGGCGTTTACATTTATACTCAGAATAGTGCTTGTCCGCAAGGCGGGCATTTTGTCTGTCAGTTTGAACGGACTGTTTACTGAGGTTATTGCTATGCTTTCGCTTGCCGAGCTCGGCGTTGGTTCGGCAATTGTGTACAGCCTTTATAAGCCGCTTGCGGAGCGCGACGAAAAGAAAATCGCCAAGCTTATGAATATGTATAAGACCACATATCGCAACATTGCTCTTGCGATATTCGGTATGGGTCTTTGTTTGTTGCCTTTTATTCAGCATATTGTTACCAAGGTTGACGTATCGGATGATTATATAAGGCTTGTATTTTTCTTGTTTTTAATTCAAACCGCGTCGTCATATCTGTTTTCTTACAAAAGCTCGCTTTTAAACGCCGACCAGAATGTTTATATTGTATCGGGAATTACCACGGCGGTTAAGATTATAGGTGAAATCGGTAATATTATTCTGCTTTTTATGTTCAGAAATTATATTTCTTACCTAATTGTTGAAATTCTTATAACCGTCGCGACAAATATAATTATTTCGGTTCAGGTTGACAAACAGTATCCGTTTATAAATTCCGATGCTAAGCTCTTAAACGTCGAAAAGAAGATGATATTTAAGGACGTTAAGAACATATTTATCGGCAGTCTTTCGGGAAAGATTACAAATTCTACAGATAATATTCTTATTTCCGTTCTCGTCGGAACATATGAAGTCGGTATATACACCGGCTATTCGACGCTTGCGTCGGGTCTGCGCAAGATTATAGATCAGATTGACAGTGCAACTGCGGGAAGCATCGGCAATCTTGTTGCTGAGGGTGATTACAAAAACTGCGACTATGTTTTAAGAAAGCTGACGTTTATTAATTATTTTTTCGGCTCGCTGTTTGCGTGTCTTTTGTATTGCCTGTCGTCTACGCTTGTGCGCATTATGTACGGCACGGAGTACGCGTATGATACAAATACGCTGCTTGGAAACCTGGTAATTTTCGCATTCTGCGTGAACTTTTTTCTGTCGGTGCTTAAAAATCCGCTGTGGCGGTTTATGCAGGTCTCGGGATTGTTTTCAAGGGATAAAAATATTTCGATTGCCGGCAGCGTATCAAATCTTTTAATTTCTATTGTGTTCGGTATAAAGTTCGGCACCTTCGGTATTCTGCTCGGAACCGTGGCGACGCTTGTAATTCAGATTGTGCTTAAAATTCACTTGCTGTACAGGGCAAAGTTTGGAATGTCCTCGGTAAAGTTTTACCTCAGGTATATAGTCTACGGGGCAGTGGGTCTGTTTGGAATGCTATTGTCTAAGTTTATAAGCGCCGAGGTGGTTACGGGTAATCTCTACATCGACTTTGTGTGCAAACTGGGAATATCGGCTTTTGTACCGCTTTGTATAAACTATATACTGTTTTGCCGCACCGGTGAGTATGCATATATGAAGTCAATTTTGTGGGGATATGTGTATAAGGTATGGAAGATAAGCGCTCCTGTACGCGCAAGGATTTTTAAAGTCACTTCGCGTTTTCGCAGGAAGCCGAAAAGAGCGTAGATATTAAATAGAATTTATGAAGATTGAGGGAATTATGAAGAAAATTGCAATGATTGGTCACAAGAGAATTCCTACCCGAGAGGGCGGAGTCGAAGTGGTGGTTGAAAAGCTTGCCGCAGGAATGGTAAAGCGCGGGATAAGAGTTGACGCGTACAACCGCAAGGACAAATTCGGCAGGGAGTATAAGCAGCCGAGTGAGTTTGAAGGAATAAGAATTATAAGGGTGCCGACGTTCAAGATGAGCGCACTTAACGCCTTTGTCTATTCGGTGCTTGCAAGCTTTCGTGCGCTTTTTGGCGGTTATGATTGCATACACTATCACGCAGAAGGACCTTGCGCTATGCTGTGGCTGCCGAAGCTGTTTGGCATACGCACAGTCGCAACTATACACGGTCTTGATTGGCAGAGAGCGAAGTGGGGAGGTTTTTCGACGTGGTATTTAAAGCTCGGCGAAAAGACGGCAGCGAAGCTTGCCGATGAGCTTATAGTTCTGTCTGAGAACAACAAGAAGTATTTTAAGGATACCTACGGACGCGACACGCACTTTATTCCAAACGGAGCGGAGAAGCGCGAGGGTGATTTTTCGCCGAAGGAAATTACCGAAAAGTTTGGTTTAAACGGTGATGATTACATATTATTCTTAGCCCGGATTGTGCCCGAGAAGGGGCTGCACTATCTGATAGACGCGTATAAGGAAATCGATACGGATAAGAAGCTTGTCATAGCCGGAGGGCTTGACGGCGGCGGTGAGTATGTCGAGCGGATTAAGAATTCGGCGGCGGAGGATGAGCGTATTATTCTTGCGGATTTTGTGTGCGGACGGACACTGGAGGAGCTTTTTAAAAATTGCTCGCTTTATGTTCTGCCGAGTGATATCGAGGGTATGGCGATGAGTCTTTTGGAGGCGATAAGCTTTGGTGCGCCCTGTCTTGTGAGTGATATCCCTGAAAATCTCGAGGTTGTCGGCGGGATTATGCCGTCTTTTAAAAAGGGCGACAGGGAGAGTCTTAAATCCGAGCTGAGCCGAATTTTAAGCGGCGGATATTCCGATATAAGAAAGTCCGAAAGCTTTGATAAAATTCTTAAAAGATATGACTGGGATAAAATTGTGGATGAGACGATAAAGCTGTATAATCTTGAGGGGTGAAAGCTATGAAAATCCTGCTTGTCAATAAATTTCTCTACCCCAAGGGCGGGGCGGAGACATATACTTTAAGGCTTGGAGAATACCTTAAATTCGCGGGGCACGAGGTGCAGTACTTTGGAATGTACGACGATAAAAACACAGTGTTTAACTCGGCGGGAAAGTACACAAAGAATATGGACTTTCACAGCTCGGGCGCTGAGCGTTTTTTGTATCCGCTGCGGATAATATATTCGTTTGACGCAAAAAAGAAAATCGGCAGGGTTATCGAAGATTTTATGCCCGACATAATACATATGAACAATATTAATTTTCAGCTTACACCGTCAATCATCGATGAGGCGGCTAAGAGGAAGGTGCCGGTGGTTCAGACGGTTCACGACCTTCAGATGCTTTGCCCCAATCATCTTATGTTCAGCGGAAAGACCAAATCCCCGTGCGAGAAGTGCTTAAACGGCTCTAAACTGAACTGTGTGCGCGGCAGATGCATACACGGTTCGCTTTTAAAGAGCATAATCGGAACGCTTGAGGCGTGGCTGTATACGATTAAAAAAACATATCTAAAAGTTGACAGGTTTATCTGTCCGAGCAGTTTTATAGAGGGTAAACTGTTGGAGAGGAAGCGTTTCGGCAGACATATTTACCGCGGCAGGACTGCGGCGGTTCATAATTTTATGGAAATGCCGCTTGCGGGTGAGTGCGAAAAGGGCGATTATGTGCTGTATTTCGGCAGACTTTCGGAGGAGAAGGGAATAAATATGCTCGCCGAGGTGTGCCGTATGCTGCCTGATATTAAGTTTATAATTGCGGGAACGGGACCGGATGAGCACGCGTTTGACGATATCAAAAACGCGGAATTTGTCGGGTTTAAGACCGGCGAGGAGCTCAGCCGTCTGATTGCGGGTGCGAGATTTTCGGTATACCCGTCTGTGTGGTACGAGAACTGTCCGCTTTCGGTACTTGAGTCCGAGGCTCTCGGCACTCCCGTAATATGTACGGCATTGGGCGGACTGCCGGAGCTTGTCGAGGACGGTGTGACGGGACGTATAATTAAATCGGTCACGAAGGATGCGCTTGCGGACGCAGTGAGGGAGCTTTACTATGACGAAGAGCTGTGCGGCAGGATGAGCGCAAACTGTAAAAACAAACGAACAGAAATGATGACGCTGAAAAAATACGGCGAGATAATAGAAAATATATATGCAGATGTTTTGAAATTGAATTAAAATACTTGTAATATTATAAGATATGTGATATAATTAATAAAATATGTGTGTTGGAAGGTGCGGAGTTTGAACAGAGTTTTGCATAAGCTGATTTGCAGAGCGCCGCGCTATGTATGGCACCTTTGCTGCACCGTAGTGTTTTACGTTTTGGGCGGAATTTTGCGGGCGGTATCGGAAAGCTATCGAGGTGTGTGGATTATTGCTGAACGCGGGCATGATGCGCGTGATAACGGTTATCACTTTTTCAGGTATGTGCGGGAGAATTATCCCGATATAAAAGCCTATTATATTATTGACAAAAAATCAGCGGATTATCAAAAGGTCAGGGTGCTTGGAAACGTTGTGAATTACGGAGGCTTCAGGCATCATCTGCTGTTTTCGGTATCGGATTATAAAATCAGTACGCACATATTCGGTTATTCGCCCGATATATTGTGCTATAACCGATTTTTGAAGCTTGGATTAATCCGCGGCAAGCTTGTTATGCTTCAACACGGAATAATCGCGAACGATATTGAGTGGATGTTCTATCCGCGCACAAAGCTTGATTTGTTCGTGTGCGGGGCGGAGCCGGAGTACAGAGCGGTTAAGGAGCGGTACGGATATCCCGAGGGAGTCGTCAAGTATCTGGGACTTTGCAGATATGACGCATTGCTTAAATCGCACAGAGAGGAAAATATCATCCTTTTAATGCCGACGTGGCGCAGGAATATCTGCGCAGGCAGTGCGGAGGAATTTATAAAGAGCGATTATTATGCGGCGTTTCAAGGACTTATAAACAATCCTCGGCTTATTTCACTTCTTGAGGATATGGATTTAAGACTTGTATTTTACCCGCACTATGAGGTGCAGAAGTTTTTAGGCGAGTTTTCGTCAAACAGCGGCAGAGTGGTGCTTGCGCCGTTTGATGAGTATGATGTGCAGGAGCTGCTTATGTCGTCAAAGCTGCTTGTAACAGATTTTTCAAGTGTATTTTTTGACTTTGCATATATGAACAAGCCGGTTCTGTTTTATCAGTTTGATGAGGCAGAATTTAGGAGGCAGAACTATAAAGAGGGCTATTTTGATTATCGCGACGGAGGCTTCGGCCCGGTGCTCGAGGATGAAAATAAGCTTGTGGATGAGATATTAAGAGCGGCGGGAAGAAATTTCGCCGCAGAGGATAAATACTTAAAGCGTATGGAGAAGTTTTTTACGCTCCGCGACGGAAACTGCCGAAAGCGGAACGTCGAGGCGGTTCTTTCGCTTTAACAGAAAAAGTCAGTTAGAGGGGATTTCCGATGAGGGATATTGAGAGCAGGCAGAAATCAAAAATGCTCGCCGCTGTATACATACTTATGTTTGTTATCGCAGCTGTCGGCGACTCGGATTTTTTGCCGAGTGCGGCAAAGGCTGCTACTCTTATGAACTTCGGAATTGCCGTTATGATTTTGCTGGTGACCGCAGACTTTAAAAATTTAAAGACAATCGGTGGTTTTATTGGGATTTACGGTCTGTGGATGATGATAATTCTGGTGTACTCCGCCATAATATGGCTTATAAACTTTCAGACCGCTTCGTATATGTTCAGAGGGTTTTCAAAGCTGATGTATCAGGTTATGCTGCTTATGGTTGTATTCGCGGCTGCGTATATGTTCGGCGAAAAGGGTATACATTATACGTTTTACGGACTCTTGCTCGGTAACGCAGTAATTGCGCTGTTATACATACCGAGCTGCGGACTCGGTGGAGTTTTGACCTCGGTGTATCAGTTTGTTGTAACACGCGGTGAGGCTGTGGGATATATGAGGCGGCTTGAGATACACGACATCACGTTTACTTACGGCTTCTTTATGCTGTATTTTATATTCTTTGACAGAATAAGCACAAAGGGGATTAAGGCGCTTAATATCGCACTTGCAGCGCTGTTCTTTCTGATAGGCTTTAAAAGAATTGCAATTGCGAGCTTTTTGGTGATGCTTGTTGTAGGCTGGATAATCGGCAGATTTACACCGAGGATACAGATTGGGCTTATGCGTACGGCTTTGATACTTGCGGCGGTATTCGCATTTGTCTATCTTGTAATTATCAGATATGATTTGTTTATGCTGATTATGAACTCGCTCGGAGTAGATGTGAAGGGCCGCGACGTTCTTTACGGATATATTAACAAATACTATCGCATTTCGCCGTCATTTTTCGGGTACGGATTTGAGTACGTACATTCAATGATGGCGGAAATCGCCAAGATAGGCGGACGGCAGTTTAACAAAATGGTTGATATACATAATGACTTTATGCGTGTATATATCGAGATGGGATTTTTCGGATTTATCGCGTGGCTGCTATATACTTTAATTATCCAATTCAATTGGATAAAGGAGAGGTTCAGTGTAAACACTTTAAGAATGTTCTTTCTGTGTGAGATGTATATATTTTTTACATATATGACAGACAATACGCTGTTTTACTTTTTCACCGGAATGGTGCTGAGAATGATACCTCTATGCTGCGCGCTTCATAATGAGGAGCACGAGAGAAAGTTGGTGGTTGAGCATGATACAGAGCAAAGCAGATTTAGAATATTATCTAAGCGAGGATCGGAAAGCGTTACGCTTTACCGGAAAAAGACCAAGAATAGGTCGTGATGAAATTCTGCGGTATCAGATTTTGCTGCGCAAAGCGGAGTATTACACAAACTGCGGCTCAGGCGTTTTAGGCAGAGCGCTTTCGGTGCTTTACCGCTACCGTTTGCGGCGGCTCGGCAAAAAGCTAGGCGGATTTTGTATTTCGCCGAATTGTTTCGGTCCGGGTCTTTCGATAGCGCACTTCGGCCCGATTGTGGTTCATCCGAACGCGGTTATCGGCAAGAACTGCCGTATACACGAGTGCGTTACGATAGGCGCGACAAACGGCAGCACCTCTGCCGCAAAGATAGGCGACAATGTGTTTTTGGCATCGGGAGCTAAGATTATCGGCGATATTGAAATCGCAAATGACGTGGCTGTCGGAGCCAATGCGGTCGTCGTTAAGGATATATTAAAGCCGGGGATAACCGTAGGGGGCGTTCCCGCAAAACAGATAAGTGAAAATAATTCGCATTCTAATTTGAGCGAAATGCTTGAGCTGTGATGCGGACACGTGTTCTAATAAGAAAATTAAGCGTTTAGCTTTATGATACATAACGGAAAACGGGTGATAAGAAAATGTTTTTTTCAACACTAAAAGAATACTTGACAAGCGACTTCGGAAAAGTCAAGCCAAAGCGAATAAAGTCATATTTATCAAAGAAAAAGGAAAATTACATAGCGGGTGAGAAAAGGCGAAAAAAGCACGCTGAGGAAAACGGAACGTCGCGTACGCGGAGTCCGCTTGTTATTCTCTGGCGGAATAAGTTTTGGATTTTGCTGCTTACCGTTATATTTATGGTGGTTATCAGCTTTGCTTTTTATGTAAAGAGCGATGATGATATCATTACAACAATGTCGCTCAACTATCAGGAGGGTTCAAAGGGACTAAATCCGAACTCAACCAGATTTAATATGTACGAGCTAAAGTCAAATCAGGTTTTGGAACGTGCCATTCAGTATATGGGTGCGGAGAATGACATTACGCCCGAAGAGCTTGCGGAGAACATCTCAATTGAAAACACTAACCAGAAGCAAATTAAAGTTGATGATGAGAGCAGTTATTTTATAGCGACAAGCTTTCGTGTTGAGTACAAGCGCAACGATAAGTTTGGTATGATTTCAACTGACGATGTTGTAAAGTTGCTCTGCAAGGCGTATAATGATATATTCCACGAGCAGTATTCCGACAATCAGGCGGCGCTCCAGTACAACATAGGCGATATAACGGATATGGAGTATGTAGAGATAGGCGATTCGCTCAATATGTGCGCTGACCGTATGAAGTCGTATCTTTCGACGAGGGTTAAGGAAAACGGAACCTTTAAGTCGGAAAACACGGGCGAGACGTTCCAGACTGTATCAAGACTCGTGCAAAATCTTCAGGACTATCAGATTTCAAAGTACGATTCGTATGTGCTTGAGACAGGACTGGCTAAGAACAAGACAGAGTTTATTCAGACACTGTATTATAATAACTCGGTGCTTGATATGCAGTATCAGAAGTCGATGGCGGACTATGCGGTACGTCAGGACGGTATCACGAAATATGATGAGGCTATGATAGGCACGGTTATGATTCCGTCAATAAACGAGAAAGACGAATACTATATGTCAAGAACCAATATCGGTATCGATTATCTTGCAAAGGATGCGGAGACTCACCTCAGCGAGGCGAAGGATACTCTTAAGAAAATAGAGGTAAATAACGACATAATCAAAAAATTGGGTGAGAGAACTCCGACACTTGAAAACTTCAAACGCGCCGAGGAGATGCTCAGAGAAATAACGGGCGAGTTTGAGAGAATTTCACAGATTGCCCTTGAGACCGACAGAGAATACATAAAGTATAACACCAAGGATTATCTTACGTTTATGCGGTATGACAAGCCGATATTTGAACAGCTTGAGTTTAAGAAGGTTCTTGTCTTAGGCGCGGCGTTTATGATACTGCTTTGTATCCTGTTCTATATTGTCGGAAAGCGACGTGCTAGGAGAGGAGGACGCGTATGAAGAGCTTTGAAGTATTCAGATATATAAAAAAGTGGAAGTATCTGATTGTTGCTATATGTATTTTGGGCGTTCTGCTTGTATACAGATATGCAATGTCGCAGCAGGCATATACTGCTCAGACCGTGCTTCGTTATTCAAACTCTGAGGCAAAGAGCGGTCTTACACCGAGCGGCGACCCGCTTGACGTGACCGAAATTTATTCTTCAAACGTCATAACAGGTGTGCTTGAGGATTTGGGACTTGATACAGGTGCGGACTCTATCCGTTCCAAGTGTCAGGTTGAACCGATTATACCCGATGACGAAATAGAGAGAAAGACCGCCATTTTAAAAGAGGGCGGCGAGTATGAGTACAACCCGACGGATTATCTTGTAACCTTCAGAGTCGGAAGCGAGTACAGCAAGGAATATGCGTCTACGGTGCTTGACTCAATACTTAAGAACTACTTCGTCGTATATGGCGATAAGTACATAAATCAGACGGTTCTGCCGAACAACGCATCAAACGTTAGAAGCGGCAGCTATGACTATATCGAGAGCGCTGAAATTCTTGACAGTTCGGCAACCGATATATATCAGTACCTGTACGACAAGAAGTATCATTATCCGTATTTCCGCAGTGCGTCTACGGGCTATACCTTCAATGATTTATACAATATGTATAACAAGCTTCTAAGCTATGATGTGCCGAAGCTGTGTTCGCAGATTTTAAATCAGAAGGTATCTAAAAACCAGGACGTATTGATTAAGGATTACAGAAACAGGATAAGCCGGTATAATATTGAGCTTAATAACCTTCAGGAGAAGGTAGATCCGCTGTATGACCTTATAACGCGCTACAGCACAAAGAGCAAAGAGGGAATACAATATCACTACGGCAAGAACGAGAACTCGACCGGCAGTGACGACTATATCTTAAAGGACGTATATGATGAAAACGGTGAGACGCGCAAAGTTTATACCGAAACCACATACGATGCCCTTATAAATCAGTATGTAAAGCTTGAGATTTCGCGCCAGTATGCAAAGGTTGATAAGGAGCACAAGCAGATGCTTTTAGATACCTTTAATTCGGCAACGCCTGCTGATGACGCGGGCGCTGCGGTCAGTGAAATTGAAAACGGTATGGATGAGCTGATTATGACTCTTGACGATTACTACAAAATCGTTGAAACAACGGTTGAGGAGTTCAATGAGTATATGGGCGCGACAAATATTTTGACGCTTACCAGTGTTAATGTAACAGAAAAGATAAACGTAAATCTTTATCTTATCATTGCAATTCTGCTATTCTTAATCTGCGGATGTCTCGGCGCTGTATTCCTCGGCCGTATTCAGGACTTTGTGGAGTTTATGGTATACGCCGACAAAAAGACAAAGCTGCCGAACCGTTCAAAGTGCGACGATATGATAAACAGCTACGAGGCGAAGCCGCTTGAGGATAACTTTACGTTTATACTTATACGGCTTGATATACTAAAGCAGATAAACAGTCAGGTCGGACGTACCGCGGGTGATACCTTGCTCGGTGAGTTCGGAAGTATGCTCGGCGATACCGCAAAGGATTACGGATTTGTCGGCTACAACGGCAGCGACCAGTTTATGTGTATGTTTGAGAATTGCAGCTATAAGAAAGCGGAGATGTTTATTATAAGTCTTTCGAGTGCTGTTGAGCATTATAACTCACAGAACCCGCAGCAGGAGATTACGTTCTCGTACGCTATTGAGGAATCGAGAACCACGGGAATTTACGAAGCACGCGGACTTATTGCGGCGGCTTTTAGAGATATAAACTCAAAGTCGAACACAAACGTAAATGCGGCAGAAAAATCCGATAAGCCGGATAAGCCGGACGATGACCCCGATGACCCGAGTCCGACAGACGGCGGCGGTAAGCCGCGCGGCAAAGGTCCGGGCGGCGGAGGCGGAATAAGCCCCAAGCCGGAGGACAAGAAACAGACAGATAAGCCATCAACAAAGAGCAGCTTTAAAAAAACGTCTCCTCCCGTAAAGTCGGAGCCTGTCCCGGCTCAAACGAGAGCGGAAAAACCGCAGGAGAGAAAAGAATTAAAATACGAGGAAAAGAGTGCAGCTGTGAGTGAAAAGCCGTATTCACCGGTTGAGTGGAGCGGCTCTCAGCCGCCCAAGTCGGTATATAAGGCGGTTACAGTTCGCAAGGAGCGTGAGGTTATTAAAGAGGCGAGCCCTAAAAAGGAGATGCGCGCCGATGAGCCGGCTCCCGAGGCTCAGCCCGAAATACGCGATGTACCCGTTGTGGTAAAGAATGTATCGGCACCCAAGGCTGAGGAGAGCGCAAAAGAGGCTGAAAACCCGTATGCACCCAAGCCGAGGGTTAAAAAGAGCTACCGTACCCGTGAAGGCGAAGATAAAGGGACTAACTTTGACAGCTACGCTCCCAAGTCGAGCAGAAGCAGAAGCTGAGGAACTGGAGAACATAATCGATGAGAAAATATCTTGAATTACTTTTAAAATACAAAAAGAGGATAATATGTATAATTCTAGCTGTTGTCCTTTGCGTATGTGTGTTCAACCTTGTTGACCAGTCAAAGATTGACGTTACGTTTTATCAGGTACAGTCGAGCAAGGTGTCGGACAGCATTCGAATAGTTACGATTTCCGATTTGCATCTGCGAGAGTTCGGAAAGGATAACATTCGGCTTGTGGAGCAGATAAAGACTTTGCACCCTGATTTAATTGCGTGTGTGGGTGACTCCAACAAGCGTAAAAAGTCGAATTACGATGAGGTTATAACGCTGTTTAAGCAGCTTGTGAACGTTGCGCCCGTATACTATTCGCTCGGAAATCACGAGTATGAAGCTATGTTGTTCCGCGACTCTGAGATTGACAAGGATTTGGAGGAAATCGGAGTTCACGTTTTGAACGATGAATCTGAGGTTGTGCAGATAAAGAGCACCAAGCTGAATATCGGCGGACTTTCACAGGGCCCGGATCAGTTCGAGCGCTACGGACACGAATTTTTTGATAAGTATATCGAAGAGGATTACTTTAAACTGCTGCTATGCCATTACCCGCACGAGTTCCAGGGCGTAATCGAGCAATATCCGATTGACCTTGCGCTTTGCGGGCACGCGCACGGCGGTCTTGTACGTCTGCCGGTCATAGGCGGAGTTTACGCTCCGGGTCAGGGAATGTTCCCGGAGCTTACCGAAGGATATCACGAGATAGAAAACAGCAAGTTAATAATATGCCGCGGTCTCGGCAATTCTAATATCCTGCCGAGAATAAATAACCGTCCGGAGCTTGCGGTTATAGACCTATGTTGGTATTAAGACAGCGCGCAAATATTAATGAATTGCAGGGAATATAATATGGAACCACTCGTAAGCATTGTTGTGCCGATTTATAACGGCGGTGAAAAACTTTATCCGGCGGTTCGGTCAATTATAAGTCAGACGTATAAAAATATAGAGATTATTTTGGTTGATGATTGCTCAACCGACAATTCGTATGAGATATGTAAGCAGCTCAGCCGAGAAGATGAAAGAATACATATAGTTCGCGGCAATCACGAAGGTTCGGGTTCCGCGAGAAATATCGGTATTAAGAAAGCCGCGGGTAAGTATATATACTTTTCCGATTCGGACGATTTGCTTGAACCAGAGCTTGTCGAAACGGCTGTGAGCAGGCTTGAGGAAAACGGCGCAGACCTTGCGGTGTTCGGCTTCAGAGTGATTTCGTGGAGAGGCAAAAGAACCGATGTAAAAAAGAAAAGCGGAGTGTACACAGGCGATGAGGTGCGGCGCGAGTATGATAAGTTCTATGGGTTCTACGACCCGAGAGGAATTCAGGGTGCGCCGTGGAACAAGATGTTTCGCACAGATAAGGTGCGTGAATATAATATAGAATATCCGCCGATGCGCAGGCATCAGGACGAGGTATTTATTATGCGCTTTGTTGATGTTTGCGAAAAAGTAGTGTTTATCGAGGATGTACTGTATAATTATTTTCAGAATGACGCAAAGGGACTGTTTGAGAAATTCCCAATAGACTATTTTTCGTACGTTTTGGAGCTTAACAATTACAGCAACGAATATATTTTGTCGTGGAATAAAGACAACAAAAAAATCGTTGATATGGTGTGTCAAAGTTTCTTAAACGGCACTTGTCAGGCGCTTATTGTGATGTTTAATCCGAAGTTTAAGCGCTCTGTTTTGTGGCGGTATCGCAGCATTAAGAGTATAAGCCGTGAATTTATTGCTGAGCTTCCCAACAAGGAATTTAATTCAAATTCCGATTTGTTAAAGCTTATGCGCTCTAAGAATTATCCAATGCTGTTTATAGCAGCAAGAATGGCGCTTTGGAAGCACTATCACCGCTGAAAAAAATACAAAAATTTGGGATGTGATTTATGTGGCAGATAAGCCATTGGTGAGTATTGTTGTGCCTATATTCAATATGGGCTCTCAGCTGAGAGAGGCGGCAAAAGGATTTTTAAATCAAACATATACAAATATCGAAATTATCCTTGTGGACGACGGCTCAACCGACGATACGTCGGCAGTTTGCTGCGCCCTCGCCGAGGCGGACAGCCGCGTAAGTGTATTTCGTCAGAATAATATGGGCTCGGGGCCTGCGCGTAACAAGGGAATAGAAAACGCGCACGGCAAGTATGTCTATTTTGCAGATGCCGATGACCTTATGAGCAATGATTTGATTGAAAAAATTGTTTCGCGTATGGAACAGAAAAACTGCGATATGGCGGTTTTTGGCTTTAAAAGAATTCTTGCCGGTGGCTTTAAGAAGGCGGTACACAAGTTAAACGGCGAGGTCTTTGAATGTGATAAGATAAGACGCGAGTATCACAAATTTTATGACCACAACTCCTTGAGCGGGATACAGGGCGGACCGTGGAACAAGATGTTCAGGCTTGACAAAATACGTGATAACGGCATTAAGTATCCGCCGATGCGCAGGCATCAGGACGAGGTTTTCATTATGCGGTATGTCGATAAGGCGGAGCGTGTTCTGTTTGTCGATGATATTCTGTATATTCATAATACTAACGATAGAAGTATGTTGTTTAAAAAATTCCCGAAGAACTATTATGATATAGTGTCACAGCTAAAGTCGTTCAGGATGGAGTACATATACGGCTGGAACACCGACAATCACGAAATGCTTGATATTATTTCGCGTGATTTTGTGTATAACACAGGTATTTCTTTGATGTTTATGTTTAATCCGTCGTTTGAGTATACGCCTATAGAGCGCTATCGGGAGATTAAGCGGGTAGCGGACAGGTTTTTAGAAGAGCTGCCCGATAAGTATTACGACGCACATTCGACTATGTTTCGGTTGATGAAGAAAAAGCGGTATTTGATGCTCTATGCCGTGGCGTATATGGGACTTCGGAAGTATTATTAAATTACCACTTGAAAAATGCCTATTTATATATTATAATTAAAATATTAGCGTTAGAATAAAGCAATGTTTAGGAAAGGTCTGATAAAAATGAATAATACCGAAAAAACAATGGAGAAAATAGTTGCGCTCTGCAAGGGCAGAGGCTTTGTATATCCGGGTTCGGAGATTTACGGCGGTCTTGCAAATTCGTGGGATTACGGCCCGCTCGGCGTAGAATTTAAAAATAACATAAAACGCGCGTGGTGGAAGAAGTTCGTTCAGGAGAGTCCGTACAATGTCGGACTTGACGCGGCTATATTAATGAACCCCAAAACGTGGGAGGCATCGGGTCACGTAGGCGGATTTTCAGACCCGCTTATGGACTGCAAAGAGTGTCACGCACGTTTCAGAGCGGACAAGCTGATTGAGGATGCGACAGGCTTGACGGCTGACGGCTGGTCGGACGAGAAGATGGTTGAGTTTATTAAAGAGAAGAACATAGCCTGCCCCGAATGCGGAAAGCACAACTTTACCGATATCAGAAAGTTTAATCTGATGTTTAAGACCTTTCAGGGTGTAACCGAGGACAGCTCGAGCGAGATATATTTGAGACCCGAGACTGCCCAGGGTATATTTGTTAACTTTAAGAATGTTCAGAGAACGGCGAGAAAGAAGCTCCCGTTCGGTATCGGACAGATAGGAAAGTCGTTTAGAAACGAGATTACTCCGGGTAACTTTATTTTCAGAATAAGAGAGTTTGAGCAGATGGAGCTTGAGTTCTTCTGCAAGCCGGGAACAGATTTGGAATGGTTTAAGTTCTGGAAGGATTACTGTGAGAACTTCCTGCTCTCACTTGGCATAAAGAAAGAAAATTTACGTCTACGTGACCACGACCCGGAGGAGCTGTCGCACTATTCCAATGCGACGACGGATATTGAGTTTATGTTCCCGTTCGGCTGGGGTGAGCTTTGGGGAATAGCTGACAGAACAGATTTTGACTTAAAGCAGCACAGCAAGTTCAGCGGTGAAAAGATGGAGTACAATGACCCCGAGACCAACGAGAAATATATTCCTTACTGCATTGAGCCGTCGCTCGGCGCAGACCGTGTGACGCTTGCGTTTTTGGTCGATGCGTATGACGAGGAGGTCGTGAACGCGGAGAAGAACGATACCCGTGTTGTTATGCACTTCCACCCCGCTCTTGCACCGATTAAGGCGGCTGTTCTGCCGCTTTCAAAGAAGCTCGGCGAGGGAGCGAGAGAGGTTTATGCAAAGTTGGCATCGGAGTTTATGTGCGAGTATGACGAAGCCGGTTCAATCGGCAAGAGATATCGCCGTCAGGATGAGATAGGTACGCCATTCTGCATTACCTATGACTTTGAGTCGGCAGAGGATAACAGCGTGACCGTCCGCCATCGTGACTCGATGGAGCAGGAGCGCGTAAAGATAGACGACCTTGAGGAGTATATCCGCGAGAGGATTAAGTTTTAGTGAGAAGGACATTACTTGATGAACTGATAAAGTTCACTAAGAAGGACAGGGTTCGGGCACATATGCCGGGACATAACGGCGGCGAGGGCTTAAGCCGAAAGTTCCGCCGCTATGCGTTTTCGGTAGATGTGACTGAATTTTCGGAGACCGACAACCTGCAGCAGCCGACCGGTGTGCTGCTTAAAAGCGAACAGCGCGCGGCAGAAATTTTCGGCGCCGTGCGCACTTTCTTTATGGTGGGCGGCTCGACATCGGGGCTTGAAGCGGCTATACTGACTGTGGTAGGGCAAGGCCAAAAGGTCATTGTTGACAGAACCTGTCACAAGGCGGTCGTATCCGCGTTGATTTTAGCGGGTGCGGAACCGGTGTTTGTTGAGCCGGAGTTTGATTTTGAGAGAGGAATTTACTTAAATCTTTCACCTGAAAGTGTTGTTAAGGCGCTTAAAAAGCATTCTGACGCCGCAGCGGTTATATTGACATCGCCGAGTTATATGGGCGTGTGCTCGGATATCCGCGCGATTGCCGAGGCAGTTCACTTAGCTGGAATACCGCTTATTGTGGACGAGGCGCACGGAGCTCATTTTGTGTTCAGTGATAAGCTGCCCGAGACCGCGCTCAGACAGGACGCGGATATCGTTGTGCAGAGCACACACAAAACGCTTGCAGCGCTTGGCCAGACGGCGCTTTTGCATATAGGCAGAGGAGGGCGCATTGACGAGGAACGTCTGCTTAAAAACATAAATCTTATTCAGACGTCAAGCCCGTCATATATGCTGCTCGCATCGCTTGACGAGGCTGTTCGGCGAATGGACAGTGAGCGGCTTGACAGCGTGATAGATAAGATTATAGAGATAAAGAGCCGTATTTCAGTCATTGACAATGTGTCGTGCATTTTAAAGCGCGATTTAAACACAGACTGCGATATGACAAAGCTTGTAGTTAATTTTTCAAAGCTCGGTATCACGGGCTACGGCGCAGCTAAGCTGCTGAGCCGCGATTACGGGATTTATACCGAGATGGCGGATGAGAAAAACGTACTGTTTTATCTCACTGCCGCTGCAACGGATAAGGACTTGAACGCGATAGATAAGGCGATATGCGAAATTGCCGCGTCAGAGTTTAGACCGCAGGATATAATAGATATGCGGCCGATGCCCGAAATTGTTCTCAGTGAGAATATGCGCAATTCGTATTTCGGTAAATCGGTGAGCGTGAGCCTTAAAAATGCTGTCGGAAGAATTGCCGCGGAAACTTTGGTATGCTGTCCGCCGTGCAGTCCGATAACCGTCCCGGGGCAGCTTATAGATGAAAATACCGCGGACTATATCCGCGATTTTACCGACATTAAAAAAATCGCCGTTACGGCGTAAAACAGAGGTTTTTATGGTGGGATTATCCGAAATCGGAACAGATGATAGAATATACGGACACGAAAATGTCAAGAGCGTTTTAAACGCTGCGCTTCGCAGCGGACGGATAGGTCACGCTTATATATTTTCGGGTCCCGCGGGCGTCGGCAAGTACACAACGGCTCAGGCGTTTGCAAAAAAGATTGTCGGTACCGATTTTAAGGAGCATCCCGATATAATAACCGTGACAAACGAGTGGTGCGGAGTTGAGAGCAAGTCGGGCGCGCTTTTGGTTGACACCGTTAAGGAGATGCGGCGCGATATATATATAAGACCGTACAGTTCAGGCAGAAAGGTGTATATTGTTCCGCACGCGGATAGTATGCTTGCTGCGGCGCAGAACAGTATATTAAAGGTGTTTGAGGAACCGCCGCTTTATTGCACAATTATTTTGCTGGCGGAAAATTCAAGCAAATTGCTGCCCACGATTTTGTCAAGGGCGAATGAGATTAGGTTTTCTCCGCTTCCCGAGAAGGTTGTCGCAGATTATTTGAGCGAGGTTAGCGGACTGCCTGAGGATGAGGCGGCGCTAAAAGCGGTTATGAGCGGCGGCAGTATAGGCGCGGCTTTGAGTTTGCTCGGCAGCGACGGTGCGGATGATATCAGAAACCGCACAATATCATATGCGACAAATCTCGTCTCCGGTGAGAACCGTGTGATTTTTGATTTTGCAAAGTTTTTAAAGAGTGAGCAGAGCAATATTGATTTTATATTTTCGGTTTTGAAAAGCTTTTTCAGTGACTTTGCACATCTTAAATTCGGTCTTGCAGACAGAATAGTAAACACCGATAAGACGGAGGATATGAAGAAGCTGTCGCGTGCGGCAACAAAGCGCGCGGCGGTGCAGTTTACAGATATAACGTTAAAGTATGAGAGGGTAGTTAAAAGCAACGCAAATTTCCGCATCGCTATGTTTTGTATGGTATGCGAATATTGGGAGGAAATACATGGTAGAAATTATAGGAGTTCGATTTAGTAACGCGGGCAAGATTTATTATTTTGACCCGATTGGTGAAAAGGTCAAACTCGGTGAAATGGTAGTTGTCGAGACCGCGCGCGGTATTGAACTCGGACGCGTCTCGATACCGAACCGCGAAGTTCCGGACGAGGAGATTGTAGCGCCGCTCAAGCCTATAATTAGGACGGCGACGGAGGAGGATCTTAAAAAGTCCGAGAATGATAAGATAAGGGAGAAAGAGGCGTTTAAAATTGCAGCCGACTTAATCCTCGAGCATAAGCTCAAGATGAAGCTTATCGATGTTGAGTATACATTTGACGACAGTAAGATTTTGTTCTATTTTACGGCTGACGGGCGCATAGATTTTCGTGACCTTGTGCGTTCGCTTGCAAGCGTATTTAAAATTCGTATAGAACTGCGTCAGATCGGCGTCAGAGACGAAGCGAGGATGCTCGGCAGTATAGGCATATGCGGTCGTCCGCTTTGCTGCAGCACGTTTTTGGACGATTTCAGACCTGTGTCTATTAAGATGGCAAAGGAACAGGGCTTATCGCTCAATCCGACAAAGATTTCGGGTACGTGCGGCAGGCTTATGTGCTGTTTGCAGTATGAGCAGGCGGCGTATGAGGACGCGCTGAAAACAATTCCGTACCGCGGAACCGAGGTTGAGACAATAGACGGACGCGGCGTTGTAGTGGATGCTGAGACATTGAAGCAGCAGGTGCGTGTGCGCCTGAATGATGAGGAAGGTCATAAAACAGAAATTTATAAGGTCGGCGAATTTAATATTGTCGGCGCTGAGCCGACAGTATCGCTCGATGATGTTCGAGCCAGGAAAGAAGCTGAAGCTTTAGAGAGAGCCGAGTCGATGTTCTCTGCGGTGTCGTTTATTTCAGAGCCTGAGCAGGAAGAGGAAAAGGAGCCGCCGAAGAACGAGGGGCATAAAGGCAGACGCCGCCGCAAAAAGAGCGCGGCTGAGCCGGGCTCGCACAAGCCGAAGCCGCCGCGGCGTGAAGACAGCAAAAAGCCCGAAAAGCCGAATAAGCCGCAGGGCGAGAGTAAACGTTCATCCGCCGGCCGCCGCAGACCGAACAGGAATAATAAGAATAATAAAAATAATCAAAATAATCAAAACGGTCAGAAGAAGTCGGAATAACCATAAATAGCGCTCTGCCGCGCGGAAAGAGGAGTATATGAGAAGGTTTTTCACCGAGCCCGAAAACGTTGACAGAGAAAACGAAACACTGATTATATATGAGGACGCAGGGCATATAATGAAGGTTCTGCGTATGAGCTGCGGCGACAGAATATCAGTATTTGACGGCAGCGGTTATGAGTATGAGACCGAGATTACGGAAATCAGTGCGTCCTGTATGAATTGCAGGATTTTAAATGTGCAGAAGTCGAGCCTTGAACCGCGTACCAAGGTAACGCTGTTTCAGGGAATTCCGAAGGCGGGAAAGCTCGACGTAATTGTCCAAAAAGCGGTTGAACTCGGCGTGCATAAGATAGTACCTGTCAGCTGCTTAAGGTCGGTTGCAAAAATCCCTGTCGGCTCACGCGGCGCAAATAAGATTGAGCGGCTTAACAAGATAGCTCGCGAAGCCGCTAAACAGTGCGGCAGAGGTCTTGTTCCTCAGGTAGCCGAGCCTGTTGAATTTTGTGATGTGATAGCTGCACTTAAGAGTTATGATTTGAGCATTATGCTTTATGAGGAACTCGGTCACAGCGGAGAGAAAAACCTAAAGCAGGTACTGCGTTCAAGCAGCGGAGCGGCTGCGGAGAACATCGCGGTGATAATCGGACCCGAAGGCGGTATTGCGCGTGAGGAGGCGGACGCATTCTTAGAGCTCGGCGGCGAAACGTTTGCCGTTGGACTGGGACGGCGTATTCTGCGCACCGAAACTGCGGGAAGTACCGCGCTTTCAATAATTATGTATGAAAAAGATGAGATTTAAAATATTAAGGAGAAACAAGAAATGGCAAATATGAGCAAAAGAGAAAAGAACGCCGAAAAAAACAGGCTTCGCGTCGAGCGTGAACGCCGTCGTGAAAGTCTTACCAACTGGTATATGATTAACTTAAGTTTCGGTCTTTTGGCAATAGTTATTGTTCTGCTTATAGGCAATCTCTACAGAGTCGGAACTACAGTCGTATATACACAGATTATGGCGTGGTCGCTGACAGGCGTATTCGCAGCAGCGGCGGTTTTACTGATTATACTCGCAAAGTGCGGCGTTATTAAGGCGAAAAAACGCGCGTATAACTACTCAATATTTATGGGTGTGTGCGCACTCGGAGCGCTGTGGCTTGCACTTTATAACAAAATCAGATTTTACGCAGAAATTGCGCTTCAAAAAATCACAGGCAACGAAGCCCTCACAATAGGCTCGCACTGGAATATACGCGTAATAGTAATAGGCATAATCATATATTTAATAATAGGATTTATATATTACATAGTAAAACTATCAAGAATAAAATAAAAAAGCTTTCATAGTTGTATAGCTTGGCACTACAAAAGAGGAGCCAAGCTGCATAATCACGCAAGTAAATTAACACGTAAAGAACCGTGACAATTGCGACACGGTTCTTTTTTTATTTTAAAGAATGTCAAAGTGAAGAAATAATATAAGATTATTTAATCTCTTGCTCCAAAATTTTAAAAGTTTCTGTATTAAAAAAATCAATTAATGTAATACCTAAGCCATCACACAATTTTTTAATAGTGACAATTCCGGCATTTTGACTTACTCCATTTATAATATTTTTTAACGTGGAAGGAGGTACAGCAGAAATCGTAGCTAAACCGTTTACTGTTAAATTATATTGATTGCATAATTCTAAAATTCTATTTGCAACAGCTTTTTGTGTAGTCATACGTTTATACCTTCCAATCCATATATGGTCTAAAATAATTTTAACTTAATATAAAAATATTTTTCGCCCATATATAGACTTTATCGAAAAATATGGTACAATAGACCATATATAGTCTAAAAATATGAAAGGTAAGTTTATATGAAAAAAATTTTGATAATTTTCGTAATACTGGTGTTCATATGCCTATTTACGAGTTGTGTGCCAACACAACCAACTTCAACATCTTCATCAACACATATAGTTACACCAACCGCATTGCCTACCGAACGGTATACATCAGGGTTAGTCGTGCATTTTATAGACGTGGGGCAAGCTGACGCTTCACTTGTTTTATGCGATGGTCATTCTATGCTGATTGACGGCGGCAACGCGGCGGACAGCAATTTGATTGCGGCGTATCTGAAAAAACAAAATATTTCAACGCTTGATTATGCGATATGCACTCACGCGCACGAAGATCACGTCGGCGGCTTGTCAGGCGCACTTTCCGTGGTGAGTGTTAACACCGTGCTTGCGCCCAAAACAGAAGATGACACAAGGGCGTATCAAAATTTCAAGCAAAAGGTTTTGGAACAGGGACTGACGATACAGCACCCGTCGGCGGGCGACGGCTTCACGCTCGGCAGCAGCAAAGTTCAGATTGTCGGTCCCGTTGATGAAAACACGGACGATTTGAATAATACCTCAATTGTAATGAAATTAGCCTATGGTAGCACTTCATTTCTGTTTGCAGGCGATGCGGAAAAGGACGAGGAAAACGATATTATAAAAGCAGGATATGACTTGTCGGCTGACGTGATAAAAGTAGGACATCACGGTTCAAACACCTCGACAGGGTACGTATGGCTAAGAGAGATAATGCCTAAATACGCGGTTATATCTGTCGGCAAAAATAACAGATACGGACACCCGAACGAAAAAACTTTAAGTCGTTTAAGTGACGCTGACGTAAAATTGTATAGGACTGATTTACAAGGTGATATTATCGCCGTCAGTGACGGGAATAATATCACTTTTACCACGTCAAGATAGACCACGCCCGTAGGGGCGCCTTTTGTTTTTTTATAAAAGGGTCTTTGCCCATTCTTTATCTTCCGCGGAGACGCGGTAGGAGTCGCGCAGCTTGCGGACGGTCATTTTGAGGACTTCGTTTCCTAAGGAGAAGTCGGTTTCAAGATACCGCTTTGTAAGGCCGCGGTGCTTTGCAAGCGCAGTTGCGATAAGCCACGCCTGAGCCATTTGGACATAGTATTCGCCGCTGTTTACGCGGTTTATTTGTGTGAGCGCGTACTCGGCGTTATCCTCGGCGCTTAAATAGTGGTCGAGCAGGATAATTACGCCGACGCGCTGCTGCCACGGGTTTTCCGCGTTTAGAAAGCCCTGTATTTCAATTTTGTATTCTTCGCTGTACTCACGGATGGCTTTCAGTGTGCTGACCGGCACGTCACAGCACGCCCAGTTGTTTACAAGGCGGGAGTAACGACGTATTCTCTCGCACAGCTCACCGAAGGGCAGATGCTTTGCATAGCCTATTACAAGCCCGTAAACCGTGATTTCTTCGTGGCTGAGCGGTGCACTTGCCGCTAAGTTATCCGCACAGTCGAGAAAGGCGCGAAAATCGCCTTTTGCAATTTCCTTAGCGCACTCGCGCAGTTTGGGTACTCTGACGCCGAAAATTTCACTCCCTGTTGCGGGAGTGATTTTATCGTTAAATTTTTTACAATTTTCATCGCTCAATGTGCGGAGAAAATTTACATAGTTTAAATATTCGGCGTTTGTCCAAATTTTTTCTTTTAAATCGGTTTTATTCATTTTGTTCTGCAACTCCTCTTAAATATTCGTGAAAGTTTGCAAATGATGTCTGAACGTACGGCGCAAGAAATATGTATCCGATACCGAATGTCAATACGCAGAGCAGCGCCCGGCCGATAAAGCTCAGCTCCAAACAGAACAGTCTGCCCTTGTAACCCTTCATCATTTGCTTACTCTGTCTGATTGCATCAAGTATTATACTATATATTCAAAAAATTAGCAACAGATGAATAAGTAATATTAAAATTTATTAAGCATATGATATAAAGACAAGCACAAAGAAATATTGCGGTTTAAGAGTCGGTTATATGGAGGATAAAAATGATAGCGAGGAACTACAGGTCGTCGGGAAGAAAAAAGCAGTATCGGGCAGTGGTGATTGACGCGCACACCATATTTAAATTCTGCGCGTTTTTTATTGCTGTAATTGCGTTTACGGCATTTATCGCAACAGGCATAAAATCCGCACCTTTGCGCCAAAAAGCCAAGCCGAAACGCGAGAGCGGTATCAAGATAAGCGAAAAGCTGAGTTTTGTTTTGGGCGGTGTGTGCGGATTTGTCATAGGCTTTAACCCGAGTGACGGGAAGTCGGCGGTAGCGTACGAGGTTCCGGGCGCCGAGCTCGTGAACAGCTACGGCCTTGTAAAGAGCGCGGAGGGCGGCGGGGTAATGTCGGAGCCGTCTCCGGAGCCTCAGCCGGAGACGGAGGAGGATTTGAGCGCAGAGGGCGATTTGGAAATCAAGGCAATCAACGCGGGACAGAATGCGAGCAGCAATTCAAATGAGGTGAAAATAGGAAATCAGACCTCATACGGTGTTGACGTGGCGGAGCTTTTAGCGGAGCCGCTTGACCTTAATATGGCAGTCGACGGACCGAAGGTGCTTATCGTACATACTCACGCAACCGAGGCGTATTCACCCGAGGGCGCAAGACGGTATAACAGCGGTGACAGCGAGCGCAGCACGGACACAAGTAAAAACGTAGTCGCAGTGGGTGATGAAGTTGCGCAAATTTTCAATGAACGCGGGATAGAGACGCTGCACGACACCGCGCTCCACGACCATCCGTCGTTTAACGGCGCATATGCCGACGCGCTTAATTCGATTGAGCAGTATTTAAGCGATTATCCGTCAATTCAGATAGTGCTTGATTTGCACCGCGATTCCATTGTATACGATGACGGAACAAAGGCGAAGCTGCTCACAAAGATAGAAGATAAAAATGCGGCACAGCTTATGTTTGTTGTCGGAACCAATGAGAAGGGACTTTATCATCCGGATTGGCGCGAAAACTTAAAGTTTGCGGTTAAGCTTCAGGACGCGATTGACCAAAAATATCCCAACCTGATGCGGCATATTGACCTTAGAAAGGAACGCTTTAACTGCCACGCGACGCACGGCAGCCTGATTATCGAGATGGGCTCGAGCGGAAACAGCCTAAGCGAGGCAAAATACGCGATGCAGTGCGCAGCAGAGGTCATTGCGGATTACTTAAACGGACTTATGTAAATTAGGGGTTGAAAATGCAAAGCCTTTTCGGTATAATAGAGTAAAATAATCCGAAAAGGAGACAGAAAAATGCGGAAACTACTTGCCGTATGGGCGGCGAAGCTTGCGTCTGTTGCCGGCAGAATTGTCGGTAAGAAGTCGTCAGCGACCCCCGGCGTTATCGCGCTTAAGATTTGCCCGAACTTAATCGGGATTTTAAAAAAGAATATAACCCGCGGTGTTATAGTTACCTGCGGCACAAACGGAAAGACAACGACGAATAACCTTTTAAATACCGCCTTAGAGAAGTGCGGATATACAACGGTATGCAACAAGCTCGGCGCGAATATGCTCGGTGGTATCGCTACCACGTTTGCGCAGGCGTGTAATATTTTTGGCACGTTCAAGGCGGACTACGCGGTGCTTGAGATTGACGAGGCGTCGGCAAGGCGGGTGTTTAAGTACATAAAGCCCGATTATATGGTGATTACCAATCTGTTCCGTGACCAGCTTGACCGCTACGGTGAGATTGATATAACGGTTGACTTTTTGAACGAGGCTATAGATATGGCAAGCGGCGTGAAGCTGATATTGAACGGTGACGACCCGCTTACTGCGCAGTTCGGCGAGGGCAGGGACGCGCACTACTTTGGAATTTCGGAGCAGGTTCTGCCGCAGGTTGACGAGACCAAGGAGGGACGTTTCTGCGCCAAGTGCGGAGCGGAGCAGGAGTATAATTACTTCCACTACAGCCAGCTCGGAGATTATTATTGTCCTTCCTGCGGCAACAAGCGGCCGAAGATTGACTTCCCTGCGACGAATGTGGATTTATCAGGCTCAATGAAGTTCAGTGTCGGCGGCAAGAAAATTGACGTTAACTATCGCGGCTTTTACAATATATATAATATACTTGCGGTATATTCCGCGCTCAGCGTTATGGGAATAGGTGCTGAGAATTTTAATGAGATGCTCAGCGATTACAAGCCGCAGATTGGACGTATGGAATTAATTCCGCTCGGCGGAAAGCCGTGTATTTTAAATCTTGCCAAAAATCCAGCGGGCTTTAATCAGGCGATACAGACCGTGCTGCTGGACAAGCGTAAGAAGGACGTTATCGTTGCAATAAACGACCTTGCAAATGACGGCCGCGATGTATCGTGGCTTTGGGACGTTGATTTTGACAAGCTGGGCGATGCAAATCTTAATAACTTGATAACTACGGGCATACGTAAGTATGATATCGCACTTAGATTTAAATATGCCGATATAGTGCCTGAGGTTGTTACCGAGGATATGAAGTTTGCAATTGAAAGATGTGTGCAGAATAAAGAGTCGGAGGTTTGCTATGTACTCGTAAACTACACTGCGCTGTACCCGACTCAGACGACAATGCTTAATCTTAAAAAAGAGCTGAGCAGCACTGAAATTGCGATATCAGGTGGAGGTGAGATAAATGCCGTCTAAAACTCAATTATTTACAGATAAAAACGTAAGGGATAAGAATTATGAGATTAATATTGTGCATTTATACCCCGACCTTTTAAACCTCTACGGCGACAAGGGGAATATAGCGTGTCTTAAAAAGCGTCTTGAGTGGCGCGGAGTAAAGGCAAACGTTCTTGAGTGTACAAACAAGAACAACATTCTTGATATAGAAAACGCCGACATAATATTTGTCGGCGGCGGCTCTGACCGTGAACAGGAGATAGTCTGCGGACTTCTTCTTGAAAAAAAGGCGGAGCTTACTGAATACGTCGAGGGCGGCGGAGTTTTGGTTGCCGTCTGCGGCGGTTATCAGCTGCTCGGAAAGTATTATAAGACCGACAGTGCTAAGATAGAGGGGCTTAGCATTCTTGATATTTACACCGATGCGGGGGATACAAGGCTTATAAGCAACGTTGTTCTTGAAAACGCTATGTTTTCTCAGCCGATAGTCGGATTTGAAAACCACGCAGGCAGAACGTATATAGGAAGTCATACGCCGCTCGGCAAGGTGAAGTTCGGTAACGGAAACACAGGCGACAGCGGATATGAGGGCGTGATATACAAAAATGTAATCGCGACATATCTGCACGGTCCGCTGCTGCCGAAAAACCCGCAGCTTTGCGACTATATCCTAACCTGCGCTTTAAAGCGCAAGTATTCGGATTTTGAAGACTTTTCGGGGTGGCTTGACGACGGACTTGAAGACCTCGCCAATGAGTATATCGTGAAGAAATATACGGGCAGTGGGACAAGCAGTTCCTGATTATGCGCCGCGTAGCTGTAATTTGCAGATATTTGGTAAATGTGCATAGTAAATAGTACATTTGAATAAAATATTTGTATCGCTGTAATACAATCTTAATATTTGGTTAACATTTCTGTGCTATATTTTTGGTACAATATAGTAGTTTAGAATATTTATAGGCGTACGGCAAAAAGAGTGCGCAGTTTATTCTGACAAAGGAGTATACTAATGAGTGTTTTTAGAAAGCTGTTTGCGGGCGATGATAAGCCTGAAAGCAACACGAATTCTGAAAATTTAACCGATGCGTATGATAGCTTGACCGGCGATACGGAACTTGACCCGGACAATATTTTAGGCGTAGAGGACGCTTTAAAACTTAATGATGTTGATACCTTGAGCGTTTCGGATACAGACCGTGGGGATGAAACTGACGGTGTTTTTGACGTACGGACAGATGCGTATGACACTTTGGGCGGCGATACCGGCGAGATGGATTTAAGCACTATTGAGGAGACAGCCGCACGCGTTGATGAATATATTTCAAATATATCCGAAGAATATGAAGCCGAAGATGATGCGGATTATTATGAGGACACAGAAGAGTTTGAAGAAGCCGAAGAAATCGGCGAGGAAGAAATTGAGGAACCCGAAATTGAGGAATTATCGGATAACGATGACGAGGATGAATATACACAGGTTATTGAGAGCTCAGCGGACGATATGACATATGCGGCATATGCGCCTAAGAATATGCGCCCGCAGATTACGCAGAGGTCGTATTATGACCTTGACGATATAGAAACTGAGGATAAGAGCGCCGCGCCAAGCGGTTTTAGGGCGGTAGTTAAAAAGCACGCAAAGCTGATTGCGGGCAGCTGCGCAGCGGCTGTGGTTGTGGTCGGCATTATAGTTGGTTGCATATTCCTGTTCTCGGGCGGTTTGGATCCGCTGATGGGATATACGGCGGCAAACGCGGTTAAGGGCAATGTAATTAAAACTATGGCGGCGGGCGGAAATGTTGAGCCTAACGCGAGATATGAGATTACATCGCTTGTAAATGGTACAGTAACCGAGTCTCCGCTCAATGCGGGTGAGGAGGTCAAGGCAGGCGAGCTTGTATATAAGGTTGACGATACAAACGCACAGCTTGCGGTTCAGATGGCGGAAAATGCTGTTGAGCGCGCAAAGGTCAGCGGAAGCAGCTCATCTGATGATAATCTCAAGATATACGCTAACGCGAGCGGAACAATCTCAGATTTAAAAATATCGAGCGGAAGCACACTCACCGGAGGACAGATTGCGACGATAACTCAGTCAAACGGCACTGAAATCGGGCTTATACCGAGTGTTACGGGTACGGTTCAGTCTGTAAATGTCCGTAACGGTTCAACCGTTTCATCGGGGCAGGTTATAGCGACGCTTAAAAGCTCGTCATCAAATTCATCGGAGGGTCAAAAGCTTGACGTTGAGGGCAGCGAGCTTGCGCTCGAACAGGCGCAGAAGGAGCTTGAAAAGTATAAAATTGCATCGCCTATAGACGGTATCATCCTTGTGAAAAATGCCAAGATTGGCGATAATGTCACCGCGGGTAAGACCGATAAACCGCTTATGGTTATCGCGGATATGAGCAAAATGAAGTTCACAATCGAGGTTGATGAGCTTGATATATGGAATATACAGCTCGGACAGACGGTTGTTATAACCGCAAACGCTCTGCCGGGCGAGACATTCAGCGGTGAGATTACTAATATCGCGGGTGAGGGTGAGAAGAAGGGCGACGGCGTGACGGTTTACGCAGTCGAAATTACTATTTCCGACCCTGGTAAGATAAAGTCGGGTATGAATGTTGATGCGAAGATTATTTTAAACTCGGCAATCAACGCCATAACATTGCCGGAAAATGCTCTTTATGAGTCTGACGGTAAAAATGCGTTGGTTATTACAAATTCGTCTGCGGCAAATGATAAGAATACGATGAATGCCGCAGATTATCCGCGCATCACAGTACCTGATGGATATAAGCTTGTAAAGGTTGAGTACGGTGTGAGCGACGGTACAAACGTTGAGATTATAAGCGGTTTGAGCGTGGGTGATGTTGTGCTCTATAAAGCAGACGCTGAGAGCAGCCTGAGTACAGCGCCGCAAAACAATAGCGGCGGCTCAGATGCCGGCAGCAGTGACGGTTCGTCAAATCAGAGCAGTGAAAACAGCGAGGACAGCGAAAACAGCGTCAGCGAATCGTTTGGCGATCAGTCAAGAGAGCGTAGCGATAACCTGAAATCAACGGGTAAGTCGGCGCTTCAGGACGAATTGGATATTTAGAGATTTTTGCTACGGACGCGCCTTTTTTGTGCGTCCGTCGTTTTTGTGAAGATGTGAAAGTATATGAGGTTCCGGTAATGAGAAAAAAAGTTTCGTGTTATGCAGGTAAGGCGATATGTGTATTTAAGAGCTGCGGTGCGGCTTTTCGCAGCGCATTTAAGTTTTTCTCGCGTAATAAAACTCAGGCAGTTATAACTGCGCTCGGTTTTTTTATTGCGGCGTTTTTGGTGACTGCAATTTTGTTTGCAGCGCACGCGGAGATGACTGCCCGCAGCTTTGCAGAGCATCCGCTCGGCGGTAATATTATGACGCTTAAGCTTAATGACTGCACATGGATGAACGCAGCTAAACTGCGTGAAAATGTTACCGGGGCAGAAAACGTTTTACCTTACGAGAGAATAGACAGCGTAGAGATGTACGGCAACTCAAAAAAGAGCTGTAATTTTCCCGCGATAGTAACCGATAACACGTTTTTTGATTATGCTGCGGCAGAAATTGTATCTGGGAGAGCCTTCAGTGCATCCGAGGTAAATTCAAGGAGCTTCGGTGCGGTAGTCAGCGAGGAGGCGGCACGTGAGCTTTTCGGTGAGTCAGACCCGATAGGCCGGCAGGTAAAACTCAATAATCAGGTGTATAATGTGCTCGGCGTGATGAAGGGCGTAAACGGCTGGAACTGCGGTTCGCTTGTTATAGTGCCGAATACCGCCGCAAGAATTTTGCTCGGCAGACAGGATACAGACACATACGTGTTTGTCGGTGTAAAAAATGAGAACACCCTAAGAGCGGAGGCGGAGAAATACTTAAATGATAAATCAAGTTCCGGCGCGGTAAGACCCGACAAAAATAAGGACTACGGCTACAGCTTAAGCTACAGCGGGTCAAAGAGCGCGGGAGCGAATACAGTCGGTATAATTGTGTATATAATTATGCTGATATTAAGCGGTGCAGCTCTTTTGATGCTAACGCTTTATCCGTCCGACCGCAGCGCTCTATATGATATACGGGGCAGTAATTACTCAAAAGCAAAGGTGTTTATGACATTTTGGTCTGTAGACGTACTTGTTGTGATTACAGCTTGTCTTTTGGGTATATTGCTCGGCATACTGTGTGGAATGCTGTACGCGGCGGTACGTTCATTGCCGATTGTGTTTGATATGAGTATGGTTTTAACTTCGCTCTCGGTATTTTTGGTTACTATAGGCTTCGGACTGCTTATTGGTATTATACCCGGTGTGAAATACGTAAGAAGTTTAAAGCGTGCATGATATACTATACAAATTTACTGAAAATTTGTGAATAATATTTAAAATATTAGTATTTGTGTTTGTAAAAGTGCAAAAATATATTGCAAAGTTCAAAATATTATGATATAATAATATAGGCCAGTATGTATTTGAAACGGTGGTGATGTGGGTGTTTAAGGCGTTTAAGCGTGGTGGGGAGCGCGATTTTGAAGAGGAAGAAAAGAAGGGGATATTTGCCGTTTTGGAAAAAGGCAATCTTACTCTTCAATTTGTATGGAGCGCAGTATTTGTACTCATAGGCTCTTTTTTGGCGCACTACATAGCCGCAAATTTTTTCTTTAATAATCCCGAGGAGCACGAGGGATTTATTTGGCTGTTTGTTATTATTATAGGCTGTATAATTGTTGCCGTATGTGTTATTCGAGTTCTTGTTCGACTGCTTCGCACAGCTATAAAGACGATGGATGAGGATCGTCTCATTATAAATAATGTTGTCGGGGGTACGATGATAAGTCATTTTGATGACAGATTTACGATTAAGTCGGTAACTCCTATGTTTTATAAAATGTTCGGTTATAACAGAGGCGATGTAAAAAAGAAGTATCGTTCGGAATTTTTCTGTATGCTTGTAGGTGAGGAATCAAAGCGCCAGTTTGCAAGACAGAAGAGACTGCTGCGTGAGAATGGCACCGCAGACGCTCAGTATAAGATGCTGACCGGTAAGGGTGAAGAGATGTGGGTGTCGAGTCACAGTCAGCTAACAACTACCCAAAACGGGCTTGAGTCCGTTGTATACACCGTTTTGTTTGATATAAGCAATGAGAAAAAGGCGCTGGAGAAACTTGCTCTTGCTGAGGCGAGAAACAAGATTGTTCTTGAAAAAACAGAGTGCTGCATATTTGAGTGGAACATAATTAAAGACTCATACGAGGTATCCGATTTGTTTGCCGGACGTTTCGGAGTGGGTGAGGATTTTAAGGACAACGGCAACTTGCTTGCTAAATTTATACATAAGGATGATGAGCAGAGAATGCTCAATTGCCTGTACGATTTAAGAGAGGGAATAAGTGACAATTTTGAAATAATAGTAAGGCTCAAGGACGCGAGCAATGCGTATACGCACAATACTTTGACACTGACATCGGTAAAAGATAATAATAATGTTCCTATTCGTGTTATCGGCGTTGTTGTAAATGTTGAGGAACAGTATTTAAAGGAGCAGAAGCTTCGCGCACAGGCGGCAACCGATTCTTTAACCGGAATATACAACAAGGGTGCGACCGAAAAAATGATAAGGAGCGCTATTGAGGGACACCAGAGTCAGAGCCACGCTCTTCTTATAATTGATGTTGACGACTTCAAAAATGTTAACGATACTTTAGGTCACGCATCGGGTGATGAAGCGCTTAAACTTGTCAGCAAGACAATTTCTGAGGAGTTTGAGCTAACAGATATTGTCGGCCGTATAGGCGGAGACGAGTTTATGGTATTTGCCGTAAATGTCGGAGGTAACGAGAAACGCGTAACCAATGCGCTCGACAGAATAAAGGCCCGTAATATGGCGGTGTCAGCAGGCGGCAAGAGTATAAGTTTAACGCTCAGTATCGGTATTTCGTTCTATAAGAACGATGATACGACTTATGACGGATTGTTCAAAAAATCCGACCTTGCACTTTATACCTCAAAGCATAACGGCAAGGACAGATATACACTCTACAGCAAAGAAACAGCAGAATAAAACAGTGCATATTATAATAAAGCCTTCCCCATTTTGGCAGGGGGAGGCTTTTAGTGTGTCGAGAAAGTAACTTTTTGCACAACAATAGAGTGAACGTGTTTAGGAAACGGCGCCCCGCTTAGTCAGTCTTTTGGCTATTTGCGTATTAGCTTAAAGGCATTGCATAATATGGTTCATAACTGTTAATATCTGCCGTCACACACTGCGTGTGTGGCCACATCCAGATCCCCGCCCAGGCGACTTTTATGCTAAATATATGTCTAATCTACAAGCACCGGGCTGAAATCTTCCTTCCACGGCAGGCCGAATTTATTTAGTCCGTCCATAAACGGGTCGGGGTCAAATTCTTCAACGTTATATACGCCGGGCTTTTTCCACTTGCCGCTCAGCACCATTGCAGCGCCTATCATAGCGGGCACGCCGGTGGTGTACGATACTGCCTGCGAGCCGACTTCTTTATAACATTTTTGGTGGTCACAGACATTATACAGGTAGTAATTTTTGTCCTTTCCGTCCTTTTTGCCGATAAAAATACAGCCGATATTGGTTTTGCCGACTGTCCTAGGTCCGAGTGACGCGGGGTCTGGCAGCACAGCCTTTAGGAACTGCAAGGGTACAATTTCGTGTCCCTCGTACATAATAGGCTCAATTGAGGTCATACCGACATTTTCAAGGCATTTAAGGTGCGTTAGGTAGCTTTGCCCGAAGGTCATAAAGAAGCGTATGCGTTTTATTCCCTTTATATTAAGACCGAGCGACTCAAGCTCTTCGTGGTGGAGGAGGTACATATCCTTCTTGCCCACCTCTGCAAAATCATACTCGCGTTTAATCTCCATCGGTTTTGTCTCAATCCACTTGCCGTTTTCCCAATAGCTTCCGTTTGCCGATACTTCACGGATATTTATTTCGGGATTAAAATTCGTTGCAAACGGATAGCCGTGGTCGCCGCCGTTGCAGTCTAAGATATCTATATAATTAATCTCGTCAAACTCGTGCTTTTGCGCATAAGCGCTGAATACTCCGGTTACGCCCGGGTCAAAGCCGCTGCCGAGAACCGCGGTGATACCCGCTTTTTCAAACCTTTCACGGTATGCCCACTGCCACTTGTACTCGAACTTTGCCGTGTCGGGCGGTTCGTAGTTTGCAGTATCAAGATAGTCGGTCTTTGTTTCAAGACACGCATCCATAATTGTCAAGTCCTGATACGGCAATGCGAGGTTCATTACAATGTCGGGCTTGTATGAATTGATAAGCGTCACAAGCTCGCTGACGTTATCCGCGTCAACCTGTGCTGTCGATATGTTAGTGCTGCTTCCGACTTTGGTCTTGTATTCCTCACAGCGTGCCTTTAAATTGTCGCATTTCGATTTTGTACGGCTCGCAATCATAATGTCGCTGAATGCCTTAAAGTTTTCGCAGCACTTGTGCGCCGCAACTACGGCAACTCCGCCGGCACCTATAATTAATGCTTTTCCCATTGTGTTTTTCTCCTTTATATTGCAAGTAATAATTCTCTCATAATTTTGCACGCGACGGCAGTGCTCGCGCCGCTTTGGTCGCACGGCGGGCATAGCTCAACTATATCAGCGCCGATTATGTTAAGGTTTTCGCAGACCTTAATCACTGCTTTTTGCAGGTCAAGATAGCTAATTCCGCCGGGCTCCGGCGTGCCTGTACCCGGGAATACCGATGGATCGAGAATGTCTAAGTCGAGCGTAAAGTACACCGGATTCGCAGATTTTTTAAGTTCTTCGACAGCCTCGTTAAGCCCGTTTAAATCAAATTTATGCAGGTAATTATGCTTCTCGCCCCACAAAAATTCGTGTTTCTCGCCGCTGCGGATACCGAATTGATAAATCTTTTTGTCGCCGATAAGCTCTGTGCACCTGCGTATTACAGTGGCGTGACTGAATTCTGTGCCGAAAAGCTCGTCCCGCAGGTCGGTGTGCGCGTCGAAGTGTATTATTCTTAGGTCATCGCCGAACTTTTCGTACGCCGAGCGGACGCTGCCGAGCGTAACTAAGTGTTCGCCGCCTATCATAAGCGGAATTTTATTGTCGGATAACAGCTTTGATGAAAAGTCCTCAATATGCGACAGTGCCTTTTCGGTGTCGCCGAATGAAAGCTCTAAATCTCCGCAGTCATATATGCGTCTGTTCGTGAGGTCTTTGTCCTGATACGGGCTGTAGGTCTCAAGCCCCCAGGAGTCGGGGCGCATTGCTTGTGACGCAAATCGTGTGCCGGGTCTGAATGACGTTGTCGAGTCAAACGGCGCACCGAAAACGCAGATTTCTGCGCTCTCATAGTCAGAGTCACAGCCGAGATAGCATAGCTGATTGTTAAAAAATTCAGGCATTGTCAAGCAGCTCCTTTACATAGTTCGGAAGGGCAAAGCAGCCCTTGTGAAGTTCGGTGTTGTAATATTTTGTGTTAAGCCCGAGAGCGTTCCAACGCTCCGCGTTAAAGTCCTTTATCGGGTCAAATTTATTTGATGCAAAGCCGAACAGCCAATGTCCCGACGGGTAGGTCGGTATGTGCGCCTGATAAATCCTGTGTATAGGGAAAACGCCCTTTATTCGGCTGTGTGCGCGGATTAATGAATTTGCGTAGTTTTCGTAGTACGGGCTTTCGTGCTGATTGACCATTATTCCGTTTTCGCTGAGCGCACGGCTGCAGTTGCCGTAGAACTCACGCGTGAACAGACCTTCGCCCGGACCGAACGGGTCTGTGGAGTCGACAATAATCAGGTCGTATTTTTTGTCCGAGTTTTTCACACTGCGCACGTATTTAAGCCCGTCCTCATAGCGGATTGTTACGCGTTCATCGCTGAGCCCGGAGCTTACGGTCGGCAGATATTTTTTGCAGACCTCCACCACCTCACGGTCGATTTCAACCAAGTCAATAGACTCTACTCCCCTGTACCTAACAAGCTGCTTAACGGTTCCGCCGTCACCGCCGCCTATAACCAGAACGGTTTTAATATCGGGGTTTACAGCCATCGGTATATGGACTATCATTTCGTGATAGATGAATTCATCTTTTTCGGCAACCATCATCAGCCCGTCAAGCGTTAAAAACGTGCCAAACTCATTTGAGGTCATAACGTCAATCCGCTGAAACTCAGTCTGTTTTGTATATAATTGCTGATTAACTTTAAGTGACAGCTTAACATCGTCGCTGTGGTTTTCACTGTACCATAATTCCAATCAAATCATTCCTTAGTTTATTGTATGTTTGTTTACGTCACATTAATATATTCTATGTTTATATCCTCCGTGCCGGTCATAAAGCAGCCCTTTTCTTTCGCGTAGGCGATATAGTCGAGTATATCGCGCGTTATGCGCTCGCCGGGCGCAAGAATAGGTATTCCGGGCGGATAACACATTACAAATTCGCTGCATATCATATTTTCGCTTTTTTCAATCGGAACGGAGCGTTTGTCGGAATTAAACGCTTCCTTCGGCGTCATAGCTACATCGGGCGAGATATACTCGTGGTCTAACATACCGATGCTTGATTTGCGGTGCTTGTGCTCTATATCACTGAGCGCGGCGATAAGCCTTTCCATCATCAGAGGCGTGTCGCCGACCGAGATTATAGCGAGAATATTGCCGATATCGCCGAACTCGATTTGTATATCGTATTCATCCCGCAGCAGGTCATATACTTCAATTCCGGCAAGCCCGATATTGCGCGTATGAACCGACAGTTTTGCAAGGTCAAAGTCAAATGTTGCATCCCCGTCGATTAAATCATCGCCGAAGGCGTAATACCCGCCGATTTTGTTGATTTCATCGCGGGCATAGCTTGCAAAGTCAAGTACCTTTCGATATATTTCTTTGCCGTTTAAAGCAAGGTTTTTCCTTGATAAATCAAGCGATGACATAAGAAGGTACGAGCCGCTTGTTGTCTGTGTCAGGTTAATAATCTGCCTTGTGCGCCCTTCGCTTATATAGTTGTTTATGAGCAAAAACGAGCTTTGAGTAAGTGAACCGCCGTTTTTGTGCATACTTACAGCCGCCATATCCGCGCCCGCTGCCATAGCGCTTATCGGAAAGCCTTTCCCAAAATAGAAGTGCGTTCCGTGAGCCTCATCGGCGAGAACTATCATACCCGCTCTGTGCGCGATGCGGACTATTTCTTTAAGGTCGCTGCATATGCCGTAGTAGGTTGGGTTGTTAACGAAAACCGCCTTTGCGTCAGGATTTTCCTCAATTGCCCTGCGTACGGACTCTGCGCTCATACCGAGAGGAATGCCGAGCTTTTTGTTAACGCCCGGATTGACGTATACAGGCACTGCGCCGTTAACTACCAATGCGTTAATAGCACTCCTGTGGACATTACGCGGAAGAATTATCTTTTCGCCCTCTTTGACCGCTGAAAATATCATTGCCTGAACCGCGCTTGTAGTGCCGCCCACCATCAAAAATGCGTGCTTTGCGCCGAAAGCTTCCGCTGCAAGCTCCTCGGCCTCGCGGATTACCGAAACGGGATGGCAAAGGTTGTCGAGCGGCTTCATTGAGTTCACGTCAACGTCCATACATTGCTGACCCAAGAACCGCGTAAGTTCGGGGTTTCCCCGTCCGCGTTTATGCCCCGGCACATCAAACGGCACAACGCGCATTGCTTTAAAATGCCGAAGCGCCTCATAAATCGGCGCCCTGTCCTGATTTTTCATTTGTTATCCTCATCATAGCGATTAGCGAATAGCCAATACGCGATGTTAATTGGTGTATACAATGCATCCGCGAACGCAGGCGTGCAGGTTAGTAGGTTGGTAGGTTCCTACGTTCGCGGCGGAAATGATACGATAACGTATGTTCGCGTATTCTCTAATCACTAATTCCTATTATCTGCGTTAGTATACGTTTTGTCCGCTGAAAATTTCTATCATTTCGCGACGCAGACGGCCGCTTATGTCGAGCCTTGTCTTTGGGTCAAGCTCATAGACGTCGGTTTTAAACAGATAGTTTTGTAAATCAATTTCTTTAATCAGCATCTTTGTATGAAATATATTTGACTGGTATACGTTTACGTCTATTGCATCGTAACGTTCAAGGGTTTTCTTGTCTATATAATCCTGTATCGATGTAATATCGTGGTCGATAAACAGCTTTTTCCCTTCAAGGTCGCGTGTAAAGCCGCGGACTCTGTAATCCGCCGTTATAATATCCGAATCAAAGCTGCCGATTAGATAATCAAGAGCTTTAAGCGGCGAAATTTTGCCGCAGGTCGATACGCATATATCTACGCGGAACGTCGCTATTGCGCTTTCGGGATGATACTCGGGATAAGTATGCACTGTGACGTGACTTTTGTCAAGGTGGAGCATAATTTCATCACTCTTAATATCATCCTGCCCGTCGGTTACACGGCTGACTGCCGGCTGAGCCGGAGTCATTGCCTCATCGCTTATCATAAGATTAACGCTTGCACCCTGCGGGTCGTAATCCTGTTTGGAGATACTGAGCACGTTTGCACCGATAATATCGGTGACGTCACACAAAATTTTGGTCAGTCGTTCGGAATTATACTGCTCGTCAATATAGGCAATATAATCCATTTGCTCACGCTCGCTCTTTGCGTAGCAGACGTCGTATATATTAAAACTCAGTGTCTTTGTCAGGTTGTTGAAGGCGTAAAGCTTAATCTTATTCATCTCAGCGTCTCCTTTTATGAACATAAATTGTTTTAAGAAGATAATTATACTATATTATTTATAAAATTTCAATAGTAATTTGCATACTGACTAAAAAGTGTTTTTTGCAATCCTGCACACAAAAAAATGGCGGCTCGAAAGCCGCCATTTTTGTCTTTTATAAAATTATCTCTGAACACGGCCGCTGCCGTCGCCGCCTGCTAAGGCTTCAACTTCAGCGCGGGTAACGAGGTTAAAGTCGCCCGGGATTGTGTGCTTGAGTGCCGATGCCGCAACAGCGTATTCGATAGCTGCCTTCATACGCGGAACAGGCTCCATATCAGCGTTGTCGATAAGTCCGCAGATAAGTCCGCCTGCGAACGAGTCGCCGCCGCCTACACGGTCAACAATAGGGTTAATTTCGTATCTTCTCGAACGATAGAACTCTCTTGAAGCGCCGTCCATAATACAAGCCGACCAGCCGTTGTGTGAAGCTGAGAACGACTCTCTGAGCGATGAAATAACATACTTGAAACCGAACTTGTCAATCATCTGATTGAAGATATCCTGATAGCCCGCCATCTCAAGCTCACCGCTTGTAACGTCGGTGTTGCCCGGCTTGAAGCCGAGAACCTTTTCAGCGTCCTCTTCGTTACCGATACATACGTCAACGTACTGCATCAGGTTTGTCATAACCTTCTGAGCCTTCTCGCTCGACCAAAGCTTCTTACGGAAGTTTAAGTCAACCGAAACGGTAACGCCGTGCTTTTTAGCAGCCTTTAAAGCAACCTCTGTAAGCTCAGCCGCAGCGTCCGATACAGCAGGAGTAATTCCTGTGAAGTGGAACCAGTCTGCGCCTTCGAAGATAGCGTCAAAGTCAAAATCAGCAGCTGTAGCTGTCGAGATTGAAGAATGCGCTCTGTCATATACAACGTTTGAAGCACGCATTGAAGCGCCTGTCTCTAAGTAGTAGATACCGAGTCTTTCGCCTGTGCGGGCAATGTTCTTTGTCTCAACGTTATACTTTCTGAGAGCTGCAACAGCGCAAGCGCCGATTGGGTTATCGGGAACAGCTGTAACGAACTCAGCGTCGTGACCGTAGTTTGCAAGTGAAACCGCAACGTTAGCCTCGCCGCCGCCGTAGTTTATATCAAACTCGTCAGCCTGGATGAACTTTTCGTTATTGGGTGTAGAAAGTCTGAGCATAATCTCGCCCATTGTAACAACTTTAGCCATAGGTAATAAATCTCCTTTAATTATGTATAAAATATTGGGTTGCGGAGCGCCTAAAGGACACCCCGACTGTTTAACCGATTAAGTAAGTGCATTATTTAGCAGCTCTTGCTTCCTTAATCTTAGCAATGAACTCCTTAGCTGTAGCGGTAATAGCAGCATAGTCGCCGGTCTTTGCGCCCTTTGTGAGCGAAGAACCTGCGCCGACTGCAACTGCACCTGCTGCAATCCACTTGTCAACGTTATTAACGTCAACGCCGCCTGTCGGCATAAGTTTAGCCTGCGGCAGAGGACCGCGAACGTCCTTGATGAAGTTCGGACCTACGATGTCGCCGGGGAATACCTTACAGATATCAACACCTGCTTCCATAGCTGTGAGGATTTCCGTAAATGTCATTGTACCGGGCATATAGGGTACAGCGTAACGGTTACAGAGCTTAGCAGCCTCAGCGTTAAATCCCGGGCTTACGATGAAGTTTGCACCCGAAAGGATTGCCTGTCTTGCTGTCTCCGAGTCAAGAACCGTGCCTGCGCCTAAGAGCATCTCGCCGTTTGTGTACTTAGCGGCAAGAGCCTCAATAACCTTGTGCGCACCCGGAACCGTGAACGTGAGCTCGATAGACGGGCAGCCGCCCTCCAAGCACGCGTCGGAAATTCTGATTGCTTCTTCAGCGCTGTTTGCGCGGACAACCGCAACCAGTCCGGCATCGGTCATTTTGGTAAGAACCTGTTGTTTATCCATTTTGATTACCTCCTGTGAGTAAAATTATATAGTAACTTAAAATTATTTTTCGTATATTTGCTATTTGCGATCGGATAATATACACCGGAATGCATCGCACACAGAGTGTACGGCTACGCTCGGCGTTCCGTGCCAATGCAATGAAATGCGGTAAATTCCGCATTATAGGTGCAAATTAATTGTGTTACGCCGGTTCCAAACGCTCGCGGCGGAAATGATACGCTTACGTAAGCGCGCGTAATTCCTAATCGCAATCTCTAAGTTATTATAACTCAATATTTCAAGATTAGCAAGATAAAATTGAATATTTTTTACAGTTTTTTTATTAATTTACCTAAAAAGCTTTGTCGCAGGGCAAATAATGAATAAATTATGGTTTTTATTTAAAAAACAAGCATTCTTTATTTTTGTTTTTGGAATAATATACAAAAATAGACATATAGAGCCTTAAAACCTTGCATTTTAAAAGATATTGGGTTAGAATAATATAGATTGAGTAATTGAGAAATTTTATTTGATAGGGGTATAGTTATGAGTGAAATCAAAAAAATCGGTGTAATGACAGGCGGCGGAGACTGCCCGGGTCTTAATGCGGTAATCCGCGCCGTTGTAAAGACTGCTATTCAGAATTATAATCTTGAAGTTGTAGGTATAAAGCATGGCTATCGTGGCCTTTATTTGGGTGAGGAGGAGTTCGTTCCGCTTACGCTCCACGATGTGTCGGGTATTATTTCGCGCGGCGGTACTATGCTGTACAGCTCGAACAAGGACAATCTCTTTGATTACAGCTATGTTGATGAGCACGGTCAGGAGCAGCGCGGCGACGTTTCGGACGTTGGTGTTAATAATCTTAAAAAGGCGGGTATCGACGCGCTTATCGTTATAGGCGGCGACGGTACGCTCACTTCGGGACGCGACTTTTCGCGCAAGGGCGTTAAGGTAATCGGTGTACCCAAGACGATTGATAACGACCTCGCATCGACAGATACAACCTTCGGTTTTGATACCGCTGTCGCAACTGCAACCGAGTCGATAGATAAACTGAGAACAACTGCCGAATCGCACAGCAGAACCATCGTTGTTGAGGTTATGGGCAGATACGCGGGATTTATCGCTATTGCTTCGGCGCTTGCCGGCGGAGCTGACGCGGCGCTTATCCCGGAAATCCCGTATGATATAAATAAGGTAGCGGATGCTATAAAGCAGAACCGCGCAAGAGGTAAGAACTTTGCAATAGTTGTTGTTGCAGAGGGTGCAAAGCCGCTCGGCGGTGATGTGGTAATCTCAAAGGTTATCGAAAACAGCCCTGACCCAATTCGTCTCGGCGGCGTAGGTGAGGTTATCGCGGGACAGCTTGAGCACCTTGCGGGACTCGAGTGCCGTGCGACAATCTTAGGTCACACACAGCGCGGCGGCTCGCCGACAGCTAATGACAGAATTCTTTCAACGCGCTACGGCTCGTACGCGGTTGAGCTTTTGATGCAGGGCAAGTTCGGCAATATGGTTGTATTAAACGGCTCAAAGCTCAGCTATGATTCGCTTGAGAACGTAATCGGCAAGAACAAGGCGGTTGACCCCGACAGTCACTGGATTAAGGCGGCAAGGTCAATTCATATGTGCCTAGGTGACTAATAAAAGTTTCATAAAATTTAAAAAAGTGTTGCATTTTTGATTTTGTTATGATATAATATTAGCCGCTTGAATTTTCAGGCAAACATAAATTTTGTTAAATGATGAGTTTTATATACCGAAAGAGGTGAAACAAATGAAGCAGGGTATACATCCCGAGTACAAGCAGACGCAGATTAGATGCGCGTGCGGAAACGTTATTGAGACGGGCTCTACAAAAGAGGATATCCGCATAGAAATCTGTTCGGCCTGCCATCCGTTCTACACCGGTAAGCAGAAGCTGGTTGACACCGGCGGCAGAGTCGATAAGTTCAGAAAGCGTTACGGCTTGGATAAATAAGAAGCTAAGAGGAATCGCATTTTGCGGTTCCTTTTTGATTTATTTTAAATTTTTCCCAAAAACCTCTTGACAAATAAAATAAACGTGCTATAATACAATTAAAGGTCAAAGAAAGTCAAAGTCAAATTTTGTCTCTTTGTGAAACGGAAGTGGTTAAAAAGTGAAGCTAAGTAATTTAATAGAAGATTTTATTAATGATATGCTTAAAGAAGCGGGCGGAAGTGAGATTGAACTCAGGAGAAACGCGCTCGCGGACAAATTCAGCTGTGTGCCGTCTCAGATTAATTACGTCATCTCGACAAGGTTTTCGCCCGAGCGCGGATATGTTGTTGAGAGCAGGCGCGGAGGAGGAGGATATATTAAGATTTCGCGCGTGGCGATAAGCGACAGCGGTATGCAGCTTATGCACATTATAAACTCAATCGGCGCAGCTCTTTCATATTCGAGCGCCGAGGCGATTATAAATAATTGTTATGACTATGACTTAATCAGCGAAAGAGAGGAAAAAATCATTTTAAGCGCGCTGAGCGATAAGGCGCTGGGGCTTAAACAGCCGGCGCTTGACGCCGTTCGCGCAAGAGTGCTTAAGAATATATTGGTTAGTATTGCAACGTAGGAGCCCAAAGCCGCCCCAACGGGGAGGTGGCCGCCGATAGGCGGTCGGAGGGGTTTGCCGTATTTGCCTGTCCCATATTTTCCGGCGCATTCTGAACCCCTCAGTCACGGCTTGCCGTGACAGCTTCCCGCCAAGCCGCCATAGAGCGTTAAAATCTAAGTTATGGAGTTGATATATTATGAAATGTGAAAGATGCGGAAAGAATGAAGCAACAGAGAATGTTTTCAGTATAGTAAACGGCAAAAAGAGCAATTTAAAGCTGTGCGCCGAGTGCGCGAAGAAGCTGTCGGAGGAGATTATGCCGGATTACAGCTCAATCTATGACACAATCGGAAGCTTGACGTCGGGCTTTTTCGGTAATGCTTTCGGTTCGGGAATTAAGGAGCCTGAGGTGCTCAAGGCGGCAAGCCGCTGCCCCGTATGTGGTATGAGCTATGACGCGTTTGCGTCGGGCGGCAAGCTGGGCTGCGGTGAGTGCTATAAGACTTTCCACGATAGAATGCTGCGGCCGCTTAAGCAAATTCACGGCACATATGAGCATATAGGCAAGATACCGGGCAGAGCTGGCGGTAAGCTCAAGGTTTCGCGCAGGATAGACAGCCTTAAACAGCGGCTGAGCGACGCGGTTCAGAAGCAGGAATTTGAGCGCGCGGCGGAGCTTCGTGATGAGATTAAAAAGCTGACGGAAGGGGAGGCGTAATATATGTGGTACAATGATTGCGGCAGAGACGGCGATGTGGTTTTGTCAACAAGGGTCAGGCTTGCGAGAAACATAAACGGTATTCCGTTTCCTCGGGTTGCAAATGTAAAGCAGCAGGAGGAGGTGCTTCAAAAGTGCAGAGCCGCGCTTTTGGAGCGGGAGAACAAGGCGCTTAGCGATATGGGGCTGACTTTTATCGATTTATCGGAGATGAAGCCGTATGAAAAGCAGGCAATAGCAGAATGTCACCTAATCAGTCCGCAGATGATAAACAATGACAGAAAGCGTGGACTGATACTAAGCGGTGACAGCAGGATAAGTATAATGATTAACGAAGAAGACCATATGCGTATTCAGTGTATGGAGGCGGGATTTGAGCTTAAAAAGTGCTTTGACACCGCAAACAGTCTTGATGATTATATTGAGGAGACGATTGACTATGCGTTTGACAAGGACTTCGGATATCTTACCTGCTGTCCGACCAACGTCGGAACGGGACTCAGAGCTTCTGTAATGGTTCATCTGCCGGGCTATGTGCTGACGGGCAAGTTCGGCGAGCTTTCGGCGTCGCTGTCACAGCTTGGGCTTACGGTACGCGGAATTTACGGCGAAGGCTCAGAGGGGCTCGGGAATATTTTTCAGATTTCAAATCAGGTGACCTTGGGTTTAGCCGAAGAGGATATAGTTGAGCGTTTGAGCCAAATAGTATCCGAGGTAATATCCAACGAGCGTGAGCTGAGAAAATTAATGCACAAGAACGATAAGTATAGGGTAGAGGACAGAGTAATGCGTTCATACGGAACGCTTAAAAATGCGGTAATTATGAGCTCAAACGAGGCGATGAAGCGTCTCAGCGACGTGCGCTTGGGCGTTGCACTCGGCTTGCTGCCCGATGTGAAATATGAAACGCTGAGCGAGATAACATATCTGACGCTGCCGGCGAACATAGTTAAAAACCATAACACCGCAAACGAATTCTCCCGCGATTTAAAGCGTGCCGAGATAATCAAAGAAAAATTGCAGTAGTAAAGAAGAAATCGGCGTATATGACATAAATTTGATTTTTATAAACCGTAGGGGCGGATATTATCCGCCCGCACAAAAGAAATATACGGGCGAGCAAGGCGCTACGAAAATCAGTGAAAGGAGCGATATATTATGTATGAGAATAAATTTACAGAGAGTGCTCAAAAGGCGATAAACTACTCAGCCGAGGCGGCAATGGAGCTTGGACACAATTATGTGGGAACCGAGCATATGCTGCTGGGACTTTTGAAAGAAGGAGAAGGCGTTGCAGGCAAAATACTCGAGTCTAACGGAATAACGTATGAAAGCGCAGAGGAGGTAATCCGCGAAATATTGGAAACGGGCGAGCCGACCAATCATATGCCGGACAGCTTTACGCCGAGAACGAAATATGTTCTCGAGCGCAGTTCAATTGAGGCGAGACGGCTCGGGCATAACTATGTGGGAACGGAGCATCTGCTCATTGCGCTGTTGCGCGAGAGCAGCAGTATAGCCTCAAAGATACTTATATCTCTCGGGGCAAATCCGCAGAAGCTGTATTCGGATATACTCGGTATGCTCAGCGACAGCGAAGGCGGCGACGGTGTATACTCGGAGCCTGCGGCGTCAATGGGTGAAAAGCGTAAGAGCGGCGGTAAGACCGACTGCCCGACGCTGATGAAGTTCGGACGCGACCTCACCGAGATGGCGAGAGACGGCAAGCTTGACCCGGTTATCGGCAGAGATAAGGAAATTGAGCGTGTTATTCAGATACTCAGCAGGCGTTCAAAGAACAACCCCTGCTTAATCGGTGAGCCGGGCGTCGGCAAGACCGCTGTTGCCGAGGGATTGGCGCAGAAGATTGCAAATGGCGAGGTACCCGAAATTCTCAAGGATAAAAAAGTAATCGCGCTTGAGATGTCGTCAATGCTTGCGGGCGCAAAGTATCGCGGCGAGTTTGAGGAACGCCTTAAAAAAGCGATGGACGAAATTCGCAAATCGGGTAAAATAGTGCTGTTCATCGATGAAATTCATACGATAATCGGCGCAGGTGCGGCAGAGGGCGCGATAGACGCGGCGAACATTCTAAAGCCCGCTCTTTCAAG